>DATIXW010000001.1:0-20390 GCA_035518135.1 Steroidobacteraceae bacterium
TGCAGGTGCGGCAGGTGATCCTGCGTCAGGGCAACGAAGCCCCCCCAGTGATACTCAAAACCGACTCCCTCGAGCTGCGGGTAGATCTCGCGCACGGCGCGGTAGTGATGACGCGCCGTGTAGGGTGTGGGGGTCGCGCAGTACGAGCCGCGGGTGCCCATGACCAGGCGAGCGCTGCTGTCGAGGCGAAAGTAGCGCAGGAGCCTGCAGGTATCCGACGCCGCCTGTCCCTCGGGCAGGATTGCGGCGCGCTGCGCCTCGGTGAGCGGCGCGGTGGCGACCTGAAAGGAAGGCACGGCGACTACGGAGCGCCGCAGCGGCTCTGTCAGGGAGCCGGTGTAGGCATTGGTGGCGACGATGACAAGCGGTGCGCTGAGGCTGCCGCCCGGGGTCTCGATGTGGTAGAGCTCGCCCGCACGCGTAAGCTTCAGCGCCGGGGTGTGGATATAAAGGTGTCCCCCCTGACGCAGCAGCGCGTGGGCGAGACCGCGCACGTAAGCCAGTGGCTGCACCGAGCCCCCGCGCCGGTCGATGAGGCCACCGCAGTAGCGGGCGGAGCCGGTCAGCCGCTGCACCTCGGTGCGCGACAGCAGTTCCACCGCCGCGCCGCGGCGGCGCCACTGCTCGACGCGCGAGACCTGCGCGGCGAGCGCAGCCTCAGAGCTGGCCGGCTGAATCCAGCCGCTGCGCCGAAGATCGCAGGCGATCTTGAGCCGTTCGATAAGCTCGAAGACCACGCTCGGACCTGAGGCCACCGTATCGATCAGCGCCCGCCCCGCGGTGGGACCGAGCAGCTCTTCCAGCTTGTCGGGGTCGTGCTTGACCCCGGGGATGACCTGGCCGCCGTTCAGGCCCGAAGCACCCTCGCCGAGGCCGGCGCTCTCCAGGACCGCCACCTCGCGGCCAGCCTGCACCAGATGCAGCGCCGCGCTCAATCCGGTGTAGCCCGCACCGATCACCGCGACCTGTACCTTCTGAGGTCCATCGAGGCGGGTGCACTCGGGCCCGGGGGGCGCGGTAGCGGACCACAGCGACTGCAGCGCTAAGGCGGGCATCGGGGTCTATCGATTATCGATTTTTATCAATCGTGTGGGCCGCAGACTCTACGGCAGGGGGTGCCGTCGGTCAAACCGCAGCCGTTTACTGTACGCCACCTTTCCCCCTAATCGGGGTTGTGCCAGACTCGTTTCAAAGCCGTCGCCGCGGGCCTGCCCGCGATGTAAAACGCACCTCATCAGCGTGTCCGGCTTGGGGAAACCGATGCGATCAGCACCACTTGTGGCTGCAGCTGTACTGGGTCTTTGCGCGCAGGCCGCCTCGGCGGCCGCCCCGCCGCCGCCATTGGCGGCCGAGCACATGAGTGTCGAGAAGTTGCCTCCGAAGAGCCCGCACTGGGTTTACCTCTTCGACGCAGCGTTCGACAACGAGATCGACTATCGCGTCCGGCTCTACGACGGGGATACCTATCGGCACCTGGGCCAGATTGATGCCGGCTTCACGGCGCAATTCAATCTCTCCCCGGATGGCTCCAAGACCGCCGTCGCCACCACGTACTTCTCCCGCGGCAGCCGTGGGACGCGCACCGACCTCGTCGAGTTCACGGACAACGCCACCCTCTCTCCGGCCGGAGAGATCGTGTTGCCGAACAAGCGGGTGATGACCGCGCCGAACCTGTTCGGCGTGGCCTATAGCGAGGACGGCCATTTCGTCTACGCTTCCTACGTGACGCCCGCCGCCTCCTTCGGCGTGCTCGACCCGACCCATCTGAAGGTGTTGAGTGAGATCGATACCGCGGGCTGTGTGCTCGTGATCCCCTCAGGTCCCAACCGCGTTTCGTCGATGTGCGAAAGCGGCCGGCTCCTCACGGTGACTCTCGATGCGGACGGGCATGAGAGCGCGCGCACGATGTCCGAACCGTTCTTCAATCCTGACACCGACCCGGTGTTCGTGCAGGGGATCCCGATCGACAAGGGCTACGCGTTCCTGTCCTTCCTCGGAGAAGTGCACGAGGTCGACTTCTCGGGCGAGAAGCCCGCATTTGCGCCGGTCTGGTCGCTCGTAACGGCGGCCGAGAAAGGCCATTGGCGTCCGGGAGCCGAGCAGGTCGGTACAATCCATCGCAAGCTCGGCCGGCTGTACGTCCCGATGCACGAAGGCGGTGAAGGCACCCATAAGGACGGCGGCACCGAGATCTGGGTGTTCGACATGGCGACGCACAAGCGCCTGGCCCGCTGGCCCGTACACGCGAGCGGCCTGAAGAACGTGCTCGCCGTGCAGGTCTCGCAGGATCCGGCGCCGCTGCTGTTTGCCGCGACCGCCGACTCCGAAGTCGCCATCTTCGATGCGCTCACGGGGCAGATGAAGCACCTCGAGAAGCATCTTGGTCAGACGCCGTGGATGATGCTCAACCCTTGAGATTGCGGGGCACCTGATGCGTTCTCTCGATCAAATCTTTGAACATTCGTCGCGCTCGCTGGCGCGGCGCACTTCGCGCCGGAGCCTCCTCGGCACGCTCGGCCAGGTACTCACGGGCGCGGCGCTGCTGCCGCTGCTGCCGATCGATCGCGCGAGCCGTGCGCAGGCGGCCGAAGGCAAACCCAAGGCCAGTGGCCCGGAGAGCTGCGACTACTGGAAGTACTGCGCGATCGACGGCTTCCTGTGTTCCTGCTGCGGCGGCAGCTCGACCTCCTGCCCCCCGGGAGCCGCGCCCTCCCCCATCACCTGGATCGGCACCTGCCACAACCCCGGCGATGGCCGCGATTACATCATTTCGTACAACGATTGCTGTGGAAAGACCAGCTGCGGCAACTGCGAGTGCAACCGCAACGAGCGCGAGAAGCCCCCCTATCGCCCCTCGCGCAACAACGACCTCAACTGGTGCATGGCGAACGCCGACGCGAACTATCACTGCTCGGTGTCCGTGATTCTCGGAGTCGCCGAAAAATGATCCGGTGTGCCGTCGCGCGCGGCGGGGCGCGTGTGCGTACCTGCGCGCTTCTCGGCGCTGTGGTCCTGTCACTCTCCGTTGCGGCGGCCGATACTCCTGCCCCAAGGTTTCCCCAGGGTGCCACGAGCTTCCAGGCGAACTGCGCGGTATGCCATGGCGCCCAGGGAGCCGGGCTGCCTTCGCTGGCACCCCCTTTGACGTCCTACCCGGCGCGCTATGCGGCCAGCGCCGAGGGACGGCGGCAGCTGGCGATGACGGTGCTTTTCGGACTCTTCGGCGACATCACCGTCGATGACAAGCACTTCGACTTCAAGATGCCGGACTTCGCGCGCCTCGACGATGCGACTCTCGCCGCGACGCTCAATTTCGTCGTGTTCGATCTGGGCCACGCGCCCACCGCCGTCCAGCCGCTGAGCGCGGCGGACATCGCCGCGGAGCGCGCCCAGCCGCTCGAGGGCGCCGCCGTGCGCGAGCACCGCAAGACCGTCGCGCCGCCGGCGCCGTAACTCTCATGGCGCGCGCACCGTTGGCCGCAGCTGCGGCCGTCGCGACGCTCCTGGGGGTCCACGCGGCCACGGCAAGCCCGGCGCAGGACTACATGCTCTACTGCATGGGCTGTCACGGGGATAGCGCTCACGGGGTTCCGGGCAAGGTCCCGCCCCTGGCCGGCGTGCTGCCGCTTTACATGCGCACCAGCGAAGGACGCAACTACGTGTTGCGTGTTCCCGGGGCTGCAAACTCCGTGCTGTCGGATGCACAGCTGGCCGGTGTGCTCAACTGGCTGGCTGCGACCTTTCCGGCTGCCGGCCAGACCCCCAGACCGTTCACCGTCGCGGAGGTCACGGGTGCCCGTCACATCCCGCTGGCCGACGTACAGGCCACCCGCCGCGAGGTCGTACAGGCGCTTGCGAGCTCAGGTCCGGCGCCGGCTCCGGCCTACTGATCGGTTCGAGGATAGTGCTCATGTTTGACTTGTGCCGTCGGTCGTTGCTCGGTGCAGTACTCAGCATCGTTGTCGCGGGAGCCGCCTTCGCCGCGACGCCCACGCCCGCCGATCTGGTAGTGCGCAATGCCAAGATCTACACCGTCGACAAGGAGCGCTCGATCGCGCAGGCGCTCGCGGTGAAGGACGGCCGAGTAGTGTTTGTCGGCTCCTCGGCCGCCGTGCAGGCGTGGGTCGGCCCCAACACCCGCGTGGAAGATCTCGGCGGCAAGCTCGTGCTTCCCGGTCTGATCGACGCGCATATCCACCCGCTCGACATCCCCGATCTTGACGTCTGCGACCTGGACGACCACGAAGTCAGCCTGAAGCAGCTCTCGCAGTTCGTGTCCGAGTGCCTGGCACACTACAAGACCCCGGCCGGGGGCTCGCTACAAGTGTTCCAGTGGAACTACAGCGCGGGCAATCAGCCGGATGCGCACCACCGGACGCTGCGGGCGGCACTCGATGCGGCTTCCACCACCCGCAAGATTGAACTGCTGGGCGAGGACGGGCACCACAGCGCGTTCAACAGCCTCGCGCTGGCGCAGGCCAAGAACGCCTCCGGCCAGGTGGTCGGGCTGTCCAAGGCAACGCTGGCCAGTGACTTCTCCGCCTACAAGGCGCTGATCGGCGTGGACGAGACTGGCGAACCCAACGGCATAGTGACCGAAGATGCTCGCAACATGGTCAGCCGGCACAGCATGCTCTATCTGGCCCTCGATGAGGTCGAGAAGGTGCCCGAGCGCGTTCCCGAAAAGCTCAACAGCGTGGGGATTACGGGCGTCCTGGATGCCTTCGCCGCGCCGGAAGGTCAGGTCATCTATGACAAGCTGCTGGCGAGCGGAAAACTGACCGTGCGCGTGGAGCTGGCGCAGTTCTTCGACCCCTCGGCGACACGCAAGCCCGACGGCCAGGTGGACTACGAGCATATCCTTGCCCAGGCGAACACCATCCGTGACAAGTACGCCGCCACGAGCCTCATCCGCGCCGACGCCATCAAGATCTTCGCCGACGGGGTAATCGAGGGGAACCCGTTCGCCGTACCGCCGACGCTGCCCGATGGAGCAAGCCTTAGGCCCTGGCTGCAGCCGATCTACGCCATCGACCCGAGGGGACTGCCGACGGTCACCGGCTACGTCGACACCGCTTCGGCGCTGTGCCAGGAGGTGCGGGCGCACCCGGATGACTACGCGAGCCCCGAGCAGGTGGGAGCGTTCATCAAGGCGCACGGCCACCACCCGGGGCAGTGTGCGATCTCCGCCGGGCAGCTGCAGCACGAGCGCGCCGTCATCCTCGAGTACGCCCGGCGCATGCACCTGGCCGGCTACAGCCTGCACATCCACGTCATCGGCGATCGCGCGGCGCGCACCGCAATCGATGCGATTGAGGCCGCACGCGCGGCCGACGGGGTCAGCAGCACCCGCGATGCGCTTGCACACCTGCAGCTCGCCGATCCCGCCGACGTCGCGCGCCTGGGGCGCGATCACCTCTACGTCGCCTTCACTTACGCGTGGATGTACACCGACCCGGAGTACGACCTGACGGTCATCCCGTTCGTACAGCCGGTCAGCGGCAACAGCTACCAGGCGCTGCACCCGAGCGGCAGCTACTACGAGAACAACGCCTACCCGGTGCGCGCGGCGAAGGACGCCGGCGCGATTATCACCGCCGGCTCCGATGCACCCGTCGACACCCGCGACCCGCGTCCCTTCATCAACATGGCCACGGCCGTTACCCGGCACCTGCCCGGCCAGCCGGCGCTCGGCCCGCAGCATCGCATCACGCTCGCGGAGGTTGTCGAGGCTTACACCATCAACGGCGCGCAGATGCTCAACATCGCCGCCGATGCCGGTTCGCTCGAGGCGGGCAAGTCGGCGGACTTCGTGATCCTCGATCGCGACATCTTCGCACTCGCCGCTGCGGGCCATCCGGACGAGATCACCAAGACGCGCGTGCTGTCCACTTACTTCCAGGGCAAGCAGGTCTACAAGAACAAGTCCTGAGCGAGCCTGGACGCCCCTAGGCGTGCACAAGCTCCGTGACCGCGCGGTGTGCCTGATCGATGGCGGCATCCGTATAGGCCGCCATGCCGGCGTCGGAATTGGCAATCGCGATCTGCCCGAAGCGGGCACGCGCGATCACCTGCGGCTGCTCTTGCTGCGGCAGCAGCGGGTCGAACAGCGAATTGAATTCCGGGGCGTAGCCGTGCGGCCAGCGGTTCACCGTGATTCCCTGGATGTCGCGGGCGGGATCAAATCCGGCCGCCCCCAGCATCCGTGCCAGCTGCGCGCGGATTTCCCGTTCGAACGTTGCAAAGGAGGTGGCGAGCAGTTCCGCGCGCCCGGCGCGGTTCTGCTCCCGCTCGCTCAGTCCGGGCTGGCACGGGGTGCGCTCCAGCCGCAGCAGCGTCGGTTGCGCGGGGTCTGCAGCCGTGCGGTAGGTGCCGATGTCGACGATGGGATTGAGGTAGAGGTTGCTGAAATAGGCGCCCGGCGCGTAGATCTCGCTCACCCCAAGAGTACGGAAGGCGCGCCAGTCGCGCAGCGCCACGTTGGCGTAGACCAGAGGCGCCTTGACCAGCGAGTGCAGTGCCGCCTGCTGTGCCGCCGGCAGCTCCGGGCACAGGTACGGAATCATCATGTTCCAGCAGGCCAGCACGCACTGCCGTGCCTGCACCGCACACGGCACCCCGTCGCGCAGGTAGACCACTTCCACCCCGGGCCCTGCGCGGTTGCGGGCATGGATCACCGTGCTGTTCAGGCGCAAGCGCACGGCGGAGTCCGGCCGATCCAGGCGCCCGTAGTCAAAGCGGGCCGTGACGACATCCTCGACCGTGCTTCCGGGGGCGACGCCCGGGATCAGCCGCCGCACCAGCAGTCGCGCGATGGTCGCATTGCCATCCGGAAGATGGCAGCGCGCCGATCCGCCGGTCTCAAGGTACCCGGCTGCCGTGGGACTCATGCGCGGCGTCGCACGGCGCGAGAGGCCCATCCCCTGGAATCCCGGGAACCCGTAGCCCCACAGATCCAGCGCGGACACCGCATCGATGCCGACGGCCCATTCCCCGTGCGTCAGGCGCTGGCACACGAGGAGCGCAGCTGGATCGACCTTGACGAGATCGCGCAGGAAGTCGCGGTAACTGATGCTCGCGAGGCGTTCCTTCTTCTGGGCTTGCGTAAGACCCGGAAGATAGTCGACGTGCGCCTCCTCGAGTCGTGCAAGGTCGTCGCGGGCCTGGGCCGAAAGCGGTGCGCTTTGCAGCACCTTGCGCATCGGTACCGAGCGCCAGCCCGTGATCAGCTGATCGGCTCCGAACGTCTCGGCGTCGAAGAATACCGCCCCGTGCAGGCCGCGGTGCGCGTAGTACTGGCGGTGCTCGATGGCACGGCTGAGGGCCGGCACATCGATGCCGAGCGTGCGCAGCAGCCCCTTGGCCACCGCGCTGTAGGGGCGTGGACTGTCGATGTCGAGCGTGCCGCCGTTGACCAGTTGCAACTGACCCGCAAGCAGGAATTCGTTGCGCTTGGCGTGGCCCCCGAAATCGTCGTGGTTGTCGAGGATCAGGATGCGACTGCGCCGGGCGGTGGCCGCCTGGTAGAAGTATGCCGCCGCCAGGCCGCTGATCCCGGCCCCGACCACGACGAGGTCATAGCTCTCCGCGGTGTCCCGCGGGGTCCCCTGGGGCTTCCCGTCACGCAGCGCGTGGGCTGCTTCGAATGAGCCGGGATGGGCGCCGCGCAGGCCCTGCCGCGCGGGCGGGTAGTCATCGGGCTGTGCACCCTCGGATGCCCCGGCGGCGGTGATGCCGCCGAGGAGCGAGCCCCCCAGGGTGCTCGCCGCCCCCACCAGGGCGCCCTGCAGGAAATCGCGGCGCGGCATGCGGCGCTCCAGTCCCAGGCCCGGGATTGAGCACCGTACCCCCCGCGCGGAAGCGCGGCTGCGGCGGGAGGCCATTAGCGGCGGTAGATGAAAGTCATGCCGTAGGTGCGCGGCCGCCAGGTGTACTCGCGCAGCAGCCGCTCGCCGCCGCCCTGGCTGCAGGCCGGCGTCGTGACATCCGACGGACAGATCGTGTTGTTATAGTCGATGATCGGGTGCAGGTTGGCCAGGTTCTCCACAAAGGCACTCACCTGCCACTCACCGAAGTCCATGCCCGCGCGCATGCTCGTGTACACCGTGCCGGGCAGGGTGAAATTGCCGGTGTCGTACTGCAGCGAGCCCGGATCCTGACCCGGCGTCACCCACTTGGCGCGCCCCTTGTATACCCCATCGGCCCGCACGAACGCGGAACGCGTAAACGCCGTGAACTTGTACTCAAGTCCCAGGGTTGCGGTCACCGGGGCGGTGGGCTGGCCGCCGCCGGTCTCGCTCGCAGGTCCCGTGATGGCATCGCCGTTCGCCACCACCGGTGTGGTTTCGGTAGGGCTGAGCCGTGAATCCGCCGTATAGCGCGCATCGGTGTATGCGGCGGTGAGCTCGACGTTGAAGTGGTCGGTGACGGCAATATCCGCCTGCAGGTCCGCGCCCTTGGCGACCGCCTCACCCAGGTTCGCGATGAAGGAGATCTGACAGACCGGCGGAATCACGGTCTGCTGAATGTTGTTCCACTTGATGTAGTAGACGCTGGTCGCGAGGTGGACGCGGTTCGCGATGTTGTTCTTGGCACCCACCTCGAAGCTCTGCACGGTATCGGAGCCATAGGTGGCCGGCGCCTGACTGATGCCCAGGATCTGAAAATCCTCCGCGCAGGCGGCCTGGGGCAGCGGGTTGTTCGCGCCACCGGGCCTGAAACCCTTTGCCCAGGTGAAATAGAACAGATTGTTCGGGTCAACCTGCGCCTGTAACCCGAGACGCGGCGTGGTGGCATTCTCCGAGTTGTTGCCGCTGCCGTAACGCGGCTGGCTGAACAGCTGCGGCCCACCGGTATAGGTGTCGAACGAGTACTTGTTCTTGGAGAAGCGTACTCCGGCAATTCCCTTCAGCCAGTCCGTGAAGCTGTAGGTCAGCTCGCCGAAGGCGGCGTACTGCTTGTCCTTGGCGTAGGTCTGCAGGAAGTAGGAATCATTGGGGTAGCCGGGAACGTAGGTCACCGGGTTGCCACTATCGTCGGTAAAGATGTCCGTGTAGGGCTGCCCGGTGAGGGCGACCGTGAGCTCGTTCAGCAGCGGATCATGGATCTGCTCGAGGTAGGTCTGCCGATTGACGGTGACGAACACCCCGGTGGTCCACAGCAGCTTCGAGGCCGCGTCGTTCGACTGCAGGCGAAATTCCTGCGTGATGTTCTGCTGGCCGTTATCCACCGTCGACGGGGAGGTGTAGTTGAGCGCCCCGACCGGCAGATGAATGCCCCCGGCGTCCACCAGCGTCTGCGAGCCGATGAACGTCTGGTAGTAGCCCAGGTTGTAAAGCGTGCCCTCGTAACCGCTTTGCTCCTTGCGGTGGAAGTAGGAGGTGTTGGAGATGAACTGCGCAAACCCAAGATCGCCCTGGACCTTCAGGGACGTGAGGTAGAAGCGGTCCGGAATCTTGCGCAGCGTCGGGTCGGCGTCGGTGAAGTGGCCGCTCGAAGGGTTCGAGTAAAGCGGCCAGTAGTTGTCGATGTTGTTGCGCTCGGCATCCTGATAATAGATGCTCGGCGAGAGCGTCCAGTTGTCCGACGGCGCCCACAGGCCCGAGAGCCGTATCAGCAGCCGGTCACGGAAGTTGGCGTCCTTCTCCACCTGCTGCAGAGTGACCGGGTTGATGTTGTTGATATAACCGCCGTCGCGACGCCAGGACACCGCAAGGCGCGCACCGAAAACCCCATCCACCACCGGGCCGCCGAGCGCGGCGCCGCCCTCGTAGCTCGGCGCGCCGCCCTCGGTATTCGCGAGTTCCTCGCGGCTGTAGATGGAAGTGCGCGTCAGGCTGGGCTGCGTGGTGATGTAGCGCACCGTGCCACCCTCGGAGCCGGCGCCAAAGAGCGTACCCTGCGGTCCGCGCAGCACCTCGACGCGGTCGATGTCAAAGGACTCCGGCAGCGCCTCATCCGGGTTGAACGCGAGCGCGCGCATCTGAATCGGCGTGTCATCGAGGTAGATGCCGGTCGTGCCCGCACCGCCGCTGCCGGAAATGCCGCGGATCGAGATGTTGTTGGTACCGGAGTTGTCGAAGCTGACACCGGGCGTGAAGCGCGCGATCTCCTGGAAATCCTTGACACCGCGGTCATCGAGAGCTTCCTGCGTCAGCGCCGTCACGCTGATGGGCACCTTGCTCAGGGACTCCTCGCGTCGCGTGGCCGTGACCGTGATCTCCTGCAAGGAAGCCGGGGCCGCTGCAGCCTCAGTGGCCGCGGCCTGCTGCTGTGCCCAGGCGGGCGGCCCGAGGAGCAGGAGCGCCGCGAGCGCGCACAGGACCGGATGGGCAGCCGTGGACCGACGAACGCCCCGATAATGAATGTGCCGCATAGAGTCTC
Source organism: Steroidobacteraceae bacterium (assembly GCA_035518135.1). Taxonomy (GTDB): domain Bacteria; phylum Pseudomonadota; class Gammaproteobacteria; order Steroidobacterales; family Steroidobacteraceae; genus 13-2-20CM-66-19. Next base: position 10,384 of record DATIXW010000001.1, read on the forward strand.
CCTTGGTCATGAGCGGCGTCCCCTCAGTACGCCACTCGCTGATTACAACGCCAAAACTCAGGTTCAAGAACTGTTCGCGGCGTCGAGCGTCGCAACGCCGCGCCCTGCCCCTCAAGATTCCAGGACCGGGCGCGTCGCGGCGCGTGCCTTGCGGCGCGCATTGACGATGAGGAAGGCGGCGAGCGCCACCGCCAGTGAAAGAATGCTCGCCTTGAAGTCGCGCTGCATGTCCGGCGTCAGCGCCATGCCCACCAGCACGGCCGCCATCCCCCCGAGGGCCAGATAGTTGGCCCAGGGAAACAGCCACATCGTGAGCCCTGGCACCGGCGCCCCGCGCGCCTCGCGCGCGCGGCGCACGCGCAGGTGGGCGACCACGATCATCATGTAGATGAACACCATCAGGGCACCGGAGGCGTTGACCAGGAAGGCGAACACGGTCTGCGAATGCGCGGTGGCCGCAAACATGCCCAGCACTCCGGCGATACTGCCCATCCACACCGAACGCGTCGGCACGCGGCGTGCGTTCAGCTGCACCAGCCACTGCGGCGCATCGCCATGCTCGGCGAGCACGAACAGCACGCGCGAGCACACATAGAACGCGGAGTTCAGGCACGACAGCACCGCCGTCAGGATGATGGCGCTCATGGCAAGGCTCGCCCACTTGAACTGCATCGTGGTGAGGGCGAGCGTGAAGGGCGACTCGCCGGACTTCACCAGGATCCACGGCACCACGGTGACGATCAGCAGCACCGAGCCGACGTAGAAGGTGAGAATCCGCACGATGACGGTCGTGCTCATGCGCGCAATCGCGCGCGCCGGCTCCTGCGACTCCGCGGCCGCGATGGTAGTGATTTCCGCGCCGGTCAGCGAGAAGTACACCGTGACCGCCCCCGAGAGCACGGCGATCACGCCGCGTGGCGCAAACCCGCCGTACCCGGTCAGGTTGCCGAAGGTGTTGCCGGTCGGGGACGTGAAGCCGCACGCGTAGGCGGCCGCGAGCGCAATGAAAACGATGATCGCCGCGACCTTGATGGAGGCGAACCAGAACTCGAACTCGCCGTACGAACGGGCCGACATCAGGTTGACCGCGGTCATGACGCCCATGAGGATCAGCCCGAAGGCCAGCGGCGGCACCTGATGAAACCAGGCGTGCAGGATGTTGGCACCGGCGATCGCCTCGACCGGCACGACGATCATCCAGAAGTACCAGTAGAGCCAGCCGGCCACGAAGCCGCCCCAGTTGCCGAGCCCCGCGCGCCCGAACTCCGTGAACGAGCGCACCTTCGGCAGCGTCATCGCCATCTCGCCCAGCATGCGCATTACCAGCAGCACGAGCGTGCCGGTGATCAGGTAGCTGATGACGATCGCCGGTCCCGTGGCCGCGATCGCAGCGCTGCTGCTGACGAACAGGCCCGCCCCGATCATGCCGCCGATCGAGATCATGGTGATGTGGCGCGGTTGCAAAGAGCGGCTGAGCTCGGGCATGGGGTTATTCCTGCGGAGGACTCATGCCGAGCGCAGGAGCGACTGCCCGAGTGATGCGGCGCGTGCGGTCTGCAGCAGCAGCGGCGCGAGCTTGGCGTGCATTTCCGGCAGCGTCCAGCGGCTGGTGGGTGCTGAGATGTTGACCGCCGCGAGCGGCACCCCGTCCACACCGAGGATGGCTGCGGCGATGGACAGGTCGCCCCGGTAGCACTCCTGGTCGGACCAGGAGTACCCCGCCTCCCGCGCCTCGTGGATGCGGCGCAGGATGGCGGCCGGATCGGTCAGCGTGTGGGGCGTGAGCGCCCTGAGTTCGGAACGTCGCACGATGCGTTGCGCGGCCGCAGAAGGCAAGGCGGCGAGGTAGGCCCGACCCGAGGCCGTGCAGTACATCGGCAGGCGTCGTCCGACGGGCATGTGGATATAGAAGCGCTTGAGGCTCGGGAAGCGCGCGATGAATATCATGTCGCTGCCTTCCGGCTCCGACAGGCTCACCGACTCCCCGCTCGCCTGGTTCAGATCGATCAGGTGCGTGGTGGCATGCTCAAGCAGCGCATGTCCGGAGAGATAGGCATGCGCGAGCGCCAGGGGACGCGGCGTGAGCACCCAGCGCTTCACCCCCAGATCGCGGCGCAGGAACCCGAGGCGCACCAGGGTGTGCACGCAACGCTGTGCCGAGCTCGTGGTCATGCCGACGCTGGCGGCGAGCTCCGCCAGGCTCAGGGCGCGCCGCTCGCCGCCGAAAACCTCGAGGATCGCGAGGGCCTTCTCCACTGAACGGTTGAACAGCGGGTCGCGCGCGCGCGCCGGAGCAAGCTTGCGCGGCGTACGTTTCATCGTGAAAAGCAGTATATGGCTATCGATTATCGATAGTCTACGGCGCCAGGCGTGTGAGCCCGCCGAGGTAGGACTGCAGCACGCCCGGCACGCTCACCGAGCCGTCTTCCTGCTGGAAATTCTCCAGCACCGCGACCAGCGTGCGACCGACTGCGAGCCCGGAACCGTTGAGTGTGTGCAGCGGTTCGGGCCTGGCCATGTCCGGATTGCGCCAGCGTGCCTGCATGCGTCGCGCCTGGAAGGCCTCGAAGTTGCTGCAGGAGGAGATCTCGCGGTAGCGCTGCTGGGAGGGCAGCCATGCCTCCAGATCGTAGGTCTTGGCGCTCGCAAAGCCGGTGTCCCCGGCACACAGGGCCACCTTGCGATAGGGAATCTGCAGGCGCTGCAGCACGGTCTCGGCGTGCCCGGTGAGCTCTTCCAGCGCCGCGTAGGAGGCTTCCGGGCGCACCATCTGCACCAGTTCGACCTTCTCGAACTGGTGATTGCGGATCATGCCGCGCGTGTCCTTACCGGCCGCGCCGGCCTCCGAGCGGAAGCAGGGTGTGTGGGCGACGAACTTCAGCGGCAGTGACTGCGCCGGGATGATCTCCGCGCGCACGAGATTCGTGACCGGCACCTCGGCGGTCGGAATGAGGTAGAAGCCCTGCTCGCCGCGCACCGCAAACAGGTCCTGCTCGAACTTTGGCAGCTGCCCAGTGCCCACCAGCGCCGGCTGCTGCACGAGATAGGGCACATAGACCTCGGTATAACCATGTTCGCACGTGTGCAGATCCAGCATGTACTGGGCGAGTGCCCGATGCAGCCGGGCGAGCTGCCCGCGCAGCACGACGAAGCGGGCGCCGGAAATGCGGGCGGCCGCCTCAAAATCCAGGCCGCGCAGGCGTTCCCCGACCTCCACGTGATCGCGGGGCTTAAACGCGAAGTGGCGCGGTTCGCCCCAGCGGCGCACCTCGAGGTTCGCTCCCTCGTCGCGGCCCTCGGGAACCGAGGCGTCCAGCAGGTTCGGCAGGCCGAGCTGCCACTGCTCAAGCTCCTCCTGCACGGCGCTGAGCTCGTGTTCGGCCTGCGCTAGAGCGGCGGTGAGGCTCTCGCCCTTGGCGATGAGCGGCGCGGCATCCTGAGCCTTGCCCTTGGCCATGCCGACCGCCTTGGCATTGGCGTTGCGCTCGGCGCGCAGCCGATCGACCTCTACCGCCCAGGGCTTGCGCTTCTCCTCGAGCGCCCTGAGCGCGGACACATCGAGCGTGAAGCCACGGCGGGCGAGATTGCGCGCGACGCCCTCAGGATCACTGCGCAACAGTTTCGGATCAATCACGGATGTCAGCCTTTCGACTCATTCTTCGCGCGCAGCCGCGCGAGCGCCTCGCCTATCTTGATCTCCAGCCCGCGCGGCACGGGACGGTAGTATCGCCGATCGGGCATAGTCTCCGGCAGGTAGCGCTCACCGGCGGCAAACGCGTCCGGCTCATCGTGCGCATAGCGGTAGCCGCGCCCGAACCCCAGGTTCTTCATGAGGCGCGTCGGCGCGTTGCGCAGGTGCAGGGGCACTTCCAGAGTCCCGTAGCGGGTCACATCCTCCATAGCCTCGGCCATCGCGACGTACACGGCGTTGCTCTTGGGCGCGCAGGCGAGGTAGACGACCGCGGTGGCGAGGGCCAGCTCGCCCTCCGGGGTGCCCAGGCGCTCGTACGCCTCCCAGGCATCGAGCGTCAGTGCGAAGGCGCGCGGGTCGGCGAGCCCGACGTCCTCGACCGCCATGCGCGCCACACGCCGCGCCAGATACACCGGGTCGCAGCCGCCATCGAGCATGCGACACAACCAGTAGAGGGCGGCATCCGGATCCGTGCCGCGCACCGACTTGTGCAGCGCGGAGATCTGGTCGTAGAACTGCTCGCCCCCCTTGTCGAAGCGCCGGTGGGTGCCGCCGGCAACCTCCTGCGCGAGCGCCAGCGTCAGGGTGCCCCCCGCCGCGCCCGCCTCGGCGAGTCCCGCGGCGAGCTCGAGCATGTTGAGCGCGCGGCGCGCATCGCCATCGGCCGCGCGCGCCATGAGATCGAGTGCGGCATCCTCGGCCTGCAGGTGTTCGCGTCCCAGGCCGCGCTCGCTATCCACCAGCGCACGGCGCAGCAGCGCCGTCAGGTCCTCGACCCCGAGCGCGTGCAGCACGTACACGCGCGCGCGCGACAACAGCGCGCTCACCACCTCGAAGGACGGGTTCTCGGTGGTCGCGCCGACGAAGGTGAGCGTCCCGTCCTCCAGATACGGCAGGAACGTGTCCTGCTGCGCCTTGTTGAAGCGGTGCACCTCATCCAGGAACAGCAGCGTCGGGCGCGCATCGCGGGTGCGCGCGGTGCGCGCCGCCTCGACCGCCGCGCGGATGTCCTTCACCCCGGCCATCACCGCTGAGAGCTGGATGAACTGCGCGTTGGAGGCCTGCGCGATGAGGCGCGCGAGCGTGGTCTTGCCGGTGCCCGGCGGGCCCCAGAGAATGAGCGAGTGCAGGCGCCCGGCGGCGATGCTCGCCGAGAGCGGCTTGCCGGGGCCGAGCAGGTGCGCCTGGCCGACGAACTCTTCGATGGTGCGCGGCCGCATGCGATCGGCCAGCGGCCGCAGCGCATCGGCCTCGAACAGATCGCGTGCGCTCACGGGCCGGTGCGCCCCTGGCTCACCCTCTCACGGATGGGGCGTGCCGATGACATCGACGTCCTTCGGCGGCGTGAAGCTCAGATCGCTCGCCTCCAGCGGCACGTTGCGCACGATCTGCTGGAACATGATGGTCGCGGTCTGACCGAGCTTGTCCTCGACGATCATGCGCTTGAGCTCACCGTTCGCGAAGCCAAAGAGCGCGCTGCGGAAATCAGCCTCAGCCGCCAGCGGCTCGACCAGCACCCAGTCGAGTCCGGTGCGGTTGCCGGCGGCCGTGATCTTGAAATTCTGCCGCAGGTCCCCGGTGCCCGAGAGCAGCATGGCCGGGGTTGCCGTCAGCGCCGCATCCACCGGCTTGACGGTGACCTGCTGCAGGTCGCGGTCATAGAACCACAGGTTCGTGCCGTCACAGACCATCAGCTGGCCTGCCCCCGTGCTGCCGCCGTTCACCGACTGCGGGTGGATCTCCCAGCTGAACTTACCGGGCCGCGACACGAGCAGCGTGCCGGTAGCACGGTCGATCTCGCGGCCCTTCGGATCGGCAAGGGTCTGCAGGAAGCTCGCCCGCAGTGTCTTGAGGTTATCCAGGTACGCATCGAGCGGCGTGCCGGCCGCCTGGGCGAGCGTTACCCCCCAGAGCAGCAGGGGCGCCAGCAGCCGCGCTGCCGAACGCGAGCGGATCACAAAGCGCATGGTGTTCCTTCAGTCCTCGGGGGGGGCCGGGGCGAGCACGTCGCGCGCGCCGTTCGCCTGCAGCGGGCCCACGAGACCTGCGATCTCCATCGCCTCCAGCAGCCGCGCGGCGCGGTTGTAGCCGATCTTCAGCCGCCGCTGCACGTAGGAGATGGAGGGCTTGCGCTCGGTGGTCACGATGCGCACGGCCTCATCGTACAGCGGGTCCTGCTCGGCGCTTTCGGCACCGGCACCCATCTCGGATTCCTCGCCCGCGAGACCCGGAATCGGGGTCTTCGGCCCCGACAGCACCTCCTCGATGTAGCTCGGGGGGGTGGAGCTCCTGAGGGCGGTGACGACCCGGTGCACTTCCTGGTCGGACACGAATGCGCCGTGCACGCGCGTCGGCAGGGAAGTCCCCGGCGGCAGGTAGAGCATGTCGCCATGTCCGAGCAGCGTCTCGGCGCCCATCTGATCGAGGATGGTGCGCGAGTCCACCCGCGCCGAGACCTGGAAGGCGATGCGGCAGGGGATGTTGGCCTTGATGAGGCCGGTGATGACGTCCACCGAGGGACGCTGGGTGGCCAGGATCAGGTGCAGGCCCGAGGCGCGCGCCTTCTGTGCCAGTCGCGTGATCAGCTCCTCGACCTTCTTGCCGACGATCATCATGAGATCGGCGAGCTCATCGACCACCACCACCACGTAGGGGAGCGGCGTCAGGTCCTGGATGTCGCGCTGATCGATCGAGGGATCGTTCGCGGCGCGCAGCATCATCACCGGGTCCTTGATCGGCTTGCCGGCCTCCAGCGCATCCTTCACGCGGCGATTGAAGCCGGAGATATTGCGCACCCCGAGCGCCGCCATGAGCTGGTAGCGGCGCTCCATCTCCGCGACGCACCAGCGCAGCGCGTTCGCCGCCTGCTTCATGTCGGTCACCACCGGGGCGAGCAGGTGCGGGATACCCTCGTACACCGAGAGCTCGAGCATCTTCGGGTCGATCATGATGAGGCGCACGTGCTCGGCGGTGGACTTGTAGAGCAGCGACAGCACCATGGCATTGATGCCCACCGACTTGCCCGAGCCGGTAGTACCGGCGATCAGCAGGTGGGGCATGCGGGTCAGGTCCGCGACCATCGGCTGCCCGCCGATGTCCTTGCCCAGCGCCAGGGCGAGCGGGGAGTTGAGCTCGTCGTACGCCTTCGAGCGGATGATCTCGCCGAGCGTTACGACCTCGCGCTTCTCGTTGGCGATCTCGAGCCCCATGACGCTCTTGCCCGGGATGACCTCCACCACGCGCACGCTCAGGACCGAGAGCGCGCGCGCCAGGTCCTTGGCGAGCGCGGTGATCTGGCTGGCCTTCACCCCGGGGGCGGGCCGAAGCTCAAAGCGTGTGACCACCGGGCCTGGCTGCACCGCGACCACTTCGACGTCGATGGCGAAGTCCTTGAGCTTCATCTCCACCAGGCGCGAGAGCGCTTCCAGCGCCTCCGCGGAATACAGCGGCTCGCGCGGCGGCGGATCATCCAGCAGCTTCAGCGGCGGCAGCTCGTTGGCCTTGGGCGGATCGAACAGCGGCACCTGCCGCTCGCGCTCGACGCGCGCGCTCTTCTCCACGATCGGCGTCGGTGGCTCGATGCGCGGCGGGGAGCGCGCGGCGGACTTCTTCTGCGAGCTCTCCACGGCCTCCTTGCGGGCCTGGCGCCGCTCGCGCCCCTCGGCCGCATCGCGCGAGGAGACCAGACGTGCGCGCAGCCAGCCGATGCCCGCCCAGGTGAGGGCCCCGAGGCGGTCCATGATGGTGAACCAGGAGACCCCGAAGGCGAGCGCCAGCCCCGCCATCCAGGCCGCGATCATGAGCAGCGTCGCACCCAGGAAGTTGACACCCGCGGCCAGCCCGTTGCCGACCAGGGCACCGACGACCCCGCCGGCGCTCTGGCGCAGGGTGCCGGGCTGCCAGTGCAGCGTGGTGAGCGCACAGCTGGCGATCAGTACCAGCAGGAAGCCGGCGACGCGCACCGCGGTGTTGGCGCGCGAGGAGCTCTCCGCGCGGATGCGCCGCTGCATGCCCCAGCAGGCGAGCCCGAGCATCAGTGGGAACAGGAACGCCGGGCGCCCGAAGAGGAAAAAGAGTACGTCGGCAAGCCACGCGCCGATCACGCCGATGCGGTTATGGACCGCGGCAGCGCTGCCGGTGAAGGAAAACCCCGGGTCTGCGGGGCTGTAGGTGCTCAGCGCCACGAGCAGCACGATTGCCACGATGCCGATGGCAATGATCGCGCTTTCGCGCAGGCCGCGGCTCACGGCCGAAGTAAAGCGCGCGCCAGTGCGCGCGGATGCCGAGGATTCAGCCAACCCGGTAGATCTCCATCGTAAGATAGAAGGCCGCCATTATAGGGCTTGGGTACCATCCTTGAGGCTTTGAATCCATTGAGAACCCCCATGACGAGCACCCGCCACAGCCGCCTCATTATTCTTGGCTCAGGTCCGGCCGGCTACAGCGCGGCCGTTTACGCGGCCCGCGCCAATCGTGCCCCGCTGCTGATCACCGGTCTGGAACAGGGCGGGCAGCTGATGACCACGACCGACGTCGACAACTGGCCCGGGGACGTCGAGGGCCTGCAGGGTCCGGCGCTGATGGAGCGCATGCGCCGGCACGCCGCGCGCTTCAACACGCAAATCGTCAACGATCACGTGCACACCGCGGACCTTAAGTCCCGGCCCTTCCGTCTGAGCGGCGATGCGGGGACTTACACCTGCGATGCGCTCATCATCGCCACCGGCGCCACCGCCAGATACCTCGGGCTGCCGTCCGAGGAGAAGCACCGCGGCCACGGAGTGTCCGCCTGCGCCACCTGCGATGGCTTTTTCTTCCGCGGCCAGCGCGTGGCGATCGTCGGCGGCGGCAATACCGCGGTCGAGGAAGCCCTCTACCTGGCGCACATCGCCGCGCACGTCACCCTCATCCACCGCCGCGACAAGCTGCGCGCGGAAAAGATCATGCAGGACCGGCTCTTCAAGGAGGTCGAGGCGGGCAAGATGTCGCTCATCTGGAACCACACGGTCGAGGAAGTGCTCGGGGATGCCGAGGGTGTGAGCGGCGTGCGCCTCAAGAGCGTGAACGGCCATGCCACGCGTGAGCTCGCCGTGACCGGCCTGTTCATCGCCATCGGCCACGTCCCCAACACCGCCCTCTTCAGCGGGCAGCTCGCCATGCACGAGGGGGGCTACCTCAGCATCAGGAGCGGCCTGGAGGGCGGGGCCACGGCCACCAGCATCCCCGGGGTGTTTGCCGCCGGCGACGTTGCCGACCACGTCTACCGGCAGGCCATCACCTCCGCCGGCGCCGGCTGCATGGCCGCGCTCGATGCCGACCGCTACCTGGAGGCACTCGACACGCATACCGGGCCCTAGACGCGTTACCTTAGCGACATGCCCAGGGATTCGGCAGCCGTCCACAGCAGCATCGAGGAGCTCGCACCCGAGGCCTGGAATGCCCTGGGCACGGGCGGCAACCCGTTCACCCGCCACGAATTCCTCGCCGCGCTGGAGCGCGAGCAGTGCGTCGGGGCGCTCAGCGGCTGGGAACCGCGCTACTTCACGCTCAGCGATGCGCAGGGGCTGACCGGGGCGGCCGCCACGTTCATCAAGAACCACTCCTTCGGGGAGTTCGTGTTCGACTTCGCCTGGGCGCGTGCGTACGAGCGCATCGGCCGGCGCTACTACCCCAAGCTCACCCTCGCCGCCCCCTTCACACCGGCAACCGGGCCGCGGCTGCTGACGCGGCCCGGACTCGACACCACCGCCGTGGGTGAACGGCTGCTGCAAGAGCTCGAGCACTATGCGCACGGACACGCGCTCTCGAGCGTGCACGCGCTGTTTCTCGATGGCCCGGCGCGCGCAGCGTGTGCGCAGCGCGGCTGGCTGCTGCGGCGCGACTGTCAGTTCCACTGGGTGAACCGCGGCTACGGCAGCTTCGAGGAGTACCTCGGAAGCTTCACCGCGCAGAAGCGCAAGAAGGCGCGGCGCGAGCGTCGCCGGGTCGCCGATGCCGGCGTGCGCTTCGAGACGCGCTTTGGCGCCGAGCTCGATGCGCCCCTGCTCGAGCGTATCTACGAACTGCACCGCGACACGTTCCTGCGCCACGGACATGAGCCCTACCTCACGCGCGGCTTTTTCACGGCCATCGCGCGCGCCCTGCCGCAGGCCTTCATGGTGAAGCTGGCGCTGCACGGACGTGCCGTGGTCGCGGCGGCCATCTTCTTCGTCGGGGAGGATGCGCTCTTCGGGCGTTACTGGGGCGCCGCGGCGGACTACCACAGCCTGCACTTCGAGGCCTGCTATCACCAGGGGATCGAGTTCTGCATCGAGCG
>DATIXW010000002.1:0-2252 GCA_035518135.1 Steroidobacteraceae bacterium
CAATGCGGTGCTCGCACCCGACGGCGCGCTCACCGATCAGCTGGTGTCCTGCCGCTTCCAGAACGAGTTCACGCTCATGCCGCGCGAGCGCATCAACTACATGGATGTGTCGCCGAAGCAGATCGTGTCGGTGGCGGCCTCGCTCATCCCGTTCCTCGAGCACGACGATGCCAACCGTGCGCTCATGGGCTCGAACATGCAGCGGCAGGCGGTGCCGACACTGCGCTCGGAGACTCCGCTGGTCGGTACCGGCATGGAGCGTCCGGTGGCGATCGACTCAGGCGTCACCGTCATCGCCAAGCGCGGCGGCACCGTGGACTCGGTCGACGCTTCGCGCATCGTGGTGCGGGTGAACGATGAAGAGACTACCGCGGGGGAGCCCGGGGTCGACATCTACAACCTCACCAAGTACACGCGCTCGAATCAGAACACCTGCATCAACCAGCGGCCGCTCGTGCATGCAGGCGATGCGATCGCGCGCGGCGATGTGCTTGCGGACGGACCTTCCACCCATCTTGGCGAGCTGGCGCTCGGGCAGAACCTGCTCGTCGCCTTCATGCCCTGGAACGGCTACAACTTTGAGGATTCCATCCTCATCTCCGAGCGCGTGGTGCAGGAGGATCGCTTCACCACCATTCACATCGAAGAGCTCACCTGCGTGGCGCGCGACACCAAGCTGGGGCCGGAGGAGATCACCGCCGACATCCCCAACGTCGGCGATGCAGCCCTCGCCAAGCTCGATGAGGCAGGCATCGCCTTCATCGGCGCGGAAGTGAAGGCCGGCGACATCCTGGTCGGCAAGGTGACCCCCAAGGGCGAAACGCAGCTCACTCCCGAGGAGAAGTTGCTGCGCGCGATCTTCGGCGAGAAGGCGTCCGATGTGAAGGACACGGGGCTGCGCGTGCCGCCGGGCATGGATGGCACGGTGATCGACGTGCGCGTGTTCACGCGCGACGGCGTGGACAAGGACTCGCGCGCGCTCGCCATCGAGAAGGCCGAGATCGAGCGGGTACGCAAGGACTTCGCCGATCAGCAGCGCATCCTGGAGGATGACCTGTTCCAGCGCGTGCGCGGCATGCTCACCGGTCAGTCCGCTGCCGGCGGCCCGAAGAAGCTCAAGGCGGGCACGCCCATCGCGGGCGAGTATCTCGATGAAGTGCCGCGCGAGGAGTGGTTCGAGATCCGCCTCGAGGACGAGGAGGCGAACTCGCAGCTCGAGCAGGCAGCCGAAAGACTCAAGCTGCAGCGCAAGGCTTTCGAGAAGCGCCTGGACGACAAGAAGGCAAAGATCACCGCGGGCGATGATCTCGCCCCCGGTGTGCTGAAGATGGTCAAGGTCTACCTCGCCGTGAAGCGCCGCGTACAGCCGGGCGACAAGATGGCGGGACGTCACGGCAACAAGGGCGTGATCTCGACCATCGTACCGGTGGAGGACATGCCCTATCTCGAGGACGGCACCCCGGTGGACGTGGTGCTGAATCCCCTAGGCGTGCCCTCGCGCATGAACGTCGGTCAGGTGCTGGAGACGCACCTCGGCTGGGCGGCCAAGGGCGTCGGCCTCAAGATCGGCCGCATGCTCGAGCAGCAGGCGGCGGCCGCCGACCTGCGCGCCTTCGTCGGGCAGATCTACAACGCGACCGGCGGTCAGCGCGAGGAGATCGACAGCCTGAACGATGTCGATCTCACGCAGCTCGCGCGCAATCTCTCCAGCGGCGTGCCGATGGCGACGCCGGTGTTCGATGGCGCGAGCGAGGAGGAGATCAAGCGCATGCTGAAGCTCGCCGACCTGCCGCTGAACGGTCAGACCTACCTGTACGACGGCCGCACCGGCGAGCGCTTCGAGCGGCAGGTGACGGTCGGCTACATGTACATGCTGAAGCTCAACCACCTGGTCGACGACAAGATGCACGCGCGCTCGACCGGGCCTTACAGCCTGGTCACGCAGCAGCCGCTCGGCGGCAAGGCGCAGTTCGGCGGCCAGCGCTTCGGCGAGATGGAGGTCTGGGCGCTCGAGGCCTACGGCGCGGCCTACACGCTGCAGGAGATGCTCACGGTCAAGTCCGACGACGTGAACGGCCGCACGAAGATGTACAAGAACATCGTCGACGGCAATCACCAGATGGATGCGGGCATGCCCGAGTCGTTCAACGTGCTGGTCAAGGAAATCCGATCGCTCGGGATCAACGTCGAGCTGGAGCAGGACTGAAGCCATGAAAGACTTACTGAAACTGTTCAAGCAGCACGCCCCGGTC
>DATIXW010000003.1:0-7827 GCA_035518135.1 Steroidobacteraceae bacterium
TCGTCATGCTGGACGCCTACTGCCCGCACATGGGCACGCACCTGGCGCGCAACAACACCTCCTACGTGGTACAGGACGGGCAGATCGAGGGCGACTCGATCCGCTGCCCCTACCACGGCTGGCGCTTCGGCCCCGACGGCAAGTGCAACGACATCCCCTACAGCAAGGCGCCGATCCCCAAGGCCGCCTGCGTGCGCGCCTGGCCGATCGTGGAGAGCCTGGGCGCGATCTTCGTGTGGTACGACCCCGAGGGCGGGGAGCCGGAGTGGGAAGCGCCCTCGCTGCCACAGTGGAACGATCCGCAGTGGGTGCGCTGGAAGTTCGATCACCTCGGCGTCATCAGCTGCCACGGGCAGGAGGTGATCGACAATATTGCCGACTGCTCCCACTTAGGCCCGGTTCACGGCGAGACGGTCAAGTTCTTCCGGTGCGAGTTCAAGGGACACCTGGCAACGCAGATCCAAGGCGGCGGCCACCGCACGCTGGTCACCCCGGATGGCGTGAGCCCCATTCTCACCACCGACACCACCTACCACGGTCCCGGGTTCCTGCTCTCCTACATGCTCGGGATGGGGGAGTCGATCATCTTCATCGGTCATACGGCCGTCGATGACGGGGTGATCAAGGTCTGGCACGCGCTGTTGGTGAAATCGCAGAACAAGGTCGCGACGGAGGCCGACGTCGCCGCGGCGCGTGCCTACCAGGAAGCCTCGCGCCTTGCGTTCGCCCAGGACTTCGACGTGTGGGCGAACAAGCGCCCGGCACTGCAGGTGCTGCAGGTGCCCGGGGATGGCCCGTTCCACAAGTCGCGCATCTGGTATCGGCAGTTCTACAACCAGCGCGCCCGCAAGCAGGAGTTCCTCAAGCAGGTCGAAGGCGTCCAGCACCGCGTGGTGGGGATGCCCTCGCGCTTCGAGGAGGCGGAAACGGCCGCCTGAGGCACGCCCGCCGGCGGTTGCAGCTCGCTTACGGCGGGAAGGTCTCGCCGCCGTTCGCGTCCAGCACCGCTCCGGTGACTCCCGAGGCATAGTCAGAGAGCAGGAACAGCGCTGCGCGGGCGCACTCGGTGTCGGTCACCAGGCGGCGCAGGGCGATGTTGGCGGACACGGCATCGTAGAACTGCTTCTCCGGCACGCCCTGCTCCTTGGCCGCGTGGCTGACGAAGCTCTGCACCGGCACCCCGAGCATCCATCCCATGCGCGCGACGTTCACGCGGATGTTGTGGGGGCCAAGCTCCAGGGCGAGGTACTTGCTCGCAACATTGATCGCGCCCTTGGAGGCCGCATAGCCGATCTCCCCGGTGTGCGGCTTGACCGTCGCCATGGAGCTGATGTTGACGATCGCGCCACCCCCCTGCGCCTTCATGGCCGGCACGACCGCCTGCGTCATGTGCATCGTGCCGATCACGTTGGTCTCAAGCACGTCCTTCCAGCTGTTAAGGTCGGCTGACTCGCCGGTGCCCTGCGTGCCCCAGAAAAAGGCGCTGTTCGCCAGGCCGTCGATGCGGCCGAACTGCTTGACCGTACTCTCGGCGAGGCGCTTGCACTGCGCCGCATCGCGGATGTCGGTGACGAGCTTCAGCACCTTGCAGTCGGGGTTGGCCTCGCGCATGCGCTTCTCGGCGTCATCGAGCTTCTCCGCGGTCCGCGCCCCGATGGCCACGGCCCGCGCGCCCTCGCGCGCAGCTTCGATCGCGAGCTTGACGCCCAGCCCCGGGCCGATCCCGGAAACGATTACCACCTTGTCCTTGAGTAACATGGCACTGCACCTTACGACGGGTTGAAGGGAAGAATGTGTTTTTCGCGGTAGCGCCTGAAGCGCTGCTCGAGTTCGGCGCGCGTGAACCCGAATTCCTCGAGAGTGTATTCGTGCTTGGGACGTCCTTCGCGCGGATGCGTGCTCATGTAGGCACTGACGCCGGCACGGGTGGCATCGGTCATCGGCAGCCCGATCCCGCGGTAGATGCGTTCCACGACCCGCACAGGCTCGCCCACGGTCTCGCGGAAGTCGACGTCAATGAAGCGGTTGGCCAGCCGTTCGCGCTGGTCCATGCAATGGTTGAGGTGCTCCTCGAGCGTCTGTGACCACTGGCGTCCGGCCTCGCGCGGATCGGGGCTGTCGCTGCCCATCGCCCACAGCATGTGCACGAAACTGGCGAAGGACGGTATGGTCGCGAGCGGGTCGCGATGGGTTTGCACGAAGGTCGCCCCCGGCATCTGCTCGGCGATCACCTCCACGTAGCCCAGATGCATCGGGGTCTTCAGGACCCAGTAGTCGGCACGCTGCCCGCGACGCTTCTTCTGCCACTGCAGGAACTTCATGAGCTGCACGAGGTAGGCATAGGCTGGACGCAGGTCCTGCCCATGGATCCAGTCGCGGTAACCTGGCACGCAGGCGAGTGACTCCGCCGTGGTGCTGAGCAGCGTCTGGTCGATGAGCATGATGTCCTCATCCGCGCCCATCGCGTCCCAGGGATGGATGGCCGCCAGATCCGGCATCGCCGCGAGGATCCCCGCCACTTCCGCCTTGGCGGCCGCGATGCGCTGCTCGCCCTGGATGTCATCGGCGGCGGGAACCGGAAAGCGTACCTCCCACCAGGCGGCCGCGTAAAAGCGCGGGTCGGTGGCCAGCAGCCGGTGCAGCAGCGTCGTGCCGGTGCGCGCGAGCCCCAGGATCACCACCGGCGGGGGCAGCTGCTCGGCCAGGATCTCCGGATGACGGCGAAACCAGTCGCTGGCGCGCAGTCGGGTAATGAGCGTGTTGAGCAGGCGCGCTCGCCAGGTGTGGACGCCCGCCTCGTTGAGACGGGCCTCGGTGCGCAGGGCCCGCGTCAGGCGCTCCAGCGGCTCATCGATCGGTGGCGTGTCGAAGACGCTCAGGCCCGTCTCGCGGCGTGCCGTGGCGAGCAGCTCGGCGGGATCCAGCAGCTTCTCGGCGCTCATGCGCGCCCCCGGGCGAAGTGCTTGGCCGCCTGCCAAGCAAAGGTCATCGCAGGACCCAGGGTCGATCCGGGCCCGGGATACGTGGGCAGGATCGCGGCCGCGCAGTTGCCCACCGCGTACAGCCCCGGGATCGGGGCGCCGTCAGGGCGCAGAACCTGGGCGTCGCTGTTGGTCACAAGCCCCCCGTGCGTGCCGAAATCACCCGGATCGATGCGCATCGCATAGAACGGCGGCTCCGCGATCGGCGCCAGGCACGGATTGGGCTTGATGCGCGGGTCGGCGTAGTAGCGATCGTACTCTGCATCCCCTCGGCCATGCTCGAGATCCTTGCCGGTGCGCGCATAGTCGTTCATGGCCTGCACGGTCTTCTCCAGACCCTCCGGATCGATGCCGGCGCGCACGGCAAGCTCCCGGACGGAGTCCGCGCGCGTCAGGAACCCGGTGCTGAAGTAGCTCTGCGGCAGGCGCTTGTCGGGACGGTAGCGCACCGGCCACAGCGGGCCATTGAAATACATGCGGCGCGAGCGGGCATCGAAGATCATCCACGAGGGGGCCTGGGGGTCCTGCGGCGTGTGGCGCCGGTAGAACTCCAGCTGATAGGTGATGTAGTTCTGCGACTCGTTGGCGATGCGGCGCCCCCGGCGCGTGACCACGATGTTGCCGGGGTAGGACTTGTCCATGATCGCCAGCCGCGGCACCGGATCATCGGGTGCACGGATCGAGGAGCACCACCAGCCCCCGTTCATCAGGCGCGTATCTGCACCCAGGGCCATGGCGGCGCGGTGCGCATCGCCGGTGTTGGTACCCGCCGCGGCGCTCCAGCGTGCATCGGTGGGCTGCGGCAGGTACTGCTCGCGCATCTGTTGGTTGTGCTCAAAGCCGCCCGCCGCGAGCACCACGGCGCGGCGGGCGTGCACGACGACGCTCGCCCCGTTGCGCGACACCCGCGCACCTGTGACGCGCCCGCAGTCATCGGCCAGCAGCTCCGTCATCGGCGCCTCGAGCCACAGCGGCACCTTGCGGTCCTGCAGCGACCAGCGCAGCCGCGCGATGCCGGCGCAGCCGCAAGCAATGCGCCGGGAGCGCTTGTGGCGCAGCGCCCAGCCGACATCGCTCACGTGCTCCCAGATGCGCCGTGCGGCGAGGCCCTTCCAGCCAGGCAACTGCGCCATGAGCACCTGCGCGTCCACCTGCGTCATCGCGATCCGGTCGAACATCCACATCATGTGGTGCGTGTCGCGCAGCCGCGCCGCCTCCGCCCCGAGCACGCTGCGCGCCACCGGCGCCGGCTCAAGCGAGCGGTGGCCGTGCTTGGCGCCCGGGAGCGTCGACCAGTAGTCCGGGTAGTGGGCCAGGGATTCGTAGCGCACGCGCGTGCGCTCGTGCAGAAAGTCGAGCATCAGCGGGCCCTCCCGCAGATAGGTCTCCTGCAGCTCGCGGGGGACGGCGCCGGCGGGCGTGGACCCGAGCACGTACTCGAGCGCCTCCTCGTAGCTGTCGCTGGCACCGGCTTCGCGCGCGTAGCGGCTGCAGGGAATCCAGATACCGCCCCCGGAGGTCGCGCTGGTGCCGCCAAAGAGGGGCGTCTTCTCGATCACCAGCACGTCGCGCAGGCCCATCTCATAGCTGCAAAGCGCCGCCGTGAGCGCGCCGTTTCCCGATCCCACGACCAGGACATCGACGCTTAAGTCGCGTGCATCTGTCAAAAGACCCCCTCGAGCCGCCTGGCAATCAAAGGCAGTGTGCCCTGCACCGCGTGCCGCCTCGTCGCCCAAATGAACGATCACGAGGGACTGCGGCGAACAGGTATGCTGGGCCGCCCCTCACGACGGAGCCTCTTGATGCCCAGCCAGGAAACCATGAAGGCCGCGATGCAGGCCTATATCGATGCCTTCAACAGCGGCAGCGTGGAGGCCGTCGTCGCACTCTACGCCGAGGATGCGACGGTCGAGGATCCGGTCGGTTCCCCGGTGAAGCGCGGCAAGGCAGAAATCCGTGCCTTCTACACGCACTCGATCGCCACGGGCGCGAAACTTGCGCTCGATGCGCCCGTGCGCGGCTCGCACGCCAACGCGGCGGCGATGGCCTTCACCGCCCGCATCGGCCCCGTGACCGTGCGCGTCATCGACATCATGACCTTCGATGAGGCCGGCAAGTTCACCAGCATGAAAGCCTACTTCGGTCCCGGGGACATTCTGCAGGGCTAGAACGCAGCTCAGGCGGGACTCCAGTTCGGCGGCCCCGGGCCCAGCACCGCAAACGAGCCCACGTGCGCGCGGTTTACCTTGATGCGCTCCGTGAGCCACCAGCTGCCGGCGCGCAGCTGCCAGCGGTCGCAGTACTCGCCGAGCGTCTGGAACGTCAGGTGCGCATTCGCCCCGCGGCCCAGGTGCAGGTCCGCCACGTAGCAGCAGCTTCGCGCCTCGCTGCCCGAGACCTCGATCGTGAGGTTGCCCAGCAGGTGTTGGGTGGGTCCGCAGTCATCGAGGAAGGAGCGCATGAGCGCCACCAGCGCCGCGCGGCCCGCGATCCTGCCGGTGCCGAGGTCCGCGCTCGCCTCCGGGTCGATCAGCGCATCGAGCGCCTCCCAGGCGCGCGCGTCCATGGCGCGCGCGATGCGCGCCAGCTGATGCGCGATTTCGCGCTCGGCGAGCAGGCTCTCCAGGGTCGCGGTCACGAAGCAGCCGGGGTGGCATTCAGGAGCGCATCGCCCGGCTCCCCGAGCACGCACGAGGTGCCCCCGGGGGTGTACATCATGGCGACGCAGCGATTGCAGGACGTGCAGCCGGACTCCTGCACGCGCCCGGTGGCGAAGCCATTCACCAGGTCCGCCTGGTGTATGAGCGCACGCCCGAGCGCCACCGCGTCGAAGCCCTCCGCCAGCACCTGCTCGGTGGCCGCCAGGCTCTTCACCCCGCCGAGGTAGGCGAGCGGCATCGTGGTCGCCGCGCGCGCCTTGCGCGAGTTCTGCAGCTGGTAGAGCTCGCGGAACTGAACGTTCTTCGGTTCGGTGAACTGCTGGATGAACATCGCCGCCGCCACGATCGGGTTGCCGACGCTGGTACGGTTCTCCTTTGGAAAGGAGGAACCGAACATCGTCGTGATCGACTCGATGTTCAGCCCGGCGCTCAGCACCAGCAGGTGCGCCCCGGCACGCTCGAGCGCCCTGGCGATCTGTGCCCCGTCCTCGGCGCTGTTGCCGCGCGGATGACCGTCGGTGACACTGATCTTGCAGAGGACCGCCAGGTCCTTACCGACCGCTTCCAGTACCCGTTGCAGCACCATCACCGGAAAGCGCACGCGCCGATCGATGCTGCCGCCGTACGCATCGCGCCGGCGGTTGTAGAGCGGGCTGAGGAACTGGCTCAGCAGGTAGCCGTGGCCCATGTGGATCTCGACCGCATCAAAGCCCGCATCCCGCGCCAGGCGCGCGCCGCGCACGAACTCACCCGCGACCCGCTCGAGATCGGCCACTCCCATCTTCTGGCGGCGCCACTGCCCGCTCATGATGCCGACCTTGTTGAAGCCCCCGCTGGCGGAGAGGGGCCGTCGCGTGGCCGTTGGCGGCACGAAGGTGAAGCAGCCCCCGTGCGTGATCTGCGCCGAAGCGGCGGCGTTGTGCCGGTGCACGGCATCGGTGAGCACGCGCAGGTGCCGCACGGAGGCCTCATCCAGCGTGACCTGATCGGTGAACGTGCGCCCATCGGGTGCGACCGCACAATAGGCGACCGTGGTCATGGCGACCCCGCCGGCAGCGATCGCCTCGTGGAAGCTGACGAGCCGCTTGGAAGCCACCCCACCCTTGGCACTGCCCTCGTTAGTGGCGGACTTGATGAAGCGATTGCGCAGCGTCAGCGGCCCGATGCGCAGCGGAGTGAACGCGGCGGACTTGAGGGGTGAGGGTTCAGCCATGGGAAGCCTTTGAGGGTGGTGCTAGAGCGTATCGCGCGGCGGGGCCGCGCGGCGTACGGGGGTGATCTTGGCCGCACGGAAGTCGTACTTGAGCGTCTTCACGGCAATCGAAGTCTCCACGTGACGCACCCCCGGCAGCGCGAGTATGCGGTTATTGGCCACCTGCACGATGTCCTCGAGGGCCCGGAAGAGGCCGATGGCCAGGATGTCGAAGCGCCCGAGCATCACGATGACGCAACCGATCTCGGGCATCGCGGCGATCTTCTGGCTGACCGCCCGCAGCTCCCCGTGCTGCGCCTGGACTCCGATCAGCACCACCCGCGGCGAGCCTGCAAAGGCGACGTTGGTGACCGCGGTGAGACGGATCGCCCCGCCCTTCTCCAGACGGTTGATGCGCCCGCGGATCGTGCCCTCGGTCACCCCGAGCTGGGCGGCGATCTGGCGGTTGCTCACGCGGGCATCCACCGTCAGCAGATCGACGATGCGGCGGTCCAGGGCGTCAAGCAGCGGCAAGGTGATCTTCATGCGATTTGCGCGCGGTCAAAATCGTACTTGATCACATCCGCGGCAATGCCCGCCGAGAGCGCGCGGATGCCGCGTATCTTGGCGACATCCTGCAGCAGGAAGACCTTCAGTTCCTCGAGATCGTGCAGCGCAACGAGAATCTCGATATCGCGCGCACCGGTCACGAGGTGCACCGCGAACACCTCTTCCAGCGCCGCGAGCTCCTGCGCCACCTCCTCCGCGGCGCGCCCCTGGACCTCGATGCCGACCGCGAGCAGCACCTGGTAGCCGAGCGCCGCAAAATCGGTCACCGCCACCACGCGCATGGCGTTGACGTTCTCCAGACGCCGGATGCGCGCCCCCACGGTCGCGGGCGATATCTTCAGGCTGCGCGCGATGCGCTGGTTGGTCGCACGCCCGTCCGCCTGCAGCGCGGCGATGATGTGGCGGTCGACCTCGTCGAGCTCGT
>DATIXW010000004.1:0-2862 GCA_035518135.1 Steroidobacteraceae bacterium
GAGATAGGCGCCATCGGTGAGCGCTTCGGGAATGAAGGCCAGCTCGGTGATGGTCGCGGCCGCGCGCGTTGCCTCGGTGAGCCGGACACTGCCGCGCGGCAGCCCGAAGAACAGCCGGTGTGCGGTGAGCCGGCCCTCGTCGTGCGCGCGGTCGATCGAGGGCAGATCGACCACCAGGTGCAGTACGCCGCGGCTCACCAGCAGCTCCGCAGCCTCCTGCGACAGGTACGGGGGGTTCTGTCCACCATAGTCGCGCGCGCGCTTGTCCTCCCCGTTGGGGAGCGTGCGGATGACCACGGCGCGCGGGTGGAACGGCAACTCCGCCGGCCATGCCTGCTCGAGTGCACGGCGCGTGATGAGGCGGTCGCCGGGCTGTGGCACCGGATAGCTGCCTTCCCCGCCGGGGGCTTCGGCGGCCACCGACAGCAACGCTGCCGGCACGAGGCCTGCCGGAACGACTCGCCACGCGTCCAGGCGCTCGCGGGTGAGGTGCCCGGTGCATTCGGTGTGCGTGCCGTTGCAGTGCGGGATGAGCGTGATCATCTCGCAGTTACAGCTCGAGCCACGCTCGACCGAGCCACGAAACTCGGAACCCGGCGTCTCGTACGCACGCGAGCTCGCCCGCGGAGCGCCGAAATGCCGTGGTTGGGGACCTGCGAAATCCAGCTCGAGCGCAAGGTCCATCGGGCGCGCGAGATCGACGGCGAGCTCACGTCCATCGATCACGACGCGTGCCTGCACCTCAGGTACGCTCCATGACCGCGTGACAGCGCGTGCAGGTGCGCTTTGCGGCGCTGGCGAAGAAGCGCTCGAACACCGGCGGGAACTGCTTCTCGATGTCGGTGAGCTCGAAGAACTGCTCGTACAGCAGATTCCCGCAGCGTTCGCAGTACCACTGGAAGCCATCGAGTTCGCCGCTGCGGCGCGCGCGCTCGATGACGAGACCCACCGTGTTGGCCTGACGCTGCGGCGAGTGCGGCACCTTCGGTGGCAGCAGCAGCACCTCCCCGGCGCGGATCGGCAGATCCACGGCGCGGCCCTCCTGCCTGGTCCTCAGCACCATGTCACCCTCCAGCTGATAGAAGAACTCCTCGCCCGGGTCGACGTGGTAGTCCTTACGCGCATTCGGGCCGCCGACCACCATGATGATGAAGTCGCCGTCCCGAAACACGCGCTTGTTGCCGACCGGCGGGCGCAGCTGCGCGCGGTTCGCATCGATCCATTGGCGCAAGTTGAATGCCTGCAGGGATTGCATGTGGCCTCCGTGCCTTCGTATGGTACGCCGGGTGAAACGAGGAGTTCATGGGATGCGACTCAGACCTCATGGTGCCCGGCTGCGCTCAGCGCTCCTGATATTCACCTTCGCCGCCGCGGGGTGCTCGCACCTGCATTGGCCCTGGCACAAGCAGCCGCCTGCCGCGCCGCAGGCGGTCCACTACCTCGACGTTGGCGGCAGCGGCGCGGCTGCGGCGGTGGCGCAGTACTGGAAGCGCAACACGTTGGTCGTCGACCTCACCGCCGCCAGCGGCAGTGGCACACTCACCCTGCGGCCCCCCGTGGAGGGGTGGCCGGTGCGCGTGGCGCTGCGCGTCACGCCGGGCGCGGTCGGCGAGCTCGATGTGCGCGGTGCGGAGCGCGTGGTGCTGCCAATCGTTCCCGCAGCGGCCAAGTCCGTCGACCTCGAGCTCGCACCCGAGGTCTACACTGCGAAGACTCCGGAGATCGCCGTGGCCTGGGGCCCGGCCCCGACGCCCGCTACCTGAGACTGACGCCGCCCACTGGATACGGCCAGGGTAGCGTGGCCGGGGTCCTTCGCTGCGCGGCGCCTCAGTCCCCAGCGATCTGCTGGTACGCGGCGCATGGCACGCTGAATGGGGGGCGATCGCTGTCGAGGTCGACCGCGGTGAGGCTGCCACCCCAGACGCAGCCGCTGTCGAGACCGAGCACGTCCGGCTGCTGGACCAGCCCGAGCGCCGACCAGTGACCAAACACGACGCGCACGTTGCGCGTCGCCCGCTGCGGGTGCTCGAACCACGGCCGCAGCGGCGAGGGTGGCGGGGGCGGCGGACCCTTGAGGCTGGTGTCCACGCGCCCATCGGCAGTGCACAGCCGCAGCCTCGTCAGCACGTTGATGATGAATCGCAGCCGCTCGGGTGCCGCGAGCCGCTCGTCCCAGCGTTCGGGCTCATCGCCGTACATGTGCTCGAAGAGCGCGCGCGCATCGCGGCGCAGCGCCGAGCTGACCTCGTCCGCCAGCTCCAGCGTGCGTGCGGCGGTCCACTGCGGCACGACGCCGGCGTGCACCATGAGATCGCGCCCTTCAGCGTACGCGAGCGGCCGCGTCAACAGCCACTCGATGAGCGTGTCACGGTCCGGCGCTGCCAGCACCTCATCGAGCGTGTCGCTGCGGCGGCGCCGCTGGACGCCGCAGGCCACCGCGAGCAAGTGCAGATCATGATTGCCGAGGACGACGACGGCGTTGTCGCCAAGCGCACGCACGATGCGCAACGTGGCGAGTGAGCCCGGTCCGCGGTTGACCAGGTCGCCCACGAACCACAGCCGGTCCCGGTCGGCGCAGAACTTCAGCCGCGCGAGGAGGGCGCGCAGCTCCTCATCACACCCCTGCAAATCTCCGATGGCATAGCGCGTCACTGCAGGATGCCGGGCATCGCAAGGCGGAAGGGCTCGATGGGCGCGTCGAACTGCGCGCCATCGTCGGCGAGCATCTGGTAGCTGCCCTGCATGGAGCCGACCGGCGTCTGGATGACCGCGCCGCTCGAATAGCGGAAGCCCTGACCGGGCTTGAGGTAAGGCTGCTCTCCCACCACACCGTCGCCGTGCACCTCTTCGACCTTGCCGTTG
>DATIXW010000005.1:0-2709 GCA_035518135.1 Steroidobacteraceae bacterium
ACCTCAGCTGGCCGGAGCGCGATGGCATATCGGTGGCACCCAAGGCGGCGATCGAGGCGCTCATCACCGGCATCGCGCGCGAGGAAGGGCGCCACAAGATCCGTGCCAACACGGTGCTGCTGGGCGTCATCGAGGCCGGGATGTTCCTCGAGCTGACCAAGCAGGGCGTGTTCGATGAGGCATGGGTGAAGGAGGTACACAAGAACCTGGCGCTCAAGCGCTGGGGCAAGCCCGAAGAGGTCGGCCATGCGGTCGTGTTCCTCGCCTCGGACCGGGCACTCTACGTCACCGGCCAGCGCATCGCCGTGGCCGGCGGCTACGGACTGTAGGCATGACCGCGGACGACTACTTTGCGATTCAGAACCTGATTTACCGCTACTGCGAGCGCATCGATCGCGCGGACTTCAAGGGACTCGGCGAGCTGTTCGCACACGCGGCCATCTACGTCCCCGCGCTCCCCGAGCCGGTGCGCGGCGCGGCCGCCGTTACCGCGATGTATACCCAGTTCACGCGCGTGTACCCGCAAACCGGTACCCCGCGCACCCGTCACGTCACCAGCAACGTCATCATCGAGCCGGACGGGGAGCACGCCGCGCGCTCCTGGTCCTATGTGCTCGTGCATCAGGCGACCGAGGCGCTGGCGCTGCAGCCGATCATCGGCGGGGGTTATGCGGATCGCTTCGCGAAGGTGGACGGCGCCTGGCGCTTCACCGAGCGGCGCATGGACATGGACCTGTTTGGCAACCTCAGCGCGCACCTGCTGCAGCAGTTCGGCCCCTGAGGCCGCCAGCACGCGCACTCTCACCAAGACGGGGGCCTCATGAGCCGACCACTGGATCGCATTCCCCCTGCACAGACGGCGGCGCCCGGGATCGGCGAGGAGCAGCGGCGCTGGGAGCGCGAGACGCGTGCGCCCTTTGTCGCCGCGCACCCGGAGCGGCGCGAACCCTTCCTCACCCAGGCGCTGAAGTGGCCCATCAAGCCGCTCTACACCCCCGCGGACCTCGATGCTGCAGGCTTTGACTACCTGCGCGACCTCGGCTTCCCCGGCGAGTACCCCTTCACCCGTGCCACGCAGCCGAACGGTCATCGCTCAGCGCTGTGGACGATGTCGCAGGTCACCGGCTTCGGCAAGGGCGAGGACTGGGCCAAGCGGGCACGCTACATGCTCGAGCAGGGGCTGCAGGGCCTGATCCTGGAGCACGACCTGCCCACGACCAACGGCTATGACAGCGACAACCCGCTAGTGGAGGGCGAGGTTGGCCGCGCCGGCATGGCGCTCGACAGCCTGGAGGATCTCGAGCGCGCCTTCGACCTGCCGTTCGAGAAGCTGCGCTACCTGATGAGCGTGTGCAACGCGCCGCAGCCGGTAAACCTCGCCATGATCATCGCGGCGCTGGAGAAAAAGGGCGTTGACCCGCAGCGCTTCGTGCTGCACATCGTCAACGGTATCCTGATCGAGTACACCTGCGTCGGCCGCTACATCTATCCGCCGGTGCACGGCCTGCGCATCGCGACCGACTGCATCGAGTACATCATCCGCAATCACCCCAACTGGGCGCCGATCTCCATCATCAGCGCGCAGCTGCAGCCGGCCAAGGCGAACCCGGTGCAGGAGCTGGCCTTCTCCATGGCGATCGCGATGGCCTACATCGACGCCACGCTCGCGCGTGGGCTCGACATCGACACCGTGGCACCGTACTTCCACTTCGTCATCAACGTGGACATGGATTTCTTCGAGGGCATCTGCAAGCTGCGCGCCTACCGCAAGATCTGGGCGAGGCTCATGAAGGAGCGCTACGGCGCCTCGCGCCCCGCTGCCCTCAAGATCCGCATGATGACCTCGCCCACGACCATCGCGCTCACCCTGCAGCAGCCACTCAACAACATCGGGCGCCTGGCGATCATGGCCACCGCGTGCGCACTCGGCGGGGCGGGCGAGGCCATGACGACGCCCCTGCACGATGAGGCGCACGCCCTGCCGGCCGAGGAGGCCATCCGCGTCGGCGCCGCCCTGCAGCACATCGTCGCCCACGAGACCGGGGTTGCCGACACCATCGATCCGCTGGCCGGTTCCTACTACGTGGAGACGCTGACCAAGCAGATCGAGACCGCGGCCATGGCCGAGATCGACAAGATCATGGCGATGGGGGGAGCCCTGCGCGCCATCGAGACCGGGTACTTCCAGCGCGCGCTCGGGCGCGAGCAGTACGAGCGCAACAAGGACCTCGAGGAGGGACGCCGCAAGTGGGTCGGGGTGAATCACCTCGTGCTGCCCGGCGAGCAGCGGCAGATCGAGATCTTCCGCGCCGATAACCGCATGGAGGAAGAGCAGGTGGCGCGGGTGCGTGCCCTGCGCTCGCGCCGCGACAACGCCGCCGTCGCCGCAGCGCTCGAGGCGGTGCGCGCCGCGGCGCGCTCGGGTGCGAACCTCGTGCCGCCGTGCCTCGCCGCGGTCAAGGTGTACGCGACGCACGGGGAGCTGTGTGATGCGATGCGCGAGGTCTTCGGCGTGCACAACCCCGATAGCCAGCTGAGCGGCGTGTGAGTGCGCAGCAGGCAACACCGGCGCGGCCGCTGCGGGTGCTGCTCGCCAAGCTCGGCCTCGACACCCATACGGTCGGCCTCACGGTCGTCGCGCACGCGCTGCGCGATGCGGGCATGGAGGTGATCTTCACCGGCCTCAAGCAGACCCCCGAGGCCGTTGCG
>DATIXW010000006.1:0-5103 GCA_035518135.1 Steroidobacteraceae bacterium
CGAGGAGTGCGGCGGACACGTTGGCCAGTTCGCTCTGCAGGCGGCTGAACGCCTCGCTGCGCGCGGTCGCGCCGTAGGCCTCCTCCGCGCACGCGACCCACAGCTCGTAGAGCTTGAGGGTCTGCTCGAGCGAGGGCGTACCGCTGAGCGCTCCGGCGCGCGTGACGAAGCGCTGCGCGGCCGCGCGCGCCACCTCGCCCCAGTGCACGGCGAGCTGGGTCTGAAGTTGCCCCAGACGCGTCGCCAGTTCCCAGACGCGCTCGGCCTCGGGCCGCGGCACGGCCGCCGCGCCGAGGGGCAGCGGGCCGAATGACCAATTGGGGGCGGCGCCGGGTACCCCGGCGCCCGCGGGGCTGCCAACACCGGCACCAAACCAGGGGCCGGCCGACTGCGACAGGCGCAGCCACTGCTCAAACTGCGCCGCGAGCGGACCGGCAAGCTGAGACCAGTCCCGGCCCGTGCCCGGCGTCGCCGCCGCCGGAGCCAGGCTCTTCAGCAATTCAAAGAAGCGCCCGGCGGAGGCTGCGTAGAGCTCCTCGGGGCGGAAGGAGCTGCCTGAAAAGGGGGTTTCCATAAGCTGTATGCGCCGCCAAAAAGACTGAAGAAACGACTACTGAATCATCCGAATGAAGTAGATAAAGACCGGCACACACAGCGGTTTTCGCATCACCGCCGCTCCGGTGGGGTCGTGAACGGCATCATTGTGCGCTGCATACAGTGGGGCTAGTATCTACGCCGCCCTAGTGCCGCGCTTCAGGCCCCGTTGGCTGATGGGGCGCGGCTGAAAGACGCCTAACCATGGCCGAAGAACGTCTGATACGCAAATACGCCAACCGACGCCTGTACGACGCGCAGGAGAGCCGGCACGTGACCCTCGATGACCTGCGCAAGCTCATCACGCAGGGTGAGCGCCTCAAGGTGATCGACGACAAGAGCGGCGAGGACCTGACGCGCAGCATCCTGCTGCAGATCATCGCCAGTCAGGAGCAGTTCGGTACACCAGTGCTCAGCACGCAGCTGCTCGAGGCGATCATCCGCTTCTACGGCAACCCCATCCAGCAGCTGCTCACCTCGTACCTGGAGCAGAGCATCGGCGGACTGCTGCGCCAGCAGAACCTCATGCAGGCCGAGATGGCCAAGGCGCTGGAGACCCCGATGGCGCCGATGGCGGAGATGGCCCGCCAGAACATGGAAATGTGGGCCAAGATGCAGGCCTCCATGCTCTCGGCCTTCAGCCCCCCCGCGAGCGCGGCGCCATCGGCGGACAAGGCGCCCAAGAGCGAGCCGCCCAAGCGCCGCCGCTGACGCCGGCCAGCGTAGCGACCGCCGCGCGCGAACTTCATTTCTTACGAAGCAGGAGTGACGAGAAAGTGGATGTGCGTGATAAGACCCTCGTGGTGACCGGCGCCGGCCGCGGCATTGGACGCGCCCTCGCGCTGCATTTCGCACGCGGCTGCGCGCAGCTGGCGCTGCTAGACACCAACCCCACCGATCTCGAGGAGACGCGCCAGCGCTGCAGCGAGGAAGGCGCCCGCGCCCGCAGCTACATCGCCAACGTCGCCAGCGAAGACAGCATCGTCAGCACCTTCGCCCAGGTCGCCGCCGATTTCGGGCGCTTCGATGGCCTCATCAACAACGCCGGCGTGCTGCGCGATGCGCTGCTCGTGAAGGTGAAAGACGGCCAGGTGGTCGGCAAGATGTCACTCGCCGACTGGCAGGCGGTCATCGACGTAAACCTGACCGGGGTATTCCTGTGTGCGCGCGAAGCCGCCGAGCACATGATCCGCTTCGCCCACGGCGGGGTGATCGTGAACATCTCGAGCATCTCGCGCGCCGGCAACATCGGGCAGACGAACTACACCGCCGCCAAGGCCGGCGTGGCGGCAATGACGGTGGTGTGGGCCAAGGAGCTGGCGCGCTATCAGATCCGCGTGGGCGCAGTCGCGCCAGGCTTCATCCGCACCCCGATGGTCGCCGCTATGAAGCCCGAGGCGCTCGCCAAGCTCACCGCCCCGATCCCGCTCGGGCGCCTCGGCGAGCCGGAAGAGATCGCCCAGGCGGTGGAGTTCATCTTCGAGAGCGAACTCTTCACCGGGCGCTGCCTGGAAATCGACGCCGGGCTTCGCATGTAGGTCGGTATGCGACGCACAATTACCGTAGGGATAAGTACCGATTTACAATAACTTTTATCTTTGTAAATCATATATATAGATAATAATATAGCGCTGAGAAACTCACCTTAATATTCTTCTTGCGCTGCATACAAGATTTGGTAAGATGTCTCCACACCCAAACGGGACAGGAGATAGGGAACATGACCGACCAGAACTTCGATATGACCAAGTTCCTCGCCGCCACGCGCGAGGCGTTTGCCCCCGTACTCAAGTCGCAGCAGGAAGGCTTTAAGGCCCTCGAGCGCATTGCCCGCCTGCAGTACGCAGTCGCCGGCGACGTGCTGGAGTCAGGCCTTGCCCGCGTCAATGCGACGCTCGCCGCCACCAACCCGAACGAGTTGCTGAGCAAGCACACCGAGCTCACCAGCCAGTTCGTCGACAAGCTCCGCGCCCGCGCCGAGGAGTTTGCGACGGTGACGTCCGAGATCCAGACGAAGATCAGCCAGATCGGCACGGAGTTTGCTGCGAAGACAGTGGGCCCCCGCAAGGCGGCCTGATATCTTTAGGCGGTAACGCACACCCGGGGTCAGGATGATTCCGGGTGTGTTTCTTATGGGGGGCCGCCTTGAACGATCAGCCTTATCACAGCCCTCAACAGCCCTCGGCCGCAACCGCGAACGGGGCTGAGTTGCAGGCGGCGCACGACGAGATCGCGCGCAAGCTGCGCGCGCAGCTGGCCGCCGTCTCCGGCGGACTCGCCCCCGATGATTACGCGCGTGCCTGGTGGGACTGGTACCTCGACCTGGGAGCCCACCCGGACCGGCAGGCCGCCCTCGCCCGCAGCGCCTACGAGAAGACCCTCGACAGCTGGCAGTTCTTCACCCGCGCCGCCACGGGTAAGCCGCTCGCGCCCGGTCATGAGAACCTGGGCTTTGCGGGGGAAGCATGGAACGTCTGGCCCTTCAACGCCTACGCACGCGCCTACGCCAACTGGGCGTCCTGGTGGCAGGAGGCTCTGCAACCGAAGCCCGGGCCGAATGCCGCGGCGCTCGCGCGCGCGAATTTCGCCGGGCGCATGCTGCTCGAGGCGGCATCCCCGGCCAACTTCCTGCAGACCAACCCGGAGCTCCTGCAGCGCACGGCCGCCGAGTCGGGCCACAACCTGATCCGCGGCTTCAAGTACTGGCTCGACGACGCGCGCCGCGCGGTCGAGGGCGGCCGCGTACCCGGCACCGAGGCCTTCGAGGTCGGCAAGCAGGTGGCGGTTACGCCCGGCAAGGTAGTATTCCGCAACCGTCTCATCGAGCTGCTGCAGTACGCTCCGCAGACCCCGAACGTCTACGCCGAGCCGATCCTGATCACGCCGGCGTGGATCATGAAGTACTACATCCTCGATCTCTCGCCGCGCAACTCCCTGGTGCGCTACCTGGTCGAGCAGGGACACACGGTCTTCATGATCTCGTGGAGGAACCCGGACGCCGCGGACCGCGCGCTCGGCATGGACGACTACGTGCAACTGGGTTTTCTGGAGGCGCTGGCAGAAGTGCGCCGGCGCGTGCCGCAGCAGCCGGTGCACGCGGTCGGCTACTGCATCGGCGGGACGCTCCTCGCCATCGCCGCGGCGGAGCTCGCGGCGCGCCACGAAGCCCCGCTCGCCTCCATCAGTCTCTTTGCTGCCCAGACCGACTTCAGCGAGCCCGGGGAACTCGCGGTCTTTATCACCCCCAGCCAGATCGCGATGCTGGAAGCGATGATGCACAAGGCCGGCGTGCTCGAGAGCGAGCGCATGGGCGCTGCGTTCGCGCTGCTGCGCTCGCGCGACCTCCTGTGGGCACCGGCGGTCGAGCAGTACGTGCGCGGCGAGCGCCCCAAGCTCAATGACCTCATGGCCTGGAACGCCGATGGCACGCGCATGCCCTGGCGGATGCACAGCGAGTACCTGGAGCGGCTGTACCTGAAGAACGAGCTCGCGCAGGGCACCTTCACACTCGGCACCACGCGCATCGATCTCGCCAGCCTCACCGCACCGATGTTCGTCGTGGGCACAGAGACCGACCATGTCGCTCCCTGGCGCTCGGCGTACAAGACGCGCGGCCTCACCCGCAGCCCCGACTACACGTTTCTGCTGACCAGCGGCGGCCACAACGCCGGCATCATCAGCGGCCCCGTGCACCCCAAACGCCGCCACCGCGTGCTCACCTGGAACAACGCCACCGAGACGCTCGCACCCGATGAGTGGCTGAAGCAGGCGCCCCTGCATGAAGGCTCGTGGTGGCCGACGTGGGCACGCTGGCTCGCCGCGCACTCCTCGGCCACGCAGGTTCCGGCGCGTGCGATCAGTGCCGCGGCCGGCGCACTCCTCGAGGATGCCCCGGGACAGTACGTCCGCGGCTAGAGCGCGCCGCTTAACAAATTCCCTGTAGCCAAACCCGCACGTCGGGCTCTTGAGACATTTGCACGTTGCGCGCGACGCGGGTCTTATGGATCCCGAGCCTCGTGACGGGCTGTGTCGGCAGCCGACACCTCCGTTCCACGAGCCAAGAGCAAACCCGTCGCAAGGCGGGGACGCAAAGCCTCCGGTCTCAGTGTGCTGAGACAGCGGGGTTGCCGGTGAGCCGCAGCTGACGCGGCACATCGTGACGGAGCATCCGCCTGGGATCCTCCTTGCGCCTCCTGCCGCGCGACCCGTGTTGTCGGGGAGGCCTCATGGAACGAACCAGACTCGTACGCCCGCTGCAGCACCGCCTGTGGGTACGCATTCTGCTGAGCGCAGCGGTGATGCTGGTAGCACCGGCTACCCACGCCTACGAGCGCACACGACACACCCTCACGATCTCCGGCACGCCACCTGCGAGCATTACTTCCGGCCAGAGCTATTCATTTACGCCCAGCGCAAGCGACGCGCGCACCCGTACCCTCGTATTCGCGATCGTGAACCGGCCGGCTTGGGCCAGCTTCTCGAGCAGCACAGGTCAGCTCACAGGCACAC
>DATIXW010000007.1:0-3600 GCA_035518135.1 Steroidobacteraceae bacterium
GCGGATGGCCGACGAACTCCGCGTGCACGCCGTGACTCGAGTAGAAGTCGGTCTCGAATGGCAGCAGGCACAGCACCAGATCGCAAGAGCGCCCGATGGTGCGCACCCGGCCCTGCCGCCACGCCCACACCTGCGGGCTTACGTACTGCACGGTGGGCACGCCGGCGCCCTTGAGCCCCTGGGCCAGGCGCAGGTTGAACTCCGGGGCGTCGATGCCGATGAACACGTCGGGGCGCGCGGCCAGGAATCGCGTGCGCAGCCGCGCGCGCAGCCGCAGCAGGCGCGGCAGGTGTGCGAGCACCTCCGCCAGCCCCATGACGGCGAGCTCATCGGCCTGGGCCCAGGCCTGACAGCCCGCCGCGACCATCTTCGGCCCGGCGACGCCAAAGCATTCGAGCTCCGGGACGCGCTCGCGCAGCGCGCCAATCAGCGCCGCCCCGAGGGTGTCGCCGGAATGCTCGCCCGCCACGAATCCGACCCGCAGCGCCCGGCCCGCAACCGCGGGCGCGACCGCAGTGTTCATCGCACCAGGCTGCGGTTGGAGGCGTGGATGAAGGCGACGAACGGACGGATTTCGGCGTGCGTCTGCGCCAGCGCATCGAGGCGGGTGAGCGCCTCGGCGAGCTTGAGGTCCGAGCGGTAGAGAATGCGGTAGGCATCGCGGATGGTGCGGATCTGCTCCTCCGTGAAGCCGCGGCGCTTGAGACCCTCGGAGTTCACGGTGTGCGGCACCGCCGGATTGCCCGTGACCATGACGTAGGGGGGCACGTCGCGCGAAAGGATCGTGCCCCCGCCAAGGAAGGCGTGCGCGCCGATCTTGGCGAACTGATGCACGGCGGAAAGTCCGCCGATGATCACCCAGTCGCCAACCTGCACGTGGCCACCGAGGGCTGCGCAGTTGGCGAACACCGTCTGGTTGCCGATCTGACAGTCGTGGGCGACGTGTGCGTAGGCCATGAAGAGGTTGTCGCTGCCGATGCGGGTCACGCCCTGGTCGTGCGTGGTGCCGCGGTTGATCGTGCAGCTTTCGCGGAACACGTTGCGATCGCCGACCTCCAGGCGCGTCGGCTCGCCGCGGTACTTCTTGTCCTGCGGCGCACCACCGATCGCGGCGAACGGGAAGATATGGTTGTCTTCGCCGATGCTGGTGGGTCCGCTGATCACCACGTGCGGTTCAATGCGCGTGCGCGCACCGATCGTGACTTCGGCACCGATGACGCTGAAGGCACCGACGCTCACGTCGGCGCCGAGCTGCGCCTGCGGGGAGATGACCGCGCGCGGATCGATCACTTCGGCGGCTCCGGCGTGAAGCTCACCATCATGACCGCGTGCGCGACCTCCTGCTCACCCACGAGCGCGGTGGTCCCATAGCGCCAGATGCCGCGCATCGTGCGCTGCAGCTGCGCGCACAGCAGCAGCTGATCCCCGGGCATGACCGGCTTGCGAAAACGCGCCTCGTCGATGCCGACGAAGTAAAGCCGCATGGACTGACCCGGATTGACGCCCCCGGTCACGAAGCTCAGGATCCCGCAGGCCTGCGCCAGGGCCTCCAGGATCATGACACCGGGCATCAGCGGCCGGTGGGGGAAGTGGCCGGGGAAGAACGGCTCGTTGTAGGTGACGTTCTTCAGCGCACGGATGCTCTTGCCGGGGTGCAGTTCGAGCACCCGGTCCACCAGCAGAAACGGATAGCGGTGTGGCAGGCGCTCGAGGATGGCCTGGATGTCAAGTTCCGGGGCGTCAGTCATCGTCCTCTTCCTGCTGCGGCTGGCTCTTCAGGCCCCCGGCCTGCTCGAGCTTGCGCAGGCGATCCTCCAGCAGGCCGAGGCGCTTGAAGCGGGCCACCAGACGGCGCCAGGTACGCGCTTCTTCAAAGGGAATGCCGCTCGAGTATACCCCGGCGTGCTCGATCGAGCGGCTGATCATCGAGTAGCCGGTGATGTGCACGTCATCGGCGATGTTGATATGGCCGGCGAACCCGCAATGGCCGCCGATGATGCAGCGCCGGCCCACGGTGGTACTGCCGGAAATGCCGGTGCAGGCGGCGATCGCGGTATGCGCACCGATGCGCACGTTGTGCGCGATCATGATGAGGTTGTCGAGCTTCACGCCCTCCTCGAGTACCGTGTCCCCGAGGGCGCCGCGGTCGACGGTGGTGTTCGCGCCGATCTCGACGTCCGCGCCCACGCGCACCGCCCCGACCTGGGGCACCTTCAGCCAGCTGCCGCGCACCGGGGCAAAGCCGAAGCCGTCACCACCGATCACCGCCCCGGGCTGCACGACCGTGCGCGCGCCGATCTGCACCCGGGGGCCGAGCGTCGCGCGGGCCACCAGGCGCACGTCCTGCGCGAGGGTCACGCCCGCATCGAGCACGCAGTGCGGGCCGATGAAGCAGCGCGCACCGACGGTCACATCCGCGCCGATGACCGCAAGCGGGCCCACCTGCGCGCTCGCGTCGATGCGTGCCCCGCTCGCAACGACGGCGCTCGGGTGAATCCCGGGCACCAGCGCCGGCAGGGGATGCAGGAGCGCGGCGATGCGTGCGTAGGTGGCGTAGGGGTCCGCGCTCACGAGCATGGCGGTCGGACAGTCAGCCGCCGCGGCAGCGCTCAGTACCACCGCCGTCGCCTTGGTGGCGGCGAGCTGGGAGCGGTAGCGCGGGTTGGCGAGAAAGGTTAGCGCGCCGGCATCGGCCTGGGCGAGCGTCGCGACGCGCTCGACCTGCGCCTCGGGATCACCGCGCAGCTCACAGCCGAAGCGTACCGCGAGTTCCCCAAGCGATACCCCCATGGCTCGCGCAACCCCCTCGCGTGCGTGGTGCTTACTTCGGCTTGCTGCCCGAGGGCGGCGTGCTCGGCGCCGCCGCAGGCCGCGTGCCACTGGCACCGGCGTGAGCCTGCAGTGCCGCCAGTACCCCGGGCGTAACATCGTAGGTCGGCGCGGCGTAGGCGAGCGTCTCGGCCGTCAGCACCAGGTCGAAGTTGTTGGCCTTGGCATAGGCGCGTACCTCTTCCCCGAGCGTGCGCTGCAGGCGCGACAGCTCCTCGTTGCGACGCGCGCTGATGTCATCTTGGAACTCCCCGCGGGCGCGCTCGAAGTCGCGCTGGCCGTCGCGCAGCTCCTTCTCCGCACGCTGCCGCTGATCCTCGGACATCGTGGCCCCGTCCTTCTGCAGCTTTTCGACCTTGGCCTTCAGCGCCTGCTCCTGCGCCTGCAGCGTACGCTGGCGCGGCGCGAATTCTGCGCGCATGGACTCCTGCACGGCCTTGCCCTGGGGGGACTCCTCGAGCAGGCGCTGCGCGTCGACGATTCCGATCTTCGGTTCCGCCCAGGCCGGTAGCGCGGCGAGGGAGATCCCCGCTGCCATCGCCCAGACCGCCACTTTGCTGCTGATCAAACGCATCACGGACTTACCTACCTCTGTGTAACCATTTGTGGTCGCGGCCAGGCCCCGGGAAGGGGCCGGCTGAAAACGCCTAGTATCGCGTAGAACGCCCCAAAAGGCTGCTTTCTTTGCGTCCGGGGCGCCTAGAACGCGTTACCCACGGAGAACTGGAAGCCCTCGGTCTGATCTGGCCACGCGGTGATGTAGTTGGTCTT
>DATIXW010000008.1:0-2160 GCA_035518135.1 Steroidobacteraceae bacterium
CGGGGGTGTAGTCGGGAAAATCGAGATGGTGTGCGATACGCGAGCTCATTCCGGGGTTGGAGCGGAAGAAGGTTTCCATCCGGTCCTTGTAGCCGGCGAGGATCACCACCA
Source organism: Steroidobacteraceae bacterium (assembly GCA_035518135.1). GTDB lineage: Bacteria > Pseudomonadota > Gammaproteobacteria > Steroidobacterales > Steroidobacteraceae > 13-2-20CM-66-19. The sequence goes on from DATIXW010000008.1 coordinate 112, forward strand.
GGTCATCGCGCTGGTTCTCCATCACCTGCAGCAGGATCTCGATGGCCTCCTGGCCGTAGTCGCGCTCGTTCTCCGGCCGGTAGAGGTAGTAGGCCTCGTCGATGAACAGTACCCCGCCCATGGCGCGCTTGAGCACCTCCTTGGTCTTCGGCGCCGTGTGCCCGATGTACTGGCCGACCAGATCGTCGCGCGTCACCGCCACCAGGTGTCCTTTACGCACGTACCCGAGACGAAACAGGATCTGCGCCATGCGCAGCGCCACGGTCGTCTTGCCCGTGCCGGGATTGCCCGTGAACGACATGTGCAGGCTCGGCGCCTGCGCCTGCAGTCCAAGATTCATGCGCAGCTTGTCGATCACCAGCAGCGCCGCAATGTCGCGGATGCGCGCCTTGATGGGCGCAAGTCCCACGAGGTCGCGGTCGAGCTCGTCCATGACGGCATCCGCCTGGCTCTGCGCCAGCACCTCGCTGACCGTGCGTGCCCCGTCGGCTCCCTGGGGCGGCGCGGCGGGGGTGGCCGCGGGTCCCTCCGGCGCCGACGGGGCACTGCCCGCAATCGAATACAAGGGCGTGCTCATGCGCGTCAGGCCACCTTGCTCACCGGGGCGGCGCGGCGCAGCTCGTAGCGCATCGCGTCGATGACGGCCTGGTAGTCGGCGCAGCCGAAGATGGCGCTGCCGGCCACGAAGGTATCCGCGCCGGCGGAAGCGACGCGCTGGATGTTCTGCACCTTGATGCCGCCGTCGACCTCGAGCCGGATGTCGCGCCCGCACGCCTCGATGAGGCGCCGGGCGCGCTCGATCTTCTTCAGCGCCGAGTCGAGGAAGCTCTGGCCGCCAAAGCCGGGGTTCACGCTCATGATGAGCACCAGATCGACCTTGTCGATCACGTACTCGAGCGCCTCGAGGGAGGTGGCGGGATTGAAGGCAAGGCCGCTCTGGCAGCCGGCCGCACCGATCAGCTGCAGCGTGCGATCCACGTGCAGCGAGGCTTCGGGGTGAAAGCTGATGAGACTGGCGCCCGCCTCGGCGAAGGCACTCACCAGCGCATCCACCGGCTGCACCATGAGGTGCACGTCGAGCGCCGCCCGCCCGCCCTGCGCGCGCCCGAGGTAGGGCTTGAGCGCCGCGGCGACCTGCGGCCCGATGGTGAGGTTCGGCACGAAGTGATTGTCCATGACGTCGAAGTGGATCCAGTCGGCGCCGGCGGCGATGACGCGCTTGACCTCCTCGCCGAGGCGGGCGAAGTCTGCCGACAGTATCGATGGCGCAATCGTGTACATGGGTTCCCCTGCTTTGCGTTGCGGCGGCTTCAGTCCTTGCCGTTGGCGCGCTCGCCCTCGGGGCGGTCGGCGACGTAGCTGCGCACGGTATAGCGCAGGTTGCGGCCGCGGGTTTCCTGCCGCTCGAGCGCGAAACCCGGCTCGTGCGCGGGCCGATTGACGATGAAGCTCATCGCGATGCTCTCGATGCCGCGCGTCGAGTCAAACGCCTGCAGGCGGATGTAGTGCTGCGGGAAGGTCTTGCGGCAGTTCTGCAGCTCCATGAGCACGCCGGCGGCATCCTGCAGGTCGAACATCGGCATGCCGAACATCTCCCAGTAGGTGTTGCGCGGGTGCGGGTCGTCGGTGTACTCGACGCTCCAGGCGTAACCCTTCTTCAGCCCGTACTCGATCTGCAGCGTGATCTCCGCATCGGTGAGTTCGGGCAGGAAGCTGAACTGCCCCTGGGTGATGCGGCCGGTGGGATTGGTCATCATGGGAGGCGTTCTCCGCTTTAGTGCGCAACCGCCGCGGTCGGCACGTAGTCCGAGGCGTCGGTGGGGGTGTAGTTGAAGGTGATGTCGCCCCAGGTATCGAGCGCCTGCTGCAGCGGGCTGCAGAAGCGCGCCGCGGCACGCAGGATCTCCGGGCCCTCGCTGCGGATGTCGCGCCCCTCGTTGCGGGCCTTCACCATCGCCTCGAGCGCCACGCGGTTCGCCACCGCGCCGGCCTGGATGCCGCCCGGGTGGCCGATGGTGCCCCCGCCGAACTGCAGGCACACGTCATCGC
>DATIXW010000009.1:0-14429 GCA_035518135.1 Steroidobacteraceae bacterium
ACCAATCTTGATGCCGAGGGGCAGCGTCTGGTCGGCAGCCTTATCGCCGAGCAGCTGGCCCGCGGCGGTCTGGCGGTCGCCGCGGTTCACCACGAATTACCCCTGGCAGGCGGCGCCGTGCGCCTGCTCGAGCTTGCGCCATGAGCGCCGGGAGCGCCCCGTCCGTGCTCGGGTTACCGGCGAGCCTTGAAACGCCGGCAGCCGCGGTCAGCGCCTGGGCCGCCGCGCGGCTCGCGCTGCAGCGCGATCTCACGCTCGCGTTTCGCAAGCCCGCGCAGCTGCTGCAGCCGCTCGCCTTCTTTGCGCTGGTGACGATGTTGTTCCCGCTCGCGATTTCCCCGGAGCTGTCGCAGCTGCGCCTGGTGGCGCCCGGGGCGATCTGGGCGGCGGCGCTGCTCGCCTCGCTGCTCGCGCTCGAGTTTCTCTTCCGCGACGATGCCCAGGACGGAACGCTCGAGCAGTACGCGCTCTCGGGACAGTCGCTCACGACGCTGCTGTTCGCCAAGACCACCGCGCACTGGCTGCTCACGGGACTGCCGCTCGCCTGCATGGCCCCGATTGCCGCGCTCTCCCTGGGGGCGCCGGCCCCCGCACTGGGCGCCATCACCGCCGCGGTCGTGCTGGGAAGCGTGACGCTGAGCCTCGTCGGCTCCATCGGCGCCGGGCTCACCCTGAACATCAAAAGGAGCAGTGCCCTGCTGTCGCTGCTGACGCTCCCCCTGTCGCTCCCGGTGCTGATCTTCGGGGCGCGCGCCACGCAGGTCGCGATCGCCGGCGGCCCGGTGCTCGCGCCGCTGGAACTGCTGGCCGCGCTGGCCGTGCTCGGGGTGACGCTCGCCCCGCTGGCGGCCGCCGCGGCCGTACGGATCAGTCTGGAGTAGGGGGCGGGCATGAAGTTCACCTGGTTTCACCGCCTCGGCTCGCCGCCCTACGTGTATGCCCTGGCGGAGCGGCTGACGCCCTGGTTCGCCTGGAGCGCGGCGCTGCTGATCCTCGCCGGGCTCTACGGTGGCCTGGTGCTCGCCCCGCCGGACTACCAGCAGGGGGACGGCTTTCGCATCATCTATGTACATGCCCCGAGCGCCTGGATGTCTCTCATGGTGTATACGAGCATGGCTCTGGCGGCCGCCGTGGGCCTCATCTGGCGCATCAAAGTGGCGCACGCCGCTGCGGCGGCCTGCGCGCCGGTCGGCGCCTCTTTCACCGTGGCGGCGCTGGTGACGGGGTCCTTGTGGGGGCAGCCGATGTGGGGAACGTACTGGCAGTGGGATCCGCGGCTGACATCGGAACTCGTGCTGCTGTTTTTGTATCTGGGGTACATGGGATTGCGCGCAGGGATCGAGGACACCCAGCGGGCCGATCGCGCGAGCGCGGTGCTGGCCGTGGTGGGCATCATCAACGTGCCGGTCATCCACTACTCGGTGACTTGGTGGAACTCGCTCCACCAGGCTCCCACGGTGATGCGGCTCGCCAAGTCAGCGATGCCGCCCTCGATGCTGGTGCCGCTGCTTATGATGCTGCTCGGCTTTACGTTGTTCTTCGGGGCGGTGCTGCTGGTGCGGCTGCGGGCGGAGATCCTCACGCGCGAGCGCACGAGCCAGTGGATCCGGGAGGCGCTCGGCGCATGATGGAGTTCCTCGACATGGGCGGATACGCGGCCTTCGTGTGGCCGGCCTACGCCATCACCTTCGCGGTGATCGCGGCGAACATCATCTGGGCGCGCCGCTTACTGCGGCAGGCGCAGGCGAGCGCCCGTCGCCGCCTCGCCGCGCGCGGTGAACAGCCATGACGCCGACTCGCAGACGGCGCCTGGTCCTCGTGCTCGGTATCCTCGCCGGGGTGAGCCTCGCCGGGGCGCTGGCGCTCAACGCCTTTCGCCGCAACGTCACCTTCTTCTTCGATCCCACCCAGGTGGCGCAGGGCGAGGTGGCCGCAGGCCAGGCCTTCCGGCTCGGGGGCATGGTGACCCAGGGAAGCCTGGCGCGCGCGCCGGGGAGTCTGGAGGTGCGCTTCGTGGTCACCGACTTCAGTCACAGCGTCCCGGTGCGCTACAGCGGCGTGCTGCCGGACCTGTTCCGCGAAGGCGCCGGGGTCGTGGCCCATGGCCGCCTGGATGCCTCGGGTACCTTCGTCGCCGATGAAGTGCTGGCCAAGCACGATGAGAAGTACATGCCGCCGGAGGTCGCCCGCTCCCTCAAGCGCCGTCACGGCGAATCACGCGCGAACGCCGGGGAGGCCACTCCCGCGCCGCCGCCGCCGGCGCCGCCTTCATCGGGGTCCTGACATGTTGCCCGAACTTGGTCACTTCGCGCTGATCCTCGCCCTGCTGCTCGCGCTGCTGCAGGCGTTCTTCGGCATTGCCGGCCCCGCGCTCGCTCGTGAGCGCTGGACACGGGCGGTGAGCGCGGCGCTGGCCGGGCAGGCCGTCATGGTGGCGACCGCGGTCGGCTGCCTCGTACATGCCTTCATCAACAATGACTTCTCGGTGCTGTACGTCGCGGAAAATTCCAACTCCGCGCTGCCACTCTTTTATCGCGTCTCGGCACTGTGGGGCGCGCACGAGGGGTCGCTGCTTTTGTGGATCTTCCTGCTGGCGCTCTGGAGCGTCGCGGTCGCCATCCGCTCCGCGGGCCTGCCGCCGAATTTCGCGGCGCGCGTGCTCGGGGTGCTGGGCCTGGTGAGCTTCGGCTTCCTGCTCTTCACGCTCGCCACCTCCAACCCCTTCATGCGGCTGGATCCTCCGGCCCCGGACGGCCGCGACCTGAACCCGATCCTGCAGGACCCCGGGCTCGCGGTGCACCCGCCGATTCTCTACACCGGCTACGTCGGCTTTGCGGTCGCCTTCGCGTTTGCCTGCGCGGCGATGCTCGAGGGACGCCTGGATCAGGCCTGGGCGCGCTGGACGCGCCCCTGGACCACCTGGGCGTGGGCGTTCCTCACCTGCGGCATCGCCCTGGGGAGCTTCTGGGCGTACTACGAGCTCGGCTGGGGCGGGTTCTGGTTCTGGGACCCGGTCGAGAATGCCTCCTTCATGCCCTGGCTCGTGGGTACCGCACTCGTGCACTCGCTCGCGGTGACCGACAAGCGCGGCCTGTTCAAGAGCTGGACGCTGCTGCTGGCGATCCTCGCGTTCTCGCTGAGCATGCTCGGTACGTTCCTGGTGCGCTCGGGCGTGCTGGTGTCGGTGCATTCCTTTGCCGCCGATCCGAGCCGCGGCATGTTCATCCTGGCCTTTCTGATCATCATGATCGGCGGTGCGCTCGCGCTCTACGCCTGGCGCGCGCCGCTGCTGAAGTCGCAGGCGGGATTTGAGCTGGGCGCACGCGAGTCGTTCCTGCTCTTCAACAACGTGCTGCTGGTAATCGCCGCCGCGACCGTGCTGGCCGGTACGCTCGCGCCGCTGATCTCCGATGCCCTCAAGCTCGGCACGCTGTCGGTCGGGCCGCCATACTTCAATCCCACCTTCATGCTCTCCATGCTGCCGCTCATGGGGCTGCTCGCGCTCGGCATCCACGCCAACTGGAAGCGCGGGCGGCTGAAGGACAAGCAGCGCACGCTGCTCGTGACGCTGCTTGCCGCCGCGGTGCTCGGCTGCGGGGTGGTGTTCGGCATCTACTCGGGCGCCCACGTCCTGACACCCGTGGGCATGACCCTCGGCATCTGGATCCTGCTCGCCTCTCTGGTCGATCCGCTGGATCGCTGGCGGCGCGGCCTGTCGCTCTCGCGCGCGGTGCTCGGCATGACCATTGCGCACATGGGCCTCGGGGTTGCCGTGCTTGGCCTGACGACGGTGCAATCCTTCACGGTCGAGCGCGATGTGGCCCTGGCTCCGGGCCAGGTCGCCAGGGTCGGCGGCTACGAGCTGCGCTTCCAGGGGGTGAAGAGCGTCGAAGGGCCGAACTACGATGGCATCGGCGGCACGTTCGTGCTCACCCGCAACGGCGCGGCGGTGGCGGTGATGACACCCCAGAAGCGGCAGTTCTGGGTGCAGCACCAGGTGACCTCGGAGACGGCCATCACCCTGAACCACGGCAACAACGTGCTGCTGGCGCTCGGGGATGACCTGGGAGCGGGGCGCTGGAGCGTGCGTGTCCAGATCCGTCCGCTCGTCTCCCTCGTATGGCTGGCCGCACTCATCATGGCGATCGGGGGCTTCGTGGCCTCTTCCGACCGCCGCTATCAAAGTACCAAGGCCCTCGCGGTCGCAGCCGGCGCCGCGGTGCCCGGGAAGGCGTGACGGTGAGGCGCTTTCTCGTACCCCTGGTGCCGCTGGCGGTCTTTGCCGTCCTGGCCGTCGTGCTCGCCATCGGCATCCGTCATTCCCCGGACAAGGGCATCATCGTCTCGCCGCTGCTCGGCAAGCCGGCGCCGCAGTTCGCGCTGCCGGCGCTGCTGGAGCCGGCGCGTACCGTGCGCTCGCAGGATTTCCAGGGGCACTGGTACCTGCTCAACGTGTGGGGCACCTGGTGCGGGGAGTGTCGCGCGGAGCACCAGATGCTCTTGCGGGTGAAGGAGTCGCACGCCGTACCGCTCATTGGCCTTGACTGGAAGGACGATGACGCGCAGGCGCAGGCCTGGCTCACACAGCTCGGTAATCCCTACGATACCGTCGCGGTCGATCGCTCCGGACGCGCGGCCATCGACTGGGGAGTCTACGGGGCGCCGGAGACCTTCCTGATCAGTCCTGCCGGCATCGTCGTTTACAAGCACGTCGGCGCACTCACCGAGGACGTCTGGACGCGCGAGATCCTGCCGCGCGTGCAGGCCGGGAAGTCCTGATGCGCGCACTGCAACAGGCGGCAATCGCGCTCACTCTCATGGGGGTCGCCCTGTGCGCAGCGGCGCTCGACACGACCGTGCTGCCGGATCCTGCGCTGCAGGCGCGCTACGTGGCCCTCACGCACGAGCTGCGCTGCATGCAGTGCCAGAACGAGTCGATCGCCGACTCGCCGGTGGACCTGGCCGCGGACCTGCGCAACCAGGTGCGCGAGCAGCTGCTCGCCGGCAAATCCGACGAGCAGATCCGCGGCTGGATGGCCGCGCGCTACGGGGACTTCATCCTTTTCCGGCCGCGCTACTCGTGGCGCAATGCCTGGCTCTGGGGGGCGCCGGCGGCGCTGCTGCTGCTGGGTGCGGGGGTGTGCTGGCGCGTCCTGCGCCAGCGCACGCAGCTGCTCGCGACGGATTCCGACCCCGTCGAAGAGGACCTGCGAACCTGATGGTTGCCTTTGTCGTACTCGCGGCGGCGCTGACCGCCGGCTGCGTTCTGGCCGTGGTGGTGCCGCTGCTGCGCCGCGGGACGGGGGCACCCGCGCCCGCAGCCGCGGTTGCGGCGGGGGCGGTCCTGGTGCTGGGCGGCGCGGCGCTGTACGTCACCTGGAGCAACTGGCGCTGGCAGGCGGCGCCGTCGGCGGACTCGCCCCAGACAATGGTGGCGCGGCTCGCCCGTCAGCTCGAGGCGGATCCGAAGAATCTCGACGGCTGGCTGATGCTGGGGCGCTCCTACGTGGTTCTGCAGGAATTTCCCCTGGCGCTGCGGGCCTTCGAGCGTGCCGACCGCCTGAGCGAGGGCAAGAGCGTCGAGGCGCTGTTGGGGGAAGCCGAGGCGCTCGTGCTGCAGGACCCGGCGGAGCTGAGTGGTCGCGCCGGCCGCCTGATCGAGCGGGCGCTGGTACTGGCCCCGGACTCGGGCAAGGCGCTGTTCTTTGGGGGCACGGTCGCGGCGCGCCGCGGCGATGTGCCACTGGCGCGGGAACGCTTCGCCAAATTGCTGACCCTGAACCCCCCCGCCAGCGTACGTCCCCTCATCGAGCAGCAGATCCGCATGCTCGATGATCAACAGTCCGCAGCGACCCCCACGACGGCCCCCGCTCCCGGGGTGGCCGCGGCGGCGGCGCCCTCCAGCGTGCGCGTCAACATCACCGTATCCCCAAAACTTACTGGTACCAGTAACTTACACGCGCCGCTGTTCGTATTTGTGCACCGCGCCGGCGAGCGTGGTCCCCCGCTCGCGGCGAAGCGCCTGGAGAGCCAGTTTCCCCAGCCGGTCACCCTGACGCCGGCTGACGCCATGGTCCCGGGGCGCACCTTCGCGGCCGGCCAGACGGTGCAAGTGGTTGCCCGCATTGCACGTTCCGGCAATCCCGTGGCGGCCAGCGGCGATCCGTACGGGGAAATCACCTACCGGGTGGGGGAGGACGGACTCCTCGATCTGGTAATCGACCACCTGACACCTTAAGAAACCTGTAAAGAAATCTAACTTCCTCTGCGGGCGGCCGGAAAGTTCGCTTTTCTACCCTGCAGTGTCAGATTCCGCTTATTTGAAGCGTCATCCGCCGGGCGTATGCTGGTTCGCGTCGGGTCAATAATCAGTCACGCACACACGCCAGAGCGCCCGCCATGCGTCGGGTCGAAAGGCGAGAGTTAAGGAGCATGAGTGATGGCACAAGGAACCGTTGATGAAGGGCGCACCTCCCACCGCGGCTTTGCTTCGATGAACGCGGAGCGGCAGCGTCAGATCGCGAGCATGGGTGGTAAGGCGGTCCCGGATGAGAAGCGCAGCTTCTCGCAGAATCGCCGCCTGGCGGCCGAGGCGGGTCGCAAGGGCGGCCAGAGTGTCCCGGGCGCAAAGCGCAGCTTTTCCCAGGATCGCGCTCTGGCCGCGGTGGCCGGTCGCAAGGGCGGTCAGAGCGTCCCGGACGAGAAGCGCAGCTTCTCGCAGCACCCGGAGCTCGCCGCCGAGGCCGGTCGTAAGGGCGGACAGGCGAGTCACGGCGGGGGCAACCGCCCGGCGTGACGGGGAGTCCTGCCACGGCGGGATCCCCTGTTCCTGAGGGTGGCGCGCGTGGCCGCAGCGGCTGCGCGCGCCGCTTCGTGCTGTCTCAAGCCTTGAGTGTCACGCACCAGGCGCCGAGTGCGACCAGCGCGACCCCGAGCCAGTTGACCGGCGCGAGGCGCTCCCCCAGGAACCCCACGCCGAAGATTGCCACGAGCACGACACTCAATTTATCGAGCGGCGCCACGCGCGCCGCATCGCCCGCCTGCAGCGCACGAAAGTAGCACCACCACGATGCCCCGGTCGCGAGCCCCGACAGCAGCAGAAACGCATAACTGCGCGCCGAGGCGGTAAACAGCGCAGGGAATTGCCGCGTCCCCAGGACCAGCAGCGTCATCGCCAGCAGGATAACCGCGGTGCGCAGCAGCGTCGCCACGTCCGGACTGACCTGCTCGACCCCGACCTTGGCGAAGATCGCCGTCAGGGCCGCGAACACCGCCGAGAGCAGGGCCCAGATCTGCCACGAAGCCATGGGCGGCAGTCTCACACGCGGACATGGCGCCGGTCACGCCCGCCATTGACCCGCGCACGCGGTCGTACTACTTTGCTTCCCGCCTAGGGGAGCCCCGGCAGGGGGCTGAGAGGCCAGCGGGCGCTTCAGATGAGCGCGGCATGGCGACCCTTCGAACCTGATCCAGTTAATGCTGGCGTAGGAAAGTGTCACGGGACTCTCGCTGCAGAGGCGCTCGGCTAAAGCCAGCTCCGCTGCGGCCGAGGCGCTCCCGATCACCTGCGGCGACATTGGCTGGCCTTCGACCGGACGTTGAGGAGCCTGACGATGAACGCACAACTGCTGCACGTGGTGGCCGAGTCCTTTCCCGCCTCCCGCAAGGTGTACCGCAGCGGCCGCCTGCATGCGGGACTGAAGGTGCCGATGCGGGAGATCACGCTGCAACCCTCCTCGGGCGAGCCGCCGCTGGCGGTCTACGACTCCTCCGGTCCTTATACGGATCCGGAGGTGAAGATCGACATCGAGGCGGGCTTGGCACGGCTGCGCGCACCGTGGATCAGCGCCCGCGCTGATGTGGAGGCCTATGCGGGACGCCGCGTGCAGCCGGTGGACAACGGGCTGACGCCCGGGGGCAAGGCGGCGCCGGAATTCCCGCAGCGCCGCACCCCGCTGCGCGCGCGCCCGGGGGCCGCGGTGACGCAACTGGCCTACGCGCGCGCCGGACTCATCACCCCGGAGATGGAGTACATCGCGGTGCGCGAGAATCTCGGGCGCGAGGCCCATGCGGCGCGCGCAGCCGACGGTGAGTCCTTCGGCGCGGCGCTGCCGCCGTACGTGACGCCGGAGTTCGTGCGCGCCGAGGTGGCGGCCGGCCGGGCCATAATCCCCGCGAACATCAATCACCCGGAATCCGAGCCGATGATCATCGGCCGCAACTTCCTGGTGAAGATCAACGCCAACATCGGCAACTCCGCGGTGACCTCCTCGACCGCCGAGGAGGTGGACAAGATGGTGTGGGCCATCCGCTGGGGGGCGGACACCGTCATGGACCTCTCCACCGGCCGCAACATCCACACCATCCGCGAGTGGATTCTGCGTAACTCCCCGGTGCCGATCGGCACGGTGCCGATCTATCAGGCGCTGGAGAAGGTCGGCGGAGTCGCCGAGGACCTCAGCTGGGAGGTCTTCCGCGACACCCTCATCGAGCAGGCCGAGCAGGGGGTCGATTACTTCACGATCCACGCCGGCGTGCGCCTGGCCTACATCCCGCTCACGATCAACCGCGTAACGGGCATCGTTTCGCGCGGCGGTTCGATCATGGCCAAGTGGTGCCTCGCACATCACCGCGAGAGCTTTCTCTACGAGAACTTCGCCGAGATCTGCGAGATCGCGCGCGCCTACGACGTCAGTTTCTCGCTCGGCGACGGACTGCGGCCGGGCTCGATCGCCGACGCCAACGACGCGGCACAGTTCGCCGAGCTCGAAACCCTCGGGGAGCTCACGCGTATCGCCTGGGCGCGCGATTGCCAGGTGATGATCGAGGGCCCCGGCCATGTGCCGATGCACAAGATCAAGGCCAACATGGACAAGCAGCTCGCGACCTGTGGCGAGGCGCCGTTCTATACCCTCGGGCCCCTCACCACCGATATCGCCCCGGGGTACGACCACATTACCTCCGCAATCGGCGCGGCCATGATCGGCTGGTACGGCACGGCGATGCTGTGCTACGTAACGCCCAAGGAGCATCTGGGGCTGCCCGACCGCAATGACGTGAAGACCGGGGTCATCACCTATAAGATCGCCGCGCACGCGGCGGATCTCGCCAAGGGCCACCCGGGGGCGCAGGAGCGCGACGATGCGCTGTCACGCGCGCGCTTTGATTTCCGCTGGCAGGACCAGTTCAATCTCTCGCTCGATCCGGATACGGCCTGCGCCTTCCACGACGCCACGCTGCCGAAGGAAGGCCACAAGGTGGCGCACTTCTGCTCGATGTGCGGTCCGAAGTTCTGCTCGATGCGCATCTCGCACGAGGTGCGTGCCGAGGCGAAGGCGGCCGGGATGAACGAGATGGCCGTCAAGTTCCGCGCCACGGGGAGCGAGCTGTACGTGCCGGCCGCGGTAGCGCGAAAGGGCTAGGGGCGTGCGCGTCACGGTCATCGGCGCCGGCGTTGCCGGACTTGCCTGCGCGCTCGAGCTCGCCGAGCGCGGCGCGCAGGTCGAGGTGCTCGAGCGCGAGCCGGCGCCGCCGCGCAACTGCTCCTGGTTCGCCGGGGGAATGCTCGCGCCCTGGTGCGAGCAGGAGAATTCCGGCGCGCAGATCGCCACGCTCGGAGCCGAGGGCCTGCCGTGGTGGCGCGCTCGCTTCCCGGGCACCGTCTGCAACGGCACTCTGGTCGTGGCGCACGCACGCGACCGCGGCGAGCTGCAGCAGTTTGCGCGGCGCACGACGTGCTTCGAGGAACTGGCCGCACCGGGCATCGCGCGCCTGGAGCCCGAGCTCACCGATCGCTTCGGTGCGGCACTCTACTTTGCCGGGGAGGCACACCTCGAGCCGCGCGCCGCCCTGGCGGCACTGAGGGCGCAGCTCGTGGCGCGCGAAGTGCCGATCCGCTACGCGGCCGGGGCGGCGACGGCGAACCACCCCGGGCGCACGGTGCTCGACTGTTCGGGGCTCGGCGCGCGCGCGCAGCTGCCGCAGCTGCGGGGCGTGAAGGGCGACATGCTGCTGCTGCGGTTACCGGAACTGTCGCTGACGCGACCGGTGCGGCTGCTGCATCCGCGCATCCCGGTGTACATCGTGCCGCGCGCGCAGCACGTGTACATGGTCGGCGCGAGCATGATCGAGAGCGATGAGGCCACGCGCATCAGCGCCCGTTCCATGCTCGAGCTGCTGTCGGCGGCCTACGCGCTGCACCCGGCATTCGCAGAGGCGCAGATCCTCGAGCTCGGCACCGGCGTGCGGCCCGCCTTCCCGGACAATCTGCCGCGGCTGCAGTGGCGCGGCGGCACGCTGCACGTTAACGGCCTGTACCGCCACGGCTTCCTGCTGGCCCCGGCGCTGGCCCGCCGCGCCGCGCAGGCACTGCTCGAGGGCCGCCACTTTCCCGAGGTCATGCATGAAGATCCAGGTGAACGGCGCCTGGCGTGAGGTCGCGGACGCGCAGCTGGCGCGTGCGCTGGAAGACCTCGGCTATGGCGGGTGTGTCGTGACGACCGCGCTCAATGGCGAATTCGTGGCGGTGCAGGCGCGCGAGCGTACCGCGCTCGCCGAGGGCGATCGCCTCGAGGTGCTCGCGCCGATGCAGGGGGGCTGAAATGCTCGAGCTCTATGGCACCGCGCTGAAGTCCCGCCTGCTTCTGGGCACAGCGCGCTATCCCTCACCGGCGGTGCTGGCGGCGGCGGTGCGGGCCGCAGGCTGCGAGGTCGTGACGGTGGCGCTGCGGCGTGAGTCGGCCGGCGAGCGCGCCGGCCAGGGGTTCTGGTCGCTGATCCGTGAACTCGGCGTGCACGTGCTGCCGAACACCGCCGGCTGCCACTCCGTCAAGGAGGCGATCACGACCGCCCACATGGCGCGCGAGGTGTTCGGTACCCGCTGGATCAAGCTGGAGGTCATCGGCGAGGACGACACGCTGCAGCCGGATGTGTTCGGGCTCACGGAGGCGGCGCGGATCCTGTGCGCGGAGGGCTTTGAGGTGTTTCCTTACACCACCGAGGACCTCGTCGTGGCCGAGAGACTGCTGCAGGCCGGATGCCAGGTGCTGATGCCCTGGGGGGCGCCGATCGGCTCGGGGCGCGGACTGAATAACCTGCTCGGACTTCGCGCCTTGCGCGCTCACTTTGCCCGGGTGCCGCTGATCGTGGACGCAGGCATCGGCGTGCCATCGCACGCAGCGCAGGCGCTCGAGCTCGGCTACGACGCGGTGCTGGTCAACACCGCGATCGCCCAGGCAGGTGACCCGGTGCAGATGGCGACCGCATTCGCGCAGGCGGTACAGGCAGGGCACGCCGCCCATGCCGCCGGCCCGATCGAGGCGCGCGACTTTGCCAGCCCCTCGACCCCGGTGATCGGAACGGCATTCCGCGGATGATCCTGCCGCGCGTCTATCCGATCGTCGACGACGCCGAGTGGATCGCGCGGCTTGCACCGGCCGGCGTGCGCCTCGTGCAGCTGCGCATCAAGGCGCAGCCGCCCGCCGTGGTGGCCGCGCAGATCGGCCGCGCGCAGACGCTGTGCGCCTGCGCCGGGATCCAGCTGGTCGTCAACGATCACTGGCAGGCGGCGCTGGCGGCTGGCTGCGATTTCGTGCACCTCGGCCAGGAGGACCTGCAGGACGCCGACGTCGGCGCATTGCGCCGGGCCGGAGTGCGCCTTGGCATCAGCACGCACGACGAGGCCGAGCTCGAGCGGGCGCTCGCCGTGGCGCCGGACTACGTGGCGCTCGGGCCGATCTACCCGACGACGCTCAAAGTGATGCCCTGGGCGCCGCAGGGGCTGGCGCGCATCGGGCAGTGGAAGCACCGCATCGGTGCACTGCCGCTGGTGGCCATTGGCGGGGTGACGCTCGCACGCCTGCCGGAGGTGTTCGCCGCCGGTGCCGACGTCGCGGCGGTCGTCACCGACATCCTCGGCGCGCAGGATCCGGGGGCGCGTGCCCGTCAATGGCTCGAAGTCGCGGCGGCCTGAGGGGTGGCGCGGCGATGACTGATCGGTACGCGCGCCAGAGCGTTCTTCCGCAGATCGGAGCGGCCGGCCAGGCGCGGCTCGCGCAGGCGCATGTGCTGGTCGCCGGCGCAGGAGGACTCGGCTGCGCGCTCCTGCCTTATCTTGCAGCCGCCGGCGTCGGGCAGCTCACGATCTTCGATCCGGACCGGGTCGAGCTGTGCAACCTGCACCGTCAGCCCATGTATCGGATGGATGATCTGGGCGCACCCAAGGCACAGGCGGCGCGTGCCGCGCTGCTCGCGCTGAATCCGCAGGTGAACGTGACGGCCCGCTGTGAACGGCTCACTCCCGCCAACGTCGCGGCCGGCGTGGCCGGCGTGACCATCGCGGTCGACGCCGCCGATAGTCTCGCGCTGACCTACATGCTCAGCGATGCGTGTCGCGCCGCCGGCATACCGCTCGTCAGCGCGCAGGTGCTCGGGCTCGCCGGTTACGTGGGGGTGTTCTGCGGCGGCGCGCCCAGCTACCGCGCCGTGTTTCCCGAGATGCCGCTGGCGGCCGGCAGCTGCGCCCAGAATGGCGTGCTCGGCACGGCGGTCGGCGTGATGGGCACGCTGCAGGCGCACCTGACCCTCGCGCTGCTTCTCGGCCTCACACCGAGCCCGCTCGGCCGGCTGATCTCGATCGACTTTCAGGCGCTGCATTTTGGCGGCTTTGGGTTCTGCGGCGCGAGCGAGCCGGCGGGGTCGCTGACGTTCATCGCCGTGGCGGACCTCAACGCGCACGACGTGCTCATCGACCTGCGCAGCGTGAGCGAGGCGCCCGCATCGCCCCTGGCGGGTGCGTTGCGCCTGGACGTGGAGACTCTGGAGCGCACACCCCCGCGGCTGCCGGCGGCAGCACGCGTCGTGCTGTGCTGCCGCAGCGGGGTGCGCGCCTGGCGTGCCGCGCGCGCACTGCAGCGGCAGGGCCACGAGAACCTGGCGCTGCTGGCACTCGGGGAGTGAGCGCGGTCCTCGTCATCGCCGGGTCGGACTCAAGCGGCGGGGCGGGCGTGGTGCGCGACGTGCGCACCCTTGCGGACCTCGGGGTGCGGGCGCTGTGCGCCGTGACCGCCGTTACCGCCCAGACCGATGCGGCGCTGCTTGCGACGCACGTCGTGCCTGAGGCGGTAGTGCGGGCCCAGATTGCGGCCGCCTTCGCCACGACCGCCGTTACGGCAGTGAAGATCGGTATGCTCGCCACCGCGGCATCCGTGCGTGCAGTGAGCGAGTGCCTTGCACCGCACGCCCATCTGCCCGTGGTGCTCGACCCGGTGCTCGTGTCGAGCTCCGGGGGTGGGCTGCTGGACCTCGCGGGCCGCGAGCGACTCGTGGCAGAACTGCTGCCACGCGCCGCGCTCGTGACCCCGAACCTCCCGGAGGCGGCGCTGCTGCTCGGGGTTTCGCCGGCGCGCGATGAGGCCGCAGCCCTTGAGCAGGCAGAGGAACTGCTGCGGCGCGGGGCGCGCGCGGTGCTGCTCAAGGGCGGCCATGCAGGCGGACCGGAGAGCGTTGACCTGCTGTTCGCGCGCGGCGTGCCGACGAAGCGCCTGAGCGCGCCACGCATCCGGGCGCAGCTGCGTGGCAGCGGCTGCGCGCTCGCTTCGGCGATCGCCGCCTACCTCGCGCAGCAGGTCCCGCTGGCTGAGGCCTGCGCGCGTGCCAAGAACTACGTGACCGGATTGCTACAACAAGCCGCGGCGGCGTCCGTCGCCAGTTGACGATGACTTCTTCTCGATCGCGGCTGTGCACCGTGACGCCGCGACGCGGTTATGATCCGCCGGATGACTCAGAACCCCTCGCGCCCGGTTTCCAGCCCACCCCAGAACGTCCTGAGGGCCATCGCGCACCGTGCGATGCTGGATCGAGGTCTGGAGCCGGATTTTTCCCCCGCCGTCGCTGCGCAGCTGAGCGCGATCACTACCGCCGCCACTGCCGGTTCACAGGTCCGTGACCTGCGGGCACTCCTGTGGTGTTCGATCGACAATGACGATTCGCGCGATCTGGACCAGCTCTCGGTGGCGCAGCCCGCGGCCGAAGGTGCGGTGCGCATCCTGGTTGCGATCGCTGACGTCGACGCCCTCGTCGCGGCAGGCTCGGCCGTAGATCAGCATGCCGGCACGAACACGACTTCGGTATACACCGCAGCCGAGATCTTTCCGATGCTGCCGGAACGGCTGTCCACGGACCTGACTTCATTGGCGCCGGACCAGGCGCGCCTGAGCATCGTGATCGACATGACCGTCAGCGCGGTGGGCGCCGTCGTGAGTTCCGAGATTTATCGCGCGCTGGTCATCAACCGCGCCAAGCTTGCCTACAACAGCGTGGCGGCCTGGCTGCAGGGGACTGCCGCTGCACCGCCGGCGCTGAGCGCCGTGCCCGGGATGGATGCGCAGCTGCGCCTCCAAGACCAGGTGGCGCAGAAGCTCAAGGGCGTG
>DATIXW010000010.1:0-10383 GCA_035518135.1 Steroidobacteraceae bacterium
CACCCGCCCGGTGCCGTCGCCGAGCACCTGCACCTCGACATGGCGGGCACGCGCCACGTAGCGCTCGAGGTAGAGGCGCGCGTCACCGAACGCCGCCTGCGCTTCGGCGGCTGCGAGCTCGAGCGCGGCCGGTAGCGCATCGAGCGCGTGCACCAGCTTCATGCCGCGTCCCCCGCCGCCGCCGACCGCCTTGACGAGCAGCGGCATCCCGATGCGGCGTGCGAGCTCCGCGGCCTGCGCGAGCGATTCCACCGCCGCGCCCGGCACCACCGGAACCTCCGCCGCCTCGGCGGCCGCGCGCGCCTGCAGCTTGTCACCCACCGCCTCGAGCTGCGCCGCGGTGGGGCCGATGAACACGATGCCGTGCGCCTCGCACAGGCGCGCAAGCGCGGGACGTTCCGCGAGGAATCCGTACCCCGGGTGCACCGCCTGGGCCCCGACGCCGAGCGCCGCCTGCACGATGGTGTCCACCCGCAGATAACTGTCCGCCGCCTTCGCCGGCCCGATGCAGACCGTGCGATCGGCAACGCGCGCGGGCAGCGAGCCGCGGTCGGCGGCCGAAGCGGCCAGCACCGTCTCGATACCCAGCCGCCGGCAGGTGCGGATGATGCGCACGGCGATCTCACCGCGGTTGGCGATGAGCACGCGACGGATCTTCACGGTGCGGGCCTCGGCGCGATGCGCAGCAGCACCTGCCCGAATTCCACGAGCGCACCATCCTGCACACAGATCTCCGCAACCGAGCCGCGGACCCCGGCGCGCACGGTGGTCATGAGCTTCATGACTTCGATGATGCCGATGATCGTGTCCTCCGCCACGAGCGCATCGGGCTCGACGAACGGCGCCGCGCCCGGCTTCGGTGCACGGTAGAAGGTCCCGAGCAGCGGCGCCGTCACCTCGAGCAGCGTCGGGTCGGCGCGGGGCGCGACTGGCGGCGGAGCCGGCGTAGGCGCAATCGGCGGCGCCGTCGCCGGCGCGCTCGGGAGCGCGGCGCGCGCGCCGGCGGCACCGCGCCGCAGCGTGAGCTTGAAGCCCTCGTGCTCCACGTGCAGCTCGTCGAACTCCGACTCCTCCAGCAGCCGGGTGATCTCCGCGACGTCGCGGGCCGTGAGCGTCACCGCGGCCTCCCAAAGATTGACAGCACGTGCATCAGCGGATCTTCCTCAGGCCTGGCAACGGGTGCGGCATCGCGTGCCGACCAGACCGTCTCCGGCCGGCTCTGCAGGAGGAGGATCGCGCCGCTGTGCCGATCGATCGCCCACTCGATATCCTGAGCGCAGCCGTAGTGACGCTCGACCTGGCGCGCGATGCTGCCGAGCTGCCGCAGCTCCGCATCGCTCAGGCACGGCAGGCGCCGCCGCTCCTCGCTGACCGCCGCCGCCGTGACCCCGCCGCTCGTCACCGGCACGTGCTCGATCTGCTTGTCGGCGATTTCGCGTACCGAGATCTCCCCGGTGACCTTGCCGAGCACCCAGCGATCGGGGGTGACCTCCCCGCCGACCACCGCCGAACCGAGGCCCCAGGCGCCCTCGATCGTCACGACCGAGCGATCCCCCGTCGTCGGGCTGCGCGTGAACATGACCCCGGCGGTGCGCGCATCGACCATGAGCTGTACCACGACCCCCATCGCCACGCGCTCCTCGGCAAAGCGGTGCTTGAGCCGGTAGCTGATCGATTCCACGGAATACAGGCTCGCCCAGCAGCTGCGCACCCGCTGCACGGTCGCCTCGGCGCCGCGCACCCACAGGTACGTGTCCTGCAGGCCCGCGAAGCTGGCATCCGCCGCATCCTCACAGGTGGCCGATGAGCGCACCGCCACCGGCTGCTGCGCGGACGCGCCCACCAGGCGGCGGTGCGCGGCGTGCAGCTCGTCCCTGAGTTCACCGGGGAGCTCGCTCTCCTCGAAGCGGCGGCGCAGGGTCTGCGAGCAGCGCGTGAGCGCTCCGAGGTCGCCCGCGTCGAGGCCCGCGAGCGCTGCGCGTACCGGCGCCTCGCGCTCCAGGGTGGCGAGGAAGCGCTCGAATGCGCCGGTGCGGACCACGAACCCCGGCGGCACGGCGCGGCCGGCGCGCTGCAGTTCCCCGAGGCTGCCGCCCTTGCCGCCCACCTGCTCCCGGTCGCCGAGCCCGATCTCCTCGAACCAGGCGATGTGACACTCGCCACTCATGCAGGTTCGCTAGGAGAGGATGGTGACCACGCCGCGGCCGCCGTCGACGCGGATGCGCTGGCCATCCTTGATGCGTGCGGTGGCGGTGCCGGTGCCCACCACGGCCGGCAGCCC
The DNA here is from genome assembly GCA_035518135.1 of Steroidobacteraceae bacterium. Lineage (GTDB taxonomy): Bacteria > Pseudomonadota > Gammaproteobacteria > Steroidobacterales > Steroidobacteraceae > 13-2-20CM-66-19. The sequence goes on from DATIXW010000010.1 coordinate 2,282, forward strand.
GAACTCGCGCGCGACGATGGCGGCGTGGCTCATCGAGCCACCGATGTCGGACACCGCGCCCGCGATCTTCTGGAAGATCGGCGCCCAGGTCGGGTTGGTGATCTGGCACACGAGGATGTCCCCGTGGCGCACGCGCGCGATCTCCTCCACCGACTTCACGACGCACGCCGGACCCTCGACCACGCCGCTCGAGGCGGCGTAGCCGCGGATCTCGCGGCTGCCACCCTCGCCCGCGGCGCGCAGCCAGGTGTCCAGGCTCTCGCGCGTGATGCCCCAGAGCATGACGATCGCCGGATCGTCGATCACGTCCGGCACGGGGCCGAGGGCCGGTGGCGTGCTGTGCGCGGCCCACTGGGCGATCGCTGCGCGCCGTTCGCGCACGATCGCCGGCCAGTGCTGCGGGCCGCGCGGTGCGGAGCCGTTCGACCAGGCGGTCATGAGATCGATGATCGCGGATTCCACCTCGTAGTGCGTGAGCTGGAAGACGTCCTCGGCGTCGCCGAAGAAGCCGTGCGAGGCGAGCAGCGCGCCGAACTCGCGGACCTTGTTGAAGAAGAGGTTCGTGTACCAGTGCTCGCAGTAGAACTTGTGTCCCTCGACGTAAGGGAACACCCGGTGGGCCAGTGCGATCATCTGGTCGTAGGCGGCGCGCTCCTGATCCGAGCCCAGCAGCTCGCGGTAATCCTCGATCAGCTGCCGGCGCTCCGCCTGCAGCCGCTCGAAGGGCCGCTCGAGTGACTCGCCGGCCTTGAGGCTCGCGATGTAACCGGGGAGGCCGGCGAAGGGCATCGACAGGTCATCGTTCCAGGAGCGGTGGTAGTGGTAGAAGCCATCGCCCACGTTGATGTTGAACCAGGGATCCCGTGCGACCGCAAGTTCCTCGAGCCACTTGCGCCCCGCATCCCCGCGCGTGCCGAGCGCGGCCATGATCGCCTGCGCCGTGCGTCCCTCCTGGAATTCGGCATCGACGCCGAGCTCCACCGCCAGGCGCGCGAGGCGGCGCAGCTCCTCGTCGGGGCGGAAGATCTCCGCCTCGATGCCCGCCACCATGCGCGCCACCGTCTGGTCGCTGATCTCGGGGAAGGCCTTCTTGCAGAAGGCAAAGAAGGTCATGTATGCCCCGTAGCCGAGCAGCAGGAACTCGAAGTGGTGGTGCCACATGCGGAAGTAGCCCTCGAGCGTCTTCTGGTAGGTCTCGAGGAGCTGGTGGTTGGAAGCGATGCCGCGCCCGGCGTGCACGTGCGCGAGCGGCTCGAATTCCGGCAGCTGCGGCGTCGGCAGTGCCTCGGCGGCGCGGATGAGTGCCAGCATCTTCTCGCGCCACTGGGCGTACAGGCGCTCCCAGTTGCCGTAGTAGTAGAAGGCGCGCTGCTGGAACTCACCGGTGCGGCGGGCGATCTCGGCCGGGTCGGTCACGGCATTGCCGCCGATGTACACCCGCCCGTTGATGATGCGGTAATCGATGCCGAGGGTCGTCGGCAGGCAGTGCACGCGGGTGCTGGCCGAGCCCAGGGCGCAGTACGCCGCCTCGGCCGTGACCATGTCGAACGCGGACATCGGCTCCGGGAAGTGCATCGAGTTGTAGAACCAGAAGCGCTCATCGTCCGCGGCGCTGAACTGCATGTAATAGGGGTAGGCGGCCTGGGCCCGCTCGGTGCCGGGCACCACCTTGAGCGAGCTCGGCGCCGGGAAGGCTCCCGCTGTTTTCTGCGTGTCGATGACGGCTCTCCGGGCCGCGCGCCGCCCGCACGCTTTCAGGGGGTCGGGCGTCGGGCGCGCGGCTTTTCTCAAGCGTACGCCGAGACGCCCGCCCGGGCGAGGATCCAGAGCGCAACCGCAGTGGCCTGAGGGTGCAACCAGCCCCCGCGCCGGGCGGTTTCCTGTTTACAATTTCTCCCCTCGCCCGAACCGAGTCGACGCATGCAGCCAGGTGATCTTCTGTGGACCCCGGGACCGGAGTGGATTCGCCGCGCCAACGTCACGGCCTTCACCGACTGGCTCGCGCGTGAGCGTGGCAAGCGGTTTGCCGACTACACCGCGCTGTGGCGCTGGTCGGTCGAGGACCTGGAGGGCTTCTGGGGGGCCCTGTGGGACTACTTCCAGATCGAGGCCTCGGCGCCGTACCGGCGGGTGCTCGGCCGGCGTGGCATGCCCGGGGCGGAGTGGTTCCCGGGCGCGCAGCTGAACTATGCGCAGCACGTGATGCGGCGCGAGGGGGCGGGCGGGGACGTCCTGCTGCACGTGAGCGAGACGCGACCCCTCACGGCACTGCCCTGGGAGACCCTCGGCCAGCGCGTGCGCACGCTCGCAACGCAGCTGCGGGAGCTCGGCGTAGTGCCCGGGGACCGGGTGGTCGCCTGGATGCCGAACATCCCCGAGACCATGATCGCGATGCTCGCCACCACCGCCATCGGTGCGATCTGGGCGTGTTGCTCGCCGGACTTCGGCGAGCGCGGCACGCTCGATCGCCTCGCGCAGCTCTCACCGAAGCTCCTGTTCGGGATCGACGGCTACCGCTACGGGGGCAAGTCCTTCGACCGCCGCGACGAGCTGCGCCACATCGCCGCGAACCTGCCCTCGCTTGAGCACCTGGTGTACCTGCCCTACCTCAATGCCGAGGACGACACGCTGCCGGTGCCCTCCGCGGTGCACTGGCGCACGCTCCTTGAGCGGCCGGCCGTGCCCGCCGCGCAGTTCCGCTACGAGCAGGTACCCTTCGATCATCCGCTGTGGACCCTGTTCTCCTCCGGCACCACGGGGCTGCCCAAGCCGATCGTCCACGGGCACGGCGGCATCCTGCTCGAGATTTTGAAGAACGGTACCTTCCACTTCGACTTACATCCCGGCGAGCGCGTGTTCTACTTCACCACCACCGGCTGGATGCTGTGGAACTTCCTCACCGGCACGCCGCTCACCGGTGCCGTGCCGGTGCTCTATGACGGGCACCCGGCGTACCCGACGCCGGATGTGCTGTGGAAGATGGCGGACGAGGCCGGCGTGGTCACCTTCGGGGCGAGCCCCACGTACGTGGACCAGCTCAGCCGTTCCGGGATCGTGCCGCGCACCCGCTACAAGCTCGGGGCGCTGCGCACCGTCAATCTCGCCGGCTCCCCCGCAACGCCGGAGTCCATGGCCTGGTTCTACCGCAACGTGAAGGAAGACCTCTGGGTCGCGAACGGCAGCGGCGGCACCGATTGCTGCACCGGCTTCGTCGGCGGCGTACCGACGCTGCCGGTGCGCGCAGGCGAGATCCAGGCGCCCTCACTCGGGGTATCCGTCAAGGCCTACAACGCCCGGGGGGAGAGTGTCATCGACGAGGTCGGCGAACTGGTGCTCACCGAGCCGATGCCCTCGATGCCGCTGCGCTTCTGGAACGATCCGGGGGATCGGCGCTACCTCGAGACCTACTTCCAGGAGTATCCGGGCATCTGGCGCCACGGGGACTTCTTCCGCATCAACGCCCGCGGCGGCTGCTTCGTGCTCGGGCGCTCGGACGCCACGCTCAACCGCTACGGCGTGCGCATCGGCACCGCCGAGATCTACCGCACGCTCGCCCTGCTCCCGCAGGTGCAGGATGCGCTGATCGTGAACCTCGACCTGCCCGATGGCGGCTTCTTCATGCCGCTGTTCGTGAAGCTGGCGCCGGGGGCCGCGCTCGATGCCGCGCTCGAGACAAAGATCCGCGACACCCTGCGTCGCGAGTACACGCCGCGCCACGTGCCGGACAAGATCTATCAGGCGCCCGGCATCCCCTACACCCTCACGGGCAAGAAGATGGAGGTTCCGGTGCGGCGCATCCTCATGGGCGTGCCGGCCGAGAAGGCTGCCAACCGCAGCGCCGTGTCCGACCCGGCCGCGCTGGACTTCTTCATCGACTACGCGCGGCGCCAGCAAGACTATCGCCTGTGACGCCGCCGAGCGCGCTGCTGCTGCCCGGACTGCTGTGCGATCGCGCGCTCTGGGCCGGGCAGCTCGCCGCGCTCGGTACGCAGGTGCGCTGCATCGTGCCGGCCTGGGGGGCGCTCGATTCGGTGCCGGCCATGGCCGCTGCGGTGCTCGCGCAGGCGCCGCCGCGCTTTGTGCTCCTGGGGCACTCCCTCGGCGGCCGGGTGGCGCTGGAGATCGTGCGCAGCGCCCCCGCACGGGTCAGCGCGCTTGCACTGCTGAACACCGGATACCAGCCACGCCCCGCGGGGGCGGCCGGCGATCACGAGGCGCGCGAGCGGCAGGCGCTGCTTGAGCGCGCCGGCGCGGACGGCATGCGCGCGATGGGACGCGTGTGGGTGCAGCGCATGGTGCACCCTCTGCGGCTGGGGGATGCCGCGCTGATCGAGGCTATCCTCGCCATGATCGAGCGCTGCCCGCTTGAGGTGTTCGCCGCGCAGATCCGGGCGCTGCTCGAGCGCCCCGATGCCAGCGCGGTCCTGACGGCCATCCGCTGCCCGACGCTGCTGCTGTGCGGCGCCCAGGACAGCTGGAGCCCGCCGGCGCGCCACGAAGCCATGGCGCGCCTCATCCGCGGATCACAGCTCGCCGTGATCCCCGAATGCGCGCACATGTCGCCCATGGAGCGCCCGGCCGAAGTCGCTGAGCGGCTCTCGCAATGGCTCGCCGCCACCCTGGGTGGGCCGCGGCATGCGCGTGAGGGCGATCAGCTCTGACGCGTGCGCCAGCCCTGGTGATAGCCCTCGCGCGCCGCCTGCGCGTACGGGGTCGGTGCGACGCGCACCCGTACCTCGAGCTGCTTGTGCGGCTCGACGGTGGTCTTGTGAGTGCCGCCGCCCTCCTCGCCCCAGATGAGGGTCAGCACATCCCCGATCTCGATGCCGGGGTCGACGACCCCAAGTGACAGCGCCGTGCGCTCGTTGTAGCTGTAGCCACCGAACATCGAGAAGCCGACCGTCTTGCCGCCCATCACGATCCTGTCGAAGGACGAAGACGCGTAGTTGCAGTTCGGCAGGTCAAAGTACTTGTAGTTCTCCGCGCCCGGCACCAGGAGCGAGCCGAAGATCTTCAGCACGTCATCGGCGTTCCAGGCAAAGGTCACCTTCTTGCGGTGCGGTCCCTTCGCCATCTTCTCCAGCGCCTCGCGCCCGATGAAGTCGTGGTCGAACTTGATGAACGGTCCGTAGCCGAGTGCGTAGGGGGTGAGGTAGTAGTCCTCGATGTTGCGCGACACGAAGCTGCCGCCGATGGAGGCGGTGCCCTCGTAGCCGTTCGCCGGCAGCCACTCGCGGTACTTCTTCATGCGCTCGCCGGTGTAGACCGCCGGCAGCGGCGAGGGAATCCAGCCCGACTCGAGCGTGTTGCTGGGATAGGCGCGTGCCCCGACCTGCACCAGGCCAAAGTCGCGCCCCGCCTCGAGGATGGCCTCGCGGATCTCGTCGGCTTCCGCATACGGGCCCCACACCTCCAGCCCCGGCGCCCCGGCCATGCCGTGGCGCAGGCAGCGCACCCGCCGCCCCTTGATGTTGATCGCATCCATGGTGAAGAACTTCACCTCCGGTAGCGGGCCGCCGTTGAGCTTCGTCAGCACCTGGGCGGCGTTGGGTCCCTGGATCTGGTAACGATAGTGCCGGCGCGAGACCGCCTTGCCGCGCGGATGCGAGGGCGAGCGGTCATCGCGGATCACGTCGACCTTGTAGTTGCCGGTCTGCGCGTGGAACTGGATCCAGTTCACCGTGGGGGTACGTCCGACGAACAGCAGCTCATCCTTGTCGAGGTAGAAGAGGATGCCGTCACCGATCACATAGCCGTCGTAACTGCACGGCACCATCTGCTTCGCCTTGTTGGGCGTGAAGCTGGCAAAGCTGTTGATGGTGAGGTGCGAGAGCAGCTTGAGCGCGTCCGGACCGGAGACCGTGAGCTCCGCCATGTGGTGCGATTGATCGAAGAGCACCGCGGTCTTCTGCCAGCCGACCTGCTCGCTGCGCCAGTTGCTGAACTCGATCGGGACGACGGGATAGACGTACGCGCCGATCTGCGAGTTGCGCAGCAGCTCGACCGTGTTGGGTGCTCCGTTAAGCAGACTCTCCAGACTCTGGCCACTCATCGCTGCAATTCCTCACTGCCGTTCATTGTTTAAGCTGTGCGCCCTGCCCGGCGACCGAGTACAGCACCTGGGCATTGCGGGTCTTCTGGAAGTCCTCGAGGGACTGGCCGCGCATCGCGGCATACACGTGCAGGTTGGTGATACCCACCACGGCGGCCAGCTTCTCCAGGAGAAAGAAGATCACCCCGTAGTGGATCAGCCCCCGCCAGTCGCGAGCCCGCACGAGGTCGCGCTCCTGCGCCGTGAGCCCGGCCGCCTCGAACATCGGCTCCGGATCCGCCAGGAAGCGCCGCCGGTAGTCCGGCTCGATCAGCTGGTGCAGGAAGTGATTGAGGCGGTAGGCCTTCACGCTGCGCTCCAGCGTGAACGGGTAGGTGCCCGGCAGCCGCTCAACGCCCGCCAGCTCATGCGCGATGCGCGCGCGGAACTCCACGTCCGTCTCGATCGGCGGCTCCGGGGAATCGTCTTCGTAGATCACCGTGACGATCGGGGTCATCGAGGGCAGGTAGTAGGCGCTGTGGAGCTTTCTGACCTTCGCGCACAGGGCACCGCGCATGATCAGCCACATGATCACCTCGGCGCCCTCGAGGCCACCGCGCTCGGCGTACTGGGCGATCGACAGCTCGCTCAGCCGCTCGGGATCCTTCTCGAGGAGGTCCAGGAACTCCATGTCCCAGGGCGTGTTGTTGAATCCGGCCCGCTCGCCGTGCACCTGGTGCGCAAGTCCGCCGGTGGCGACGATGGCCACCTTGAGATCCTCGGGGTAGCTCTCGATCGCCCGGCGCAGCGACTTGCCGAGCCGGTAGCAGCGCCGCGCCGTGGGGATGGGGAACTCGAGCACGCCGACCTGCAGCGGGACGATGGCGCCGGGCCAGCAACCCGCGTGCGGCCACAGCATCGACAGCGGCGAGAAGCAGCCATGATCCAGGGGCTTGCCCTGGAAGTACGCCAGATCAAAATCATCGGCGGTCAGCGCCGTGGCGATATGGCGCGCGAGTGCGGGGTGGCCCTGGACCGGCGGCAGGTTGCGCGGTCCGCCGCCCTCATCGGCGACCGCATACTCCTGCCCCACTCCGAGTGCGAAGTGCGAGTAGTGATCGAAGAAGAACGAGGTGACGTGATCGTTGTAGATGAAGAACAGCACGTCCGGCTGCTTGTCCTGCAGCCAGCGCTGCACCGGCACGAAGCCTGCGAATATCGGCGCCCATACCGGATCGGCCTGCTTGTTCGTATCCAGCGCAAAGCCGATGGTCGGGGTGTGCGACGTGCCGATGCCGCCTACGATCCTTGCCATGATCTCAACTATCCTTGAGGGCCCTTGCCGGGGCCGCGGCTCACAGATACAGCTGCTTGTTCAGCGGGATGCCATGCTCGCGGCAGTAAGTCTCGTAGTGGTTGATGAACCACCACACATCCAGTGTCTCGGCAAAATTGCCGTGCTCGTCGTAGAACTCGATGGGACCCTGCAGCCACCCGAAGAGCTTCACCCCTTCCGGATGATCGGACACCAGGGTATGGGTGAGCCCCGGGGTTTCGTAGATGAAGTCCCCGGGGCCGGCCACCCAGTCGTACTCCAGATAGCGCACGCTGCCCGCAAGACACATCATGACCACGGTGCCGCGATGCTTGTGCGTGCCCACGACGCCCTTGGATTTCACCCACAGGATGTTGCTGAAGATGTTGTGGCGGACGTCGAAGGCGAGGTGACGCAGCGCCGCGTTCGCCCCGAACGGTACCCAGGGGCTCTCCTGCTCCGAGGGACCCACGAAGGTTCCCGGCAACCCGTAGCGGCGGATCACGTCGCGGTGGATTTCCGGGACATCGACGATCTTGTAGGCCGTGGAGGGCGGGGCCGTGATGGGCTTTGGGGCAGCAGAGGTAGCCATGGCTGATCGCTCCAGAGTTGATCCAGCCGGCGCAGGCGCCGGGACCGTGGCTGGCCCCGCGGCAAGGCGCCGCGAGGCCAGCCGCTACGCTCAGGGCGCGAAGTTGACCCGGAGCGAGATGTACCACATGCGCGGCGGGTTGAAGTAGCCGCCGACCTCGCCTG
>DATIXW010000011.1:0-7800 GCA_035518135.1 Steroidobacteraceae bacterium
CGGGCGGGACTTGCGGCGGCAGGGTTCGATCTGAAACCGGGCGAGCATCCGATCATTCCGGTGATGCTCGGCGATGCGGCACTCGCCTCGAAGATGGCCGATGCGCTGCTCGAGCGCGGTATCTACGTCATCGGTTTCTCCTATCCGGTGGTGCCCAAGGGCCAGGCGCGCATCCGCACGCAGATGTCCGCGGCGCTCACCCGTGGGCAGCTCGAGCGCGCGCTCGCGGCCTTTACCGAGGTCGGGCGCGAGCTCGGAGTCATCCACTGAACGCATGAAAGCACTGGTCAAGCAGCAGGCGCAGCCCGGCATCTGGCTCGAGGAGATCCCCGAGCCCAAGGTCGGCCCGAACGATGTGCTCATCGAGATCGCCAAGACGGCGATCTGCGGCACCGACATGCACATCTACAACTGGGACGCCTGGGCGCAGAAGACCATTCCGGTGCCAATGGCGGTGGGTCACGAATATTGCGGGCGCATCGTCGCGATTGGCTCCGAGGTCAAGGGCCTGAAGAAGGGCGATCGGGTGTCGGGCGAGGGGCACATCACCTGCGGCTACTGCCGCAACTGCCGTGCCGGCCGGCGCCACCTGTGCCGCAACACGGTGGGCGTGGGCGTCAACCGCCCGGGCGCCTTCGCGCAGTACCTGGCCATTCCGGCCGACAACACCTTCAAGCTTCCGGACTCGATCCCCGATGACATCGCCGCGATCCTCGATCCGTTCGGCAATGCCACGCACACCGCACTCGCCTTCAACGTGGTGGGTGAGGACGTGCTCATTACCGGCGCCGGGCCGATGGGCATCATGGCGACTGCGGTGGCGCGCTTCACCGGGGCGCGGCACGTGGTCATCACGGACGTCAACGACTATCGGCTCGAGCTCGCGCGCCGCATGGGCGCGACGCGCGCCATCAACGTGCAGCGCGAATCGCTCGATCAGACCATGAAGGATCTCGGCATGCAGGAAGGATTCGATGTCGGGCTCGAGATGTCGGGCAACGCCGCGGCGTTTCGCGACATGCTGCGCACCATGCATCACGGCGGCGCGATCGCGATGCTCGGGATCCCGCCGGAGGAGATGGCGATCGACTGGAATCAGGTGATCTTCAAGGGCCTCACCCTGAAGGGTATCTACGGCCGCGAGATGTTCGAGACCTGGTACAAGATGGCGAGCATGCTGCAGAGCGGGCTGAAGCTCGAGCCGATCATCACGCACCACTTTCCGGTGCAGGAATACATCCAGGGGTTTGAGACGATGGGCTCGGGGAAGTCGGGCAAGGTCATCCTCGACTGGTCGACCCTCAAGTCGCGCCACTAGCGCCGTCTGATGAATGAGCACGCTGCAAGTCCCGGGACGCGCCGCCCGAGATTACGCCGACAAACTCACGCGCTTTCACGCCTTCGCGGCCGCGGAACTGGCGCAGATCGCCGCCGCCCTGTCGCTTGAGCCCGGCATGCGCGTCCTGGATGCCGGCTGTGGCACGGGGGAGATGCTCCGGCGGTTCCACGAGCGCTTGGGCGGCACCGGCCTGGTGATCGGCCTTGATCTCTCGCAGGCGCACACGCGACACGCGCGCGCCCATGCACCGCGCGCTACCCACAAGCATCGCCAGCGGCGTGCGCTGAAGAGTGCCTCAGCGCACTTCGCAGAAGCAGTAGGCGTACAGGCGGTTTGGCACACTGAAGCGGCTCAGTAGGGCCGCCTCGTGCGTCACCGGGTCCAGGCGCTGCGCCATGCGTGCGATCGCCGCCTGCTCGGGCTCGGCGCGCAGGAACGCCTTCATGAACTCGCCCCTGAGGCTCATGGCAAGGGTCTGCGCCCAGGTGAGCTTCAATTCGATGAACTTGGTCGAGTAATCGGTGAGCTTGGCGCGGCGCGCCGCCGCCTTCACCGCATCGTTGAAGGAGCCGAGCTGATCGACGAGCCCGACGCGGCGTGCGTCGGTGCCGGCCCAGACGCGCCCCTGCGCGATGGTGTCCACCTGCTCGGTGGTCTTGTTGCGGCCGCGGGCGACGCGTGCCAGGAACTCCTCGTAGCCGTGGGTGGTCACGGCCTGCAGCACCGCCTTCGCCCCCTCGCTCAGCGGCCGGTCGATGCGCGCCTGGCCCGAGAGCGCGGTGGTGCCCACCCCGTCGACGCTCACCCCGATCTTGCCGAGCGTACGGTCGATGGTGGGGATGATGGCGAAGATGCCGATCGAGCCGGTGATGGTGGCCGGGCTCGCCCAGATCTCATCTGCCGGCGCGGAGATGTAGTAGCCGCCCGAGGCCGCATAGCCGCCCATGGACACCACCAGGGGCTTGCCGGCGGCGCGCAGCGCGACGAGTTCGCGGTAGATCTCCTCCGAGGCGAGCACGCTGCCTCCGGGGCTGTCGACGCGCAGCACGACGGCCTTGACCTCCTTGTCGAAGCGCGCCTCGCGGATCAGCCGTGCGGTCGAGTCTCCGCCGATCGTGCCGGGGGGCTGATCGCCGTCGAGGATCTCCCCCGCTGCGACGATCACGCCGACCTTCTGCTTGCCGATATTGAGCCGCTTCTCCGCCCGGGCGACCCGCAGGTAGTCATCGCTTGCAACACCGCTGAAGGAGTCGCCGTCATCGTTCTTGCCCACGAGTTCGGTGAGGCGCTGCTCGACCTCGAGCTGCGTCTTCAGGCCCGTGACGAGTCCCTCACTCAGCGCCACCTTCGCCGCGTCGCCCTGGGCGGCCGGCACCGTCTGCAGGAAGGTGTCGACGTACTTCGAGAGCGCATCGGGGGGGAGCTTGCGCGCCTTGGTGACCGCCTCCTGGTAGCTGTCCCACAGCGCCGTCAGATACGCGCGGCTCTCCTCGCGGTCCTCCGGGGACATGCTGGTGCGGGTGAAGGTTTCCACCGCGCTCTTGAAGGCGCCGACGCGAAAGACGTTGATCTCGACGCCGAGCTTGTCCAGGGCGTCCTTGAGGTAGGTGCGGTAGCGGTCATAGCCCTGCACCAGCACGAAGCCCATCGGGTCGAGGTAGATCTCGTCCGCCTGGGCGGCGAGGTAGTAGCGCTCCTGCGTAAGCTCCACGCCGTAAGCGATGACCTTCTTGCCGCTCGCGCGGAATTCGCGGATGGCCGCGGCCAGTTCCGCAAGCGCCGGCTGGGTGGCGCTCTCGAGCTTGTCCAGATCGAGCGCCAGCACCGGGATGCGCCGGTCGGAAGCGGCCGCACGGATCGCGTCCGTGAGGTCCCACAGCAGCGCCTCCGGGCGCTCGTTCCCCAGCGCCTCATCGAGCGCCCGCAGGCGCGCGTTGCCGGAGAGCTGCTCGACCAGCGGCCCTTCGGGGGCGATGACGAGCGCGGCCTTGCTCGGCACCAGTGGCACGCTGCTGCGCAGCACGCCAAACAGCACGCCGAACAGCACCAGCAGCAGGATCAGGTGCAGCGCCTTGCGCAGCCGATCGAGCCAGTACCACAAACCTGAGAAGAACGAACGCAGTGTCATGATGGTGCCCGTGCCGCCCCGCGCCCGCGACGGCCGCCGGCGCGGTGCAGCCCCAGGCGGTGGCCGGATTTAGAGCTTTTCCTCGATGCGCGCCGCCTTGCCGGACAGGTCACGCAGGTAGTAGAGCTTGGCGCGACGCACGCTCCCGCGGCGCTTCACCGTGACATCGCTGATCGCGGGGCTGTAGGTCTGGAACACGCGCTCGACGCCCTCGCCATGGGAGATCTTGCGCACCGTGAACGAGGAGTTCAGCCCCCGGTTGCTCTTGGCGATGACCACGCCCTCGTAGGCCTGGACGCGCTCGCGGTCGCCTTCGACCACCTTCACCTGCACCACCACGGTGTCCCCGGGGCGGAATGCGGGCAGTTCGCGGGTCATGCGCTGCTTGTTGAGTTCCTGAATGATCTTGCTCATAGCTCTGCACCTCGATCGGTCTCGCCGGCCGCACGTGCGGCCAGGAATTCATCCAATGCGCGCCGCAGCTGCGGCGCAAGTCTTGCCCGGGCAAGCAGCTCGGGCCGCCGCTCCACCGTGCGGGTGAAGGCCTGCTCGAGCCGCCAGCGGCGGATCTGCGCGTGATCGCCGGACAACAGCACCGGCGGTACGCTGCGGCCCTCGAACACTTCCGGCCGCGTGTAGTGCGGCCAGTCGAGCAGCCCCTGTACAAACGAATCCTCGACGCTCGAGCGCTCATCGCCCAGCGCACCCGGCAGCAGGCGCGCGAGCGCATCGATCACCGTGAGCGCCGGAAGCTCCCCGCCCGAGAGCACGTAGTCCCCGACGGACAGCTCACGGTCGATCGCCGCCTCCACCACCCGCTCATCCACGCCCTCGTAACGGCCCGCCACCAGCAACAGCCCCGGCAGCCCCGCCAGTTCCTGCGCGCGCGCCTGGGTAAAGGGCTCACCCTGCGCCGACAGGTACACCCGCAGGCTCCCCGGCGGCAATCGAGCGTGCGCGGCACGGATCGCCGCCACCAGCGGCTCGGGCTTGAGCACCATCCCGGGGCCACCGCCATAAGGGCGGTCGTCCACGGTCCGGTGCACGTCCGTTGCGTACGCGCGCGGATCCTCCGTGCCGACGCTCAGCAGGCCGCGCCCGAGCGCACGGCTCACGATCCCGAAGCCGAGCGCCCCCTGGATCATCTCAGGAAAGAGCGTCACCACTTCGATCTGCATGGAGCCCTCTAGTCCAGCTCCGCCGGCCAGTCCACCAGGATCACGCCCGCGCCGAGGTCCACGCGCCTCAGGTGCCGGGGCGCCGCGAGCACCCAGTGCTCGCGCCCGCAGGGCTCCTTCGTCACCATCACCGCCCCGCGCGGCGCGTCGATGAAGTGACTCACCGTGCCTAGATCTGCGCCCTCGAGGTTGCTCACCCTGAGGCCCACCAGATCTGCGCGGTAGAACTCGCGCGCCGAAGTCTGCGGCAGCGCATCGCGCTCGATCTCGACCACGGCGCCGGTGAGCCGCTGTGCAGCCTCACGGTCGGCGACGTCCTCCAGGCTCACCACCAGGCCCGCGCCGTGCGCCCGGCCCTCGCGCAGGCGGTACCGGACGCGCTCGCCGTTGGCGAGCTTCAGGCTCCACACCGGGTACTCCAAGAGCCGCTCGCGCGGGTCGGTATGCGAGTCCACGTGCAACCAGCCCCTGATGCCGTACGGGCCGCCCAGACGTCCGAGTTGCACCCACTCCACGGCTTGCGCCTCTTAAACTAACTCCCCGCTCCGCGCACGCTGCGAAGGCCCCACCGGCTCCCCCGCGTGCGCACGGAATTTTTCCGGCCTTCGGGGTTAGGCCGTCGCCTGCTTGCGGTAGGACGCCACGAGGTGCGCCACGCGCTCGGAGGGCTGCGCACCCTGGCCGACCCAGTAATCGATGCGCGGCAGATCGAGCTTCAGCTTCTGCTCACCGCGTCGCGCGATCGGGTTGAAGAATCCCACGTGCTCCAGGCTCGGGCCGCCCTGGCGCTTGCGGCTGTCGGTGACCACGACGTGGTAGAAGGGCTGATTGCGTGCCCCGCGCCGCGTCAGGCGAATCGTTACCATGCTTCGTATCGCTCTCGTGTCGTAAGGAGGGGCCGCGGAACGGGCCCCCCAAAAAAGAGCGCGGATTCTACGCAAGCCGGGCAGCGGACGCCAGTTTTTCCAGGCCCGGCGCGGGGTTCCGTCGTGGCCCGCGCCCGCCGGGGGCGCCGGCGGCGACCGTGGCTGCGCTAGCGGCCGGGAAACCCCGGGGGCATGCCGCCCTTGAAGGCCCCCATGAGGCGCCGCAGGCCCCCGCCCTTCATGCTCTTCATCACCCGCTGCATCTCCAGGAACTGCTTGAGCAGGCGGTTCACGTCCTGCACCTGCACCCCCGAGCCGCCGGCGATGCGGCGGCGCCGCGAGCCGTCGATGATCCCGGGGTTGCGCCGCTCCCGGGGGGTCATCGAATTGATGATGGCGATCTGGCGGCGCAGGTCGCGGTCGCCCTGCTCGGCGGACACCGCCCCCTTCTTCACCATGGCCCCCGGGAGCTTCTCGATCAGCGCCCCGACGCCCCCCATCTTCTGCAGCTGCTCGAGCTGGCTTCGAAGGTCGAGCATGTCGAAGCTCTTGCCCTTGACGACCTTCTGCGCCAGGCGCTGCGCCTCGGCATGGTCGACCTGGCTGTGCACCTGCTCGACCAGGCTGACGACGTCCCCCATGCCAAGGATCCGCGACGCCATGCGCTCGGGATCGAAGGGCTCGAGCGCCTCGGTCTTCTCCCCCACCCCGAGGAACACGATCGGCTTGCCGGTGATCTGCCGCACCGACAGCGCCGCCCCCCCGCGGGCGTCGCCGTCGGCCTTGGTGAGGATGATGCCGGTGAGCTCGAGGGCGGCACCAAAGGCGCGCGCGGCGTTCAGCGCGTCCTGTCCGGCCATGGCGTCCACCACGAACAGCCGCTCGGCGGCCGGCACCGCGGCATCGATCTCGCGCACCTCCGCCATCAGCGCCTCATCGACGTGCAGCCGGCCGGCGGTATCGACGATCAGCACGTCGAACACCCCGGTGCGCGCCCGTGCCAGCGCCGCCTGCGCGATGGCCGCCGGCGGCGTGCCCGCGTCCGCCGGGAAGTAGTCCGCACCCACCTGGGCGGCGAGGCGCTCCAGCTGCAGCATCGCCGCCGGGCGGCGCACGTCGGTGCTCACCAGCAGCACGCGCTTCTTCTGCCGCTCGATGAGCAGGCGCGCGAGCTTGGCGGCGGTCGTGGTCTTGCCCGCTCCCTGCAGCCCCGCCAGCACCACCACCACCGGCGGCTGTGCGCGCAGCTGAAAGCCTGCCCCGCGCCCGCCCATGAGGCTGACGAGCTCCTGGTGCAGGATGCCGATGAATGCCTGTCCGGGGGTGAGGCTCGAGAGTACCTGCGCCCCGAGTGCCTTGGCCTTCACCGCCTCGATGAAGCTCTTGACCACCGGCAGCGCCACGTCGGCCTCCAGCAGCGCGATGCGCGCCTCGCGCAGCGTCTCGGCGACGTTCTCCTCGGTGATGCGCCCGCGGCCGCGCAGATTCTCGATGGTGCGCGAGAAGCGCTGGGTCAGGGTGTCGAACATGGGGCCTGGGGTGTCGGGAAGCCTGGCGGACGATGCCCGTGATTATAGGGGCGCGGGAGGCCTTTTCCCGCTTTGGCCCCTGAAGCTCTTATGCTAGCGGTCGCTTTTGCGCTCCTGGAGCCGCGCGGAAACCCCCGGTACCGACGCGGACGTCCTCAAGCCCGCGAGAAGGGGTCCGCCTTGAACTTCGCATCGACGCCGCTGCTACTGAGCCTCGCCCTGCTGGTCCTGCTCGTGATCGTCGCGTTCTCCTCGGGGACCGAGGTGGCGATGCTCTCGGTCAATCGCTTCCGCATCCGCCACCGCGCGCAGTCCGGTGACCGCCAGGCACGCGCGCTCGAGCGGCTGCTGCAGAAGCCCGATGAGTGGCTGGGTGCGAACCTCGTGATCCTCGCAGGTGCGAGCGTGTTCGCCTCCGCCATCGCGACGATCCTCGCTCAGCGCACCGGGCAGCGCTACGCCGTGCCGCTCGCGGGCGCGCTGCTGACGATCATCGTCATCGTCTTCTGCGAGCTGGCGCCGAAGATCTACGGGGCGGCCCAGCCCGAGGGGGTGGCGCTGCACGCCGCCGGCATCTACCGGGTTCTGGTGGGCGTGGCGCGTCCGGTGCTGTGGCTCACCAATACGCTCGCCTACGGGTTCCTGCGCCTCTTCGGCGTGGCCCGGGCGACGCGCTCGGACCAGTCCTTGAGCGCCGAGGAGCTGCGCACGATCGTGACCGAGGCCGCCCCGGTGATCCCGGCGCGCCACCGGCAGATGC
>DATIXW010000012.1:0-23793 GCA_035518135.1 Steroidobacteraceae bacterium
TGAGCGTGATGACCTCGCAGTTGCAGCTGGCACCCTTCGTGACCGCACCGGTGAACCCGCCCACCTCGAGCGGCCGGGCGCTCGCGCCCGGGGCGCCGAAGTGCCGCGGCTGGGCGCCGAAGAAGTCCAGCGGCACCGCCAGGTCCACCGGCTGCGACAGGTCCACGCGCACTTCGCGGCCACCGAGGACGATGCGCGCGTGCACCCTAGGCGCGCTCCATGACGGTGCCGCAGCGTGCGCAGGTGCGCTTCGGCAGGTTGGCGAAGAAGCGGTCGAACACCGGCGGGAACTGTCGCTCGATGTCCGTCAGCGGGAAGAACTCCTCGTACAGGCGGTGCCCGCAGCGCTCGCAGTACCACTGGAAGCCATCGAGCTCGCCGGCGCGGCGCGCGCGCTCGATGACCAGGCCGACGGTGTTGGCCGGCCGCTGCGGCGAGTGCGGCAGCCCCGGCGGGATGAGCAGCACCTCCCCGGCGCGGATCGGCACGTCCACCTGCCGCCCGTCCTGCATGGTCTTGAGGACCATGTCGCCCTCGAGCTGGTAGAAGAACTCCTGGCCCGGGTCGACGTGATAGTCCTTGCGTGCGTTGGGACCGCCGACGACCATGATGATGAAGTCGCCGTCGCGGAATACGCGCTTGTTCCCGACCGGCGGCTTCAGCAGCGCCCGGTTGGCCTCGATCCACTCCCGGAAGTTGAAAGCGTGCAGGGATTCCATGTGCCCTCCGTGCGGTTCGCGTATGTTACGCGCTGCCGCGCTTGGCGGCAGGAGGTGCGGATGCTGTCACGATCAGGCAAGGAGCGCGCGCTGCGCGCCGCCGTACTGGGGCTGATCGGCGTGCTTGTCGCCGGCTGCAGTCACCTGCACTGGCCCTGGCACCATGCACCGCCCCCGCCGCCTGCGCCGGTGCACGAGGTCGATATCGCCGGCGCGGGCCTCGAAGGCGCCCCCCAGTACTGGAAGCGCAACACGCTGCTGATCGACATGAGCGCGGCACGCGGCAGCGGCAGCTTCACGGTCAAGCCGATCGAGGGCACGACCTGGCCGGTGCGCGTCGCGCTGCGCGTGACGCCCGGGGCGATCGATGCGCTGGAGGTAAGTGGCGCGCAGCGGCTGCGCCTGCCGATCACCACCAGCGGCGCGGCGCCGATCGACCTGGAGCTGCCCCCGGGGGTGATCACGGCGAAGACCCCGCAGCTGAGCGTGCGCTTCGGCTCCCCGCCCCCCTAACCCGGTGCGCCGCCCTAGGCGCTGATGCGCTGGTGCTCGGCGCACGGCACGCTGAGCGGCGCGCGTTCCTCGTCGAGGTCATAAGCGGTGAGGGTACCCCCCCAGACGCAGCCGGTGTCGAGCCCGATGATCCCGGTGCGCTGCACCAGCCCGAGCGCTGACCAGTGCCCGAAGATCACGCGCGCGCTGCGGCTCGCCCGCTCGGGTTGCTCGAACCAGGGGCGCAGCTGCGCCCCCGGGGCGGGCGGGGCACCCTTGAGCGCCACGTCGATATGGCCGTCGGCGCTGCACAGGCGCATGCGGGTGAGGACGTTGATGATGAAGCGCAGCCGCTCGTAGCCGCTCAAGGCGGAGTCCCAGGCCTGCGGCTCATCCCCGTACATGTGCGTGAAGAGCGCCTGCGGGTCGCGCCGCAGCGCCGCGCCGACCTCGGCGGACAGTTGCAGCGTCGCGGCCACGCTCCACTGCGGCACGAGCCCGGCGTGCACCATGAGATCGGCGCCCTCGGCGTGCGCGAGCGGGCAGCCGGCGAGCCACTCGAGCAGCCCTTCGCGGTCGCTCGCCGCGAGCACCGCGTCCAGGGTGTCGGACTTGCGCCGGCGGTGCGCGCCGTAGGCGAGGGCGAGCAGGTGCAGGTCGTGGTTGCCGAGCACGATGGCGGCGTTGTCGCGCAGCGCGTGCAGCAGGCGCAGCGTCTCGAGCGAGCGCGGGCCGCGGTTCACCAGGTCACCGACGAACCAGAGCCGGTCGCGGTCCGCCGAGAAGCCGATCTTCTTCAGCAGCGCGCGCAGTTCCCGCTCACAACCCTGAACGTCCCCGATCGCATAGCGCGTCACTGCAGGATTCCCGGCATGGCCAGCCGGAACGGTTGTATCGGGGCGTCGAAGTGCGCCCCGTCGTCGCCGAGCATCTGGTAGCTCCCCTGCATCGAGCCCACCGGCGTCTCGATCACGGTGCCACTCGAGTAGCGAAACCCCTGGCCGGGCTTCAGGTAGGGCTGCTCGCCCACGACGCCGTCCCCACGCACCTCCTCGACCTTGCCATTGGCATCGGTGATCACCCAGTGGCGCGTGAGCAGACGCGCGGGCACCTGGCCCTCGTTGCGGATGGTGATGGTGTAGGAGAAGACGTAGCGCCCCTCGCGCGGGTCGGACTGCTCATCGAGATAGCTCGTCTCGACGTCGACCCGGATCTTGTGTTCGGGGGCATCCATGCGGGGATTCTACCGAAAGGCGCCTAGGACTTGGTCGCGCGCATGGCGAGCACGTCGCAGGGCGCAGCGTGCAGCACGGTGTCCTCGGTCAGGTTCACGAGTATCGACAGGCCATGGCGCTCGCGGCTGCCGAGGATGATGAGGTCGGCCCGGCGCTCGCGCGCCACGCGCACGATCTCGCTCTTGACGTTGCCGCTCTCCACGCGGCACGCCGCGCCCTCCAGGCCGAGCTCGGCCGCGAGCGCCTTCAGGCGCTGCTCGGAGCGCGCGATCAGCTCATCCTCCATCTGCACTGAGGGCAGGAGCGTTTCTCCCATCGGTTCCACCGGGACGAACTCGACGACGTGTAGCAGCTCGAGCTGCGCCCCCAGCGCCTGGGCGAGCGCACAGCCCTTGCGGGCGATGGCCAGAGTGTCTTCGGTCAGGTCGACGACCAGCAGGATGTGGCGGTACAACGCCATCACGGTCTCCGGGGCAGTTGGTGTCAGGGAAGACTAGCCTCACGGAGGCGCGCGGTCGAGGGTCTGGGCGAGGGTGTTGAAGGCCTCCGGCGTGAGCGTCTCGGGGCGTGCGCCGGGATCCAGGCCGCAGGCACTGATCTCTTCGCGGGTGAGGAAGGCGCTGAGTGCGTTGCGCAGCGTCTTGCGGCGCTGCGCAAAGGCCGCCGCGACGATCGGCGCGAAGTGCGGGCTCACCGCAAAGCGCGGCGTGCGACGCACGCTGGCGCGCACCACCGCCGACCAGACCCGCGGTGGCGGCTGAAACGCTCCCGGGCCGACGTCAAAGAGCCGCTGCATGTCCAGGGTGGGGCTCAGCATGACCCCGAGGCGCCCGTAGTCGCGACTCCCCGGAGCGGCGGTCAGACGCGCCACGACCTCCCGCTGCAGCATGACGTGCAGGTCAATGAGCGCATCGGCGTGCTGCAGCAGGTGAAACAGCAGCGGGGTGGAGATGTTGTAGGGGAGGTTGCCGAGCAGCCGCAGCCGCCCGCCGCGCGCGCGCGCGAGCGCGCCGAAATCAAACTCGAGCGCATCCACCTGGTGCAGCTGGCAGCGCGGGAAGTCGGCAAACTCAGGCTGCAGGCGCACCGCCAGGTCGCGATCGATCTCCAGGGCATCCACTGTCACCCCGCGCACCGCCAGGAGCTGGCGCGTGAGGGCGCCGTGACCGGGGCCGATCTCCACCAGATGATCCCCGGGGCGCGGCGCAAGCGCGCGCACGATGCGCTCGATCACGGCCGGGTCGTGCAGGAAGTGCTGGCCGAAGCGCTTGCGGCGCGGGGGACGCGGCGCGCCGCGGGCCGCCGTCATCCGTGCCGCTGCGCGGCGAGCTGGCTCGCGAGCCGCAGCGCGGCTCCGAGGCTCCCCGCGTGCGCCCGCCCGGTGCCGGCCAGGTCGAGCGCCGTGCCGTGATCGGGTGAGGTGCGCAGGATCGGCAGCCCGAGGGTGACGTTGACCGCACGTTCGAAGGCGACGTGCTTGATCACCGGCAACCCCTGGTCATGGTACATGGCGAGCACGGCATCGAAGGTCGCCAGGATCCGCGGCACGAACACCGTGTCCGCCGGCAGCGGGCCGTGCACGCTCAGCCCCTGCGCGCGCGCGCGCGCGAGCGCCGGCTGGATGATGGTGAGCTCCTCATCGCCCAGGTGCCCGCCCTCGCCGGCGTGCGGATTCAAGCCGCACACCGCGATGCGCGGTGTGCGGATGCCCCACCAGTGCTCGAGCGCCTGCGCCAGGGTTGCCAGCGTGTGGCACAGCGACTCGATGCTGAGTGCCCCGCTCACCCTGGCGAGCGGCAGGTGGGTGGTGGCGAGTGCCACGCGCAGCTCACCGGCGCTGAGGAGCATGACCGGCGGACCGCCGCCGGCGCGCGTCGCGAGGTACTCGGTGTGGCCGCTGAAGGCGATGCCGGCCTCGTTGAGGAGGCTCTTCTGCACCGGCGCGGTGACCAGCGCGGCGAACTCCCCGCTGAGCGCGCCGTCGATCGCCACATCCAGCAGCCCGAGCACGTAGCGCGCGTTGCGCACATCGGGGCGCCCGGCAACGCTTGGCACCGCGAGCGGGGTGTGGGCGACGGGGAGGGTGCCGGGAACGTGCGCGACCGGAAGTGCGCGCGGGGCGTAGTCGTGCAGCTTCACCGGCAGTTGCAGCTGGCGGGCGCGCTCGGCGAGGAGCGCGCGATCGGCGAGGCACACCAGCTCGCACGGCAGCTCCTCGGCGGCGAGCGCCAGGCACAGCTCCGGGCCGATGCCGGCCGGCTCGCCCGAGGTCAGCGCGATGCGGGGCGTCTTAGGACTTGTACTCGACGTAGGCTTCGTCCCGCATGTGGCGCAGCCACAGTTCCGTTTCCTCGTCCGCCTTGCTGGCGCGGATCGCTTCCATGGCCTGGCGGCGCTTCATCTCAACGGTGTTGTCGAAGCGGCGGTGCCCCAGGACCTGCGCGATGTGCCAGCCGAACTGCGTCTTGAAGGGCTCGCTGATCTCGTTGTCCTTCAGCGAACTGATGTTTTTCTCGAACTCCGGCGTGAACGTGCCCGGTCCGGACCAGCCCAGATCCCCGCCGTCGACCGCCGAGCCCGGATCCTCCGACACCGTCTGCGCCAGCCCCGAGAAGTCCTCCCCCGCGAGGATGCGCTCGCGCAGCTTGGTCAGCTTCTGCTTGACGGTGGCATCGTCGGCGAGCTCGTTGGTCTTCATGAGGATGTGGCGCACGTGCACCTGGTCCTCGACGGTCGCCTGGGCACCCGCACCGCGCACCTCGTTCAGGCGGATGATGTGAAAGCCGGTCGGCGTGCGCAGCGGCTCACTCACCTCGCCCGGCTTGAGCCTCGCGATGATGTCGGCGAGGAAGGTCGGCAGTTCGCTCCCCTTACGCCACCCGAGCGCGCCGCCATCAAAGGCGGTCTGGCTGTTCGAGTAGGCGACCGCGAGCTTGGCGAAGTCCTCGCCCCCCTTGGCGCGCTCGTAGATGTCCTGGGCACGCTTCTGGGCGGCATCCACCTGCGCGGGGCTGGCCTCCTGCCCGACCGCGATGAGGATGTGCGACACGTTGTACTCGTTGTGCTCGGAGGGGGTCTTGGCCTGCTTCTCCAGGAACTGGTCGATCTCGCGCGAGGTGACGCTGATGTGCTGCAGCACGTCGCGCTGGCGCAGCATCTGCAGCGTGATCTCGCGGCGAATCTCGTCGCGGTAGGTGGGGTAGTCCACGCCCTGCTTGGCGAGCGCATCGGGCAGCTGCGAGAGGGTGAGTCCGTTGCGCTTGGCGACGTCCTGCAGCGCCGCGTTCACCTGCTCGTCGGGCACCTTGATGCCGGCCTTGTTGGCCCGCTGCACCTGCAGCTCCTGCAGTACCAGCCGCTCGAGCACCTGCTGGCGCAGCACGTTCTGCGGGGGCAGCTCGAGCTTCTGCTCGTGCAGCCGCTCGGTCACCGCGGCGACCTCGGCGTCGAGGTCGCTGTTGAGCACCACGCCCTCGTTCACGATCGCGACCACGCGGTCGAGCATCTCCCCCTGGGTGGCCAGTTCACGCGTCTGGGCGCGGGCCGTCATACCGTGCAGCGCGAGCAGCACCGGAGCTGCGGCGCAGGCAATAATCGTCAAAAACCGACGCATGATCAAAGAGTTCCCTTACCAGATGGTCTTCAGTGGCCCCTGAGTGCGGGGGCTGGCCGCCTCGGGGGGCCGGTAGCCGCGGATTTCCCCGGTGAGGAAGGCGTCCGACGCCGATCCGACACTGGCCAGGCCCGCGAGTTCCAGCTGCAGCCAGATCCCGGTGTCCTGGCTGCCGTCGTGATTGTTCACGAAGCGCCGTACGCCCAGGCGCACCCGCCAGCAGCAGGAGCGGTATTGTAAGCCCACAAAGCGCTCCAGTTCCCCGCTGGTCTCCTGCAGGCTCCCGGGTACGGTCGCGGTGCCCCCCACATTGATGTAGTCGCGCAGCGCGTAGATGTCGCGCGCGAACATCTCCCAGTTCTTGTAGACCGGCCAGGCCCCGGAGAGCTCGAGCTGGTCAAAACCCTGCCAGTAGGGCTGCTGCCCCGGCTGCTGCGCGGGGATGAACTGGAAGCGCTCGTAGCGGTAGGCGAAGTTGATGACGGCGTCGTCGGCGGGCTTGTACTGCAGGTTGAGCAGGGTGCGCTCGCTGGTGGAGCTCTGCGGGTCCCACTGTACCCCGATGTTCGCGCTCCAGTTCTGGAAGGCGGTCAGGGCGATCTGGGCGACCAGGTCCGAGCGGTTGCCGCTCGCGGGGGCCTCGTAGGGCAGCGTCACGCGCGGGGTCTGGAAGTAATAGGACTCCCCGAAGGTGGCCGCCAGGAACTGCCGCCCGTCGGCGGCATCCAGCAGGCGCGAGGTGACCCCGAGGCTCAGTTGGTTCGCATCGCTCATGCGATCCGCCCCCACGTAGCGGTTGGTGCGGAACAGCTCCACCGGGTTCAGGTCCGGCACGGCCGTGTCGAACACTGGCAGCTGCTGCTGGTTGCGATACGGCACGTACAGATACAGCAGGCGCGGCTCGAGGGTGAGCTTTCTCTGGTCGCGTGAGCCGGCGAAGCGCTCGAACTGCATCCCGGTGTCGAGGCTCGCCACCGGCAGGGCGCGCGAGGGCGCGTGCTCGTACTGCCCGACCGCGAGGGTGTCGAGCTCGTACTGCGTGAGGCGGTAGGCAAACGTCGGGCGCACGAAGTAGCCCGGGCCGGTGAGGTCGAGCCCCAGGTGCGGCGTCGCATCCGCGCGCCAGCCGTTGTTGTCCGGGCCCGCGATGGAGCGGTGGAAGTCGACCACCTCGGAGTTGAACCCGTAGCGCAGCTCCAGCGCGGAGCCGACACCGTAGTCCGCATCCACCAATACGCGCGGCAGGCGCGCGTAGGGGCGCTGCGATTCTGCGAGGTTGATGATGTCGAGGGTCTGGTATTCCTGGACCTCCCCCTCGATGCGCCAGTGCTCATCGCGATAGGCGAGCTCGGCGCTGCGGTTGAGGAAGGCCGTGCTCGCCCCTTCCGGCCCCTTGGCGAAGTCCTCGAAGTACTCCGTATCGCTCACGTTTTCCGCGTTGAGCGTCAGGCGCACATCATCGGGCAGGTCGGCCACGTCGAGCAGCCGCACGCGGCTGCGGCTCGCCCCGAAGCTGCTGTCGTAGGGAAGGTAGTTCCAGTCGAGTTCGCCGCGCTGTCGCTCGCTCAGGTAGCGAAAGTCCCCGCCGAGGTCGATGCCGCGTCGGGTGTATTCGGTGGGCTCGAAGGTGAAGTCGGCGTTGGGCGCGATGTTCCAGTAGTACGGGACCGACAGCTGCGCCCCGCCGGTGGAGGTGTTGGCGATGGTCGGAAAGAGAAAGCCGCTTTTGCGGTCGCTGCTTAGGGGGAAGGACACCCACGGCAGGTACAAAAGCGGCACGCCCAGGAAGTCGATGTGCGCATCCCGCCCGGTGCCGATGTTGGTGCGCGTGTCGAGGCTGATGTCCTTCGCCTTCAGCTGCCAGGCGGTGTCATTCACCGGGCAGGTGGTGAAGGTGACGCCCTTGAGCTCCAGCACCCCCTGGGGGGTGAGGGTCATGTCCTGTGCCGTGCCGCGGGCGCTGCGCTGGGCGAGGCTGAACTGCGCCTGGCGGAACGAGGCTCCGGTGAGGGCGTTGTAGCTGCCGCCGGCCCCGGTGACGTGCACCAGGGGATCGCGGTAGTCGATGTGCTGATCGGTACGCACCGTGCCCTGCGTACGGTCGTACTGCATCTCCTCGGAGCGGATCTGCCGATCCCCCTGGGTCGCCACCACGTTGCCGCGCAGCGTCCCCTTGCCGTCGACCCCGACCGTCGCCGCATCGCTGGTGATGTCGACCGCCCCGCCGGCGGGGGCGCGGGCGGCGGGCGGGGCCGGCGGCGGCCGCGCCGCGGCGATGCTCAGATCCAGCTGCGTCGGGCACGGCGGCTCGGCGCCCCAGGCCGCAGGCGATAGACCCACGCACGTCAGCACGGCGGGGAGGAATGGGCTCGAACGCGGCATGAAGGGCGGCATTATAATGGCGCGCCCCACCCAGGCGGACCGAAAAACCTCGCCGCTTCACATGCTTGAGACCGACGCGCGACTCGCGCTGATTCAGGATTGGCTGACGAGTGCGCTGCGCCTCAAGGTGCGGGCGGTCGAACCGGCCTCGAGTGACGCCAGCTTCCGGCGCTATTTCCGCGCCTTTGCCGAAGACGCGACTTACATCGTCATGGATGCGCCGGCGGACAAGGAGGACGTGAGGCCCTATCTCAAGGTCAGCTCGCTCCTCGAGCCCCTCGGGGTGCACGTGCCGCACGTGCACGCGCAGGACATCGAGCGCGGGCTCCTGCTGCTGGAGGATCTGGGCACGACGCCGTACCTGGCGCGGCTCACCGCCGGGGAGGACCCCGAACCGCTCTACGCCGATGCGCTCGCCGCACTGGTGAAGATCCAGGTGGGCGGCGCGCGGGCGAGCGCTGCGCTCGCGCCGTACGCTCGGGAGGAGCTCGAGCGCGAGATGGCACTCATGCCGGAGTGGTTTCTCGCACGCCACCTCGCCCTCACACTCACGGCCGAGGAGGTGCGGCTGCTGCACTCGACGTTCGAGTTCCTCACGCGCGAGGCGCTCTCGCAGCCGGCGGTGTTCGTGCACCGCGACTATCACGCGCGCAACCTCATGTGCGTGGCGCACGCGAACCCCGGCGTCATCGACTTCCAGGATGCGCTGCGCGGCCCGGTCGGCTACGACCTCGCCTCGCTGCTGAAGGACTGCTACATCGCCTGGCCGCGTGAGCGCGTGCTGGGCTGGGTGCACGCCTATCGCTCCCGCCTCGGCGCGGCCGGCGGCCCCGTGGGTGCGGATGCGCAGCAGTTCCTGCGCTGGTTCGACCTCATCGGCGTGCAGCGGCACGTGAAGGTGCTCGGGATCTTCTGCCGCCTGTGGTACCGGGACGGCAAGTCCGGCTACCTCCCCGACCTGCCGCGCACGCTCGCCTACGTGCGCGAGTGCTGCGCGCTGTACCCGCAGCTTGCGCCCTTCGGCGGCTTCCTCGAGTCGCGCGTCGTGCCGCAGCTGGCGGGCGCGCAGGTGCGCGCGCTGGCGCCGCCGGCCGCCGGAGCGCACCGGTGAGGGCGATGGTGCTCGCCGCCGGCCGCGGCGAGCGGCTGCGGCCGCTCACCGATACGCTGCCGAAGCCGCTCGTGCTCGTCGGCGGCCGCCCGCTCATCAGCTGGCACCTCGCCGCGCTCGCGCGCGCCGGGGTGCGCGAGGTCGTCGTCAACCTCTCCTGGCTCGGCGAGCGGTTGCGCGCCGCGCTCGGGGACGGGCACGAGTTTGGCCTGACGATCCACTACAGCGAGGAGGGGCCGGTGCCGCTGGAGACCGGCGGCGCAATCGTGCGGGCGCTGCCGCTGCTGGGGCCGGAGCCGTTCCTGGTGGTCAGCGGCGATGTCTGGACCGACATCGACTTCGCCCGCGTGCACCTCGAGCCGGACGCGCTCGCGCACCTGGTGCTCATCCCGAACCCGCCGCACCACCCGCGGGGGGACTTCGGCCTCGAGGGCGATCTCGTCGTCGACACCGATCAGCGGCGCCTCACCTACGCCAACGTCGGCCTCTACCGCCCGGAGTTCTTCGCCGGCTGCACGGCGGGGCGCTTCCCGCTCATCGAGCCACTGAAGCGCGCGATCGCCGCGCGGCGCGTGCGCGGGGAGCTGCACCGCGGGCAGTGGTGCGACGTCGGCACCCCCGAGCGGCTCGCCGCCCTGAACGCGAGGCTCGCTGCGGTACAATGAAAGGGTATGTCGAGCCTCAAGGGCATCCCCGTCGTCCCGGAGTCCGCGCGCCCGCGCAGCGGCGATAAATACCTTACCCCTCAGGGGTTTACGGCCGTTCGTGACGGCATCAAGGCGCGCACCGCGCCGGCCCCCGGCCCGTCCCTGCGCAAGCCCCCCTGGCTCAAGGCACGCGCCCCGACGGGCGGCGGCTTCAGCAGTGTGCGCGCGCTCGTCAAGGAGCATCGCCTCGCCACGGTGTGCGAGGAGGCCAAGTGCCCGAACATCGGTGAGTGCTGGAACGCCGGCACCGCCACTCTCATGCTGATGGGCGCGGTGTGCACGCGGGCGTGCCGCTTCTGTTCGGTCGACACCGGCAATCCCCACGGATGGCTCGATCCGCAGGAGCCGCACAACGCCGCGCGCACCGTCGAGCTGCTGAAGCTCAGGTACGTGGTGCTGACCTCGGTCGATCGCGATGACCTCCCCGACGGGGGCGCTGCGCATTACGCCGCCTGCGTGCGCGCCATCAAGCAGGTCAACCCCGACACGGCCGTGGAGGCGCTGACGCCGGACTTCCGCGGCGTGGCGGCGGACGTCGCCACGGTGGTGGACTCGGGGATCGAGGTGTTCGCGCAGAACATCGAGACCGTGCGCCGCCTCACGCACCCGGTGCGCGACCCGCGCGCCGGCTACGAGCAGACCCTCGCGGTGCTCGCGGCCGCCAAGGCTCACCGGGCCGGCCTGCTCACCAAGAGCAGCCTCATGCTCGGGCTCGGGGAGAGTGAGGCGGAGATCCTGGAGACGCTCGCGGACCTGCGCGCCGCCGGGGTCGATCTGGTGACCCTCGGGCAGTACCTGCAGCCGACGGCGCATCACCTGGCGGTGGAGCGCTTCGTGGCGCCGGCAGAGTTTGACCGCTACCGCGAGCAGGCCCTCGCGCTCGGCTTCCTCGAGTGCGTGTCGGGCCCGCTGGTGCGCTCGAGTTACCGCGCCGAGCAGGCGTTGAACCGCAATAACGCCGGGCTCGACAACGCCTCCCTCACCCCATGAGCCGCGCGCTCGCCGCGCCCGGCGCGCGAGGCGCCGCGCCCGCCGCGGTACTGATCCGCCGTCTCGGGCTGCTCGAGTACGAGAGTACCTGGCGCGCCATGCAGCGCTTCACCGCCGAGCGCACCGCGGTGACGCCGGACGAGATCTGGTTCCTCGAGCATCCGCCGGTCTTCACCCTCGGGCTTAACGCAAGCCGCACACACCTGCTCGCGCCCGGGCAGATCCCGGTGGTGCAGATCGACCGCGGCGGGCAGGTGACCTACCACGGCCCCGGGCAGCTGGTGGTCTACCCGCTCATCGACCTGAAGCGCGCCGGCCTTGGCGTGCGCGATTTCGTCACGGCACTGGAGAGCGCGGTGATCGCGCTCGCGGCCGACTACCACATCGGCGCCGCCTGCCGCCGCGGCGCCCCCGGGGTGTACGTCGGCGATCGCAAGCTTGCGAGCGTCGGCGTGCGCGTGCGCCGCCAGGGGAGCTACCACGGGCTGGCACTCAACGTCGCCCTCGACCTTGAGCCCTTCGCGCGCATCAACCCCTGCGGCTACGCGGGGCTTCAGATGACGCAGCTTGCCGACCTCGGCGGCCCGGCCGCGGTGGCCGAGGCCGCGCAGCGGCTCGAGCCGCACCTGCTCGCGGCGCTGGGGCTTGCCGGCATAACCACTTCATAACCGCGCGCCGACTGACAGCGAGCCCCCCGCGTGGCTAGGATCGCGTGTGCTTGCCCGCCCTGAACCGTTTCGTGCCGCAGCGTCCGCGGCGCTCGCCGTGGTGCTCGCGACGCTGCTCGCCGCCTGCCAGCCGCCGGGGGATACGGCGCGGCGCGTCACGCTGCTCAACGTCTCCTATGATCCGACGCGCGAGCTGTACGTGGATTTCAATGCCGCCTTCGCCCGCTACTGGAAGGCCAAGAGCGGCCAGGACGTGCGCGTGGATCAGTCGCACGGCGGCTCGGGCACCCAGGCGCGTGCGGTCATCAACGGGCTGCAGGCGGACGTGGTGACCCTCGGCCTCGCCGCCGACATCGACGCCATCGCCACGCAGGCGAAGCTGCTGCCGCTGAACTGGCAGAGCCTGTTGCCCGACAACAGCTCCCCGTACACCTCGACCATCGTGTTCCTGGTGCGCAAGGGCAACCCCAAGGCGATCCACGACTGGGGCGATCTCACGCGCGCGGGCGTGGCCGTGATCACGCCGAACCCGAAGACCTCCGGCGGGGCGCGCTGGAATTACCTGGCCGCCTGGGCCTGGGCGCGCGGGCAGCCCGGGGGTGATGATGCGAGTGCGCAGGAATTCGTGCGGCGCCTGTACCACAACGTGCCGGTGCTCGACACCGGGGCGCGCGGTGCGGCCATGACGTTCGTGCAGCGCGGGCTCGGGGACGTGCTCATCGCCTGGGAGAACGAGGCACTGCTGGTGCTGCAGCAGGTCGGGCATGAGCGCTTCGAGATCGTGATCCCCTCGATTAGCATCCTGGCGGAGCCGCCGGTGGCGGTGGTCGATGCGGTGGCGCTGCGCCACGGTACGCGCGAGGTGGCGCAGGCCTACCTCGGCTATCTCTACAGCCCGGAGGGACAGGAGATCATCGCCCGCCACTTCTACCGACCGCGCGATCCGCAGGTTGCGGCACGCTACGCGCAGCAGTTCCCGACCCTGAAGCTGGTCACCATCGCAGATTTCGGCGGCTGGGCGGCCGCGCAGAAGACGCACTTCAGCGACGGCGGCCTGTTCGATCAGTTCACCGCGCGCTGAAGGCGCGCTTCACCCCTATTCGACGACGAGCTTGTAGCCGGCCGCCGCGGTCAACAGCAGCGTCGGCGCGGCCGGATCGGCCTCGATCTTCTGGCGCAGGCGGTGCACGAGCTGCTTCAGCAGCTGGCGGTCCCCGCCGCTGCGGTGCCCCCACACCTGCTGCAGCAGCCGGTCGGAGTTGACCGCGTGACCGGCGTTCGCCAGCAGCATCTGCAGCAGGCGCAGCTCGAGCTTGGTGAGGCGCACCGGCGCGGCAGTGCCGATGCGCGCGGTGTACTCCTCGAGGTCGATAGACACCCGCCCGACGCTCAGCGGGGTGTTGTTCTCGATCCCCGCCCGGCGCAGCAGCGCCTTGATGCGCGCAAGGAG
Organism: Steroidobacteraceae bacterium; assembly: GCA_035518135.1. Classification (GTDB taxonomy): domain Bacteria; phylum Pseudomonadota; class Gammaproteobacteria; order Steroidobacterales; family Steroidobacteraceae; genus 13-2-20CM-66-19. Next base: position 13,368 of record DATIXW010000012.1, read on the forward strand.
CGTGCGCGGGCTGAAGGGCTTGTTGAGGTAGTCATCCGCCCCCAGTCCGAGCGCACGCACCAGGTCCTCCTCCTCGCCGCGTACGGTGAGCATCATGACCGGCACGCGTGAGCGGCGGCGGATGGCCTCGCATACCTGGAAGCCGCTCAGGCCCGGCATGTTGATGTCGAGCACGACGAGATCGGGAGCTTCCTCCTCGAAGCGCTTCAGCGCCGCCGGGCCGTCGGCGGCCTTGATGACGAGGTAACCCGCCTGCGTGAGGGTGAAGCTGATCAGATCGCGCAGATCTGCGTCATCATCGGCGACCAGTAGCTTCATCGTGCCCCTTCCAAGGGCAGCACCAGGGTGAAGCGCGTACGCCCCGCGGCCGTGCGCGCGAAGGCCACGCTTCCCCCGTGGCGCTCGATGATCGATTTCACCAGCCACAACCCGAGCCCGAGGCCGGCCGCCTCAGGTTCCGTGCCGCCACGGCGGAAGCGCGCGAACAGCGCGACGCTCTCATCCGCCGGACCCGGCCCCTCATCCTCGACCCAGCTCTCGAGCGTCCCCGCGTGCGCGGCCGCACCGATGCGCACCGTGCTGCCCTCGGGGGCGAACTTGTTGGCGTTGGCGAGCAGGTTCACGAACACCTGGGTGAGGCGCGTCTTGTCGCCGCTGAGCAGCGGCAGCTCCGGCGGGAGCGCGACCTCGAGCCGCTGGCCGCGCTGGCTGAGGAGCGCACCGACCAGCGCCCGGGCGTCCTGCACCACCTCCTGCAGCGCGACGCGCTGCGCGCGGATCGCGAGCTGGCCGGACTCGATGCGCACGCTCTCGAGCAGGTTGTCGATCAGCTGCGTCAGGCGCAGCGTGCCACGCTCGAGCGAGCTCACAAGCTCGCGCTGCTGCGCCGGCGCCATGTCATCCAGTCCCGCGAGCAGCAGCTCGATGGAGGCGAGCTGCGCGGCGAGCGGCGTGCGGAACTCGTGCGAGATGTTGGCGAGCACCGAGTCGCGGGCGCGCCGCACCGCCTCGAGCTCGGTCTCGTCGCGGATCACCTGCACCTGCAGGCCATCGACCTGCGCGGCGCTGGTGATGACCGTGGTGCGCAATTCCCCGGTGGCGCCGCCGAGGTGCTCGATGGCCTTGGCGCTGCCGGCGCTGCGTGCCGCGACGATCGGGCAGTGCGACTCGCACGGCCGGCGCCCGTCCTCGGCCTGCGGCCGCAGCACGTCGCCGCAGAAGCGTCCGACCGCCTCGGCCGCGCCGACACCGAGCAGCTTCTGGGCCTGGGGGTTGAGGTAGCGGATGAGGCGGTTCTTGTCGACCGCGTAGACGCCCTCGACGATGCCGGCGAGCACCGCCTGCGCCTCCGCCTCGCGCCGCCGCAGCGTGTCCGTGAGATCGATGAGGTTGCGGCGCATGTCCTCCATCGTGCGCGCAAGGGTTGCCACCTCGGCCGCGCCCCCCGGCGGGATCGAGGCGGAGAAGTCTCCGGCCGCAAGGCGCGTGGCGGCCGCGGTGAGCTCGCGCACCGGGCGTGCCACGAACTCCCCGAGCAGCACCCCGGCGAGCACCGCCAGCCCCCCGAGCAGGAGCGCGGCGATGAGGAGCTTCTTCAGCAGGCGGCGCGCCGGGGCATCCACCTCGCTCACCGGCAGGAGCGCGGCGATCAGCGCCACCGCTTCCCCGCTGGAGGCGAACACCGGCACGCTTGCGCCATAGACCTCCTGCGCATCGATGCGCTGCACCGCGGAGCGCCCGTCGGCGAGCGCCGCGGAGTACAGCGCGGTGAAGGCGTTCACCGGCGCCCCGGTGTAGTTGCGGTAGTCGATGAGGCGCACCTCGGCGCCGACCTCGGCGCTGAGCGCGCGCGCGAGCCGCTCATCCAGGCGCCGCACCACGTAGACCGTGAGGGCGGTGTTCGGCAGCGCGGCACGCGCCCCGAGCAGCGGCACGCGCTCGGTGGAAGGCAGCGCCAGGAACGTCGCGCCCTGCTCGGCACCGGCGGTGACGATCTGCTGCCAGTCGAGCGCGGGACCGGAGACCGCCACCACGGTCTTGTCCGAGAGCACCGCGCACGCATCTACGTTGCCCGCCTCGCACCAGTGCCGCAGGAACGGCGGCAGCGCCTCGTTCTGGCCTTCCGCCAGGAGGCGCTGCAGGGTCGGGCGGTCCGCCAGGGCGCGCGCGGTGGTGAGCGCGCTCTCGCCGATACGCCGCAGGTCCTCGCGCGCGGTCGTGGCCGCCAGCTGTACGCGTGCCTTGCCCTGCTGGTCGGCCAGATCGTGCAGCATGCCGCTCGCGTACCAGCCGATGCCGCCCCCCACCAGCACCACGATCGCCACCTGCATGGCGATCAGCCACGCGCCCAGGCCGGTGCGTGCGGGGTCCGGCAGGCGCCCCTGCAGCCACGTTCGGGCCCGCTCGAGCATCGTGCTCACCGCCGCCTGCGGTAGCCGGTGCGCTCGACCAGCGTCTTGACCACGAGGGTCAGGGCAGCCAGCAGCGTCAGGAGCGAGGAGACGGCAAACGCACCCACGAAGTTGTACTCGTTGTAGAGGATCTCGATGTGCAGCGGCATGGTGTTGGTGAGGCCGCGGATGTGGCCCGAGACCACCGACACCGCGCCGAACTCGCCCATCGCGCGCGCATTACACAGCACCATGCCGTAAACCAGTCCCCAGCGCACCTTCGGCAGCGTGACACGGAAGAAGGTCATCCAGCCGCCGGCTCCGAGCGTGATGGCGGCTTCCTCCTCGTCGTTGCCGAGCTGCTCCATGAGCGGGATCAGCTCGCGCGCCACGTACGGGAAGGTGACGAACATGGTTGCCAGCATGATGCCCGGCAGGGCGAAGACGATGCTGTAGTGGTGCTGCTGGAGCCAGGCGCCGAACCAGCCCTGCAGGCCGAACAGCAGCACGAACACCATCCCCGCGATCACCGGCGAGACCGCCAGCGGCAGGTCGATGAGCGTGATGAGGATGCTCTTGCCACGGAACTCGAACTTGGCGATCGCCCAGGCGGCGGCGAGCCCGAACACCGTGTTGATCGGCACCACCACCGAAGCGGTGAGCAGCGTCAGGCGAATCGCGGCCGCGGTGTCCGGATCGGCGAAGCTGTGCAGGTAGGTGAGGATGCCCTTGGAGAGCGCCATGACGAACACCGTGGCGAGCGGCGCGAGCAGCACCGCGGCCAGAAAGGCGAGCGACACCGCGATGAAGCACCAGCGCACGATGGCGTGCACCCAGGTGTGCTGCCCGGGGCGGGTGGCGTGGTCGGCGAAGGCGCTGCTGGGGAGGAGGGCCATCAGCGTGCGGCGCGCACCTGGTCGCGCCGTCCCCAGGCCTGCAGCAGGTTGATCGTGAGCAGCATCACGAAGGAGATCACCAGCATCACCAGCCCGAGGGCTGCGGCGCCGCCGTAGTCGAACTGCTCGAGGTGGATCACGATGAGAAGCGGGGTGATCTCGGTCTTCATCGGCAGGTTCCCGGAGATGAAGATCACCGAGCCATACTCCCCGACCGCGCGGGCGAAGGCGAGCGTGAAGCCGGTGAGGAGCGCCGGGGCGATGGCCGGCAGGATGATGCGCCGGAATGCATACAGCCGCCCGGCGCCGAGGGTCTCGGCGGCGTCCTCCAGGTCGCGCTGGACTTCCAGCAGCGCCGGCTGCACGGCCCGCACGGCGAAGGGCATGCTGATCAGGGTGAGCGCGAGCGTCACGCCGAGCCAGGTGTAGGCCACCTTGATGCCGAGCGGCTCGAGGTAGCGCCCGATCCAGCCGTTCTGCGCAAACACCGTGGTGAGCGCGATTCCGGAGACCGCGGTCGGCAGCGCGAACGGCATGTCGATGAGCGCATCGATCAGCTTGCGCCCGGGGAATTCGTAGCGCACCAGCGTCCAGGCGATGATGAAGCCGAAGACCAGATTGATGGAGGCGGCGAGGAGGGAGGCGCCGAAGGAGAGGCGGTAGGAGCCGAGCGCGCGTGCGCTGAGCACCGTGTGCCAGAAGTCGCTCCAGTGGAGCGAGGTGGCCGTGACCACCAGCGCTGCAAGCGGCAGCAGCACGATGGTGCTGAGAAAGACGGTCGTGAAGCCGAACGTGAGCCCGAAGCCCGGCAGGTTGCTCGGCTGGCGGAAGCTCACGCCGGTCCCCGGTGGACGATCAGCACCGGCCAGCGGCCGCTGACGAGCAGCGCGCGGAAGCGCTCCGTGAACTGCGCGGGGTGCTCGACGCCGATGATGAGCATCTGCGCGGGACTCTCGGCGAGGCGGCGGGTGAGCTGTTGCTCGGCGTCGCCGAAATGCAGCTCGGTGCGCATCTCCAGGCCGTGCGCGGCCTGTGCCTCCGAGCGTGCATCGAGGAGCTCGCGCATGCCCCGCGGCTGCGCGCCGCCCTGCGGCTCGGGGAAGACCCCGACGTAGACCGCCTCGGCTGCGACGTGCCGCAGCACGCTCGCCGAGACCGCAAGGGTCGCGCTGCGCGCGGCTTCCCCGATCCAGTGAATGAGCACGCGTTGCGGGGCGCGCGCCGCCTCCGGCAGCACCAGCAGGTCACGCGCCCCACAGCGCAGCAGCCAGTCGGCACGCGCGGCACTTTGCGGGTTGGCGGCGATCACCGTGGTGCCCACGAAGCTGTCCGTTCCCTGGCAGGGCACGCCCGGCTGCCCGAGCTGCGGCTCGCAGCGCGTCGCGATACGCGTGGCCATGCGCGCGGCGAGCTCGACCAAAAGCGGCTGGCGGCTGAGCTCTTCGGCCTCCTGCACCGTGGGTGCGCAGGCGGTGAAGCTCGAAAGCGGCGTCGGCAGCACGTGAATCCTGCGCACCCCGATCGCGACGCTCTGCCCCGGCTGCACCTCGAACAGACGCTGCTCGTACTGGGTGCGCGTCACCTGCAGCGCGGCGCCCGCCGCGCCCTCGCCGAGGGTCAGAAGCGGGGTGTGGGGGCCGCCGGCCAGGCTCAGCCGCAGCCGCTCGAGCGCGCCGGTGAACATGACGCTTTCCACCACGCCCCGTGCCAGGAAGCCGCACCGCAGCGCCTCGCGCGTGGCGGCGACCTCGATCTCCTCCGGGCGCACGACGGCGACCACCTCATTCTCGCGCCCATTGGAGGCACGCTCGGTCGGGGCCACGATGGTGGCCCCGATCTGGATGCCGTCGGCGGTGCGGCGCGCGAGGATCAGGTTGGCGGCGCCGAGGAAGGTGGCCACGAAGCGCGTCGCCGGACGCGAATACAGCTCGTGCGGGGCGCCGCGCTCGAGCAGACGGCCGAGATTCATGACCCCGATGCGGTCGGCCATCGCGAAGGCCTCCTCCTGGTCGTGCGTGACCAGGACCGTCGTGATGCCGAGCTCGCGCTGCACCTGGCGGATGGTGCCGCGCAGCTCCTCGCGGATCTTCGCATCAAGCGCCCCGAAGGGCTCATCGAGCAGCAGCACCTCGGGCTTGTGCGCGAGCGCCCGCGCCACGGCCACGCGCTGCTGCTGGCCGCCGGAGAGCTGCGCCGGCAGCCGCTCGTCGAGTCCCTCGAGCGAGACCAGCCGCAGCAGCTCCTCGCGGCGCTGGCGGCGGGCGCGGGCGCGCATGCGGCGCACGCGCAGCGCAAACTCGATGTTCTCGGCGACCGTCATATGGCGGAACAGGGCGTAGTTCTGGAACACCAGGCCCACCCCGCGCCGGCGCGCCGCGACGTGCGTGACGTCGCGGCCGTGCAGGGAGATGCGCCCGTGATCGATGCCGGAGAGCCCGGCAATCGCACGCAGCAGGGTGCTCTTGCCGCTGCCGCTGGGGCCGAGCAGTACGAAGAACTCGCCGTCGCCGATATCGAGGGAGACGTCGTTGACGACCGGAGCGCCGCCGTAGTGCTTGGTGACCTGGTCGAGGACGATGGACATGGCGCCGATGCTACCGGGGGCGCGGTGCGAGCGTCACTGTCCAGGGCACGGTTGCGGGTAACAAAGCGGTTACAGCCGGCGCGCCGGTGCCTAAATCAACATCAACACGCCCTCGCAGCCCTGTAGCTCGCCTACCAGCGCCTCGATCTGCGCGCGGCTCTCCGCCCGCAGCTGGTAGGAAATGGACAGAAAATTGCCATTGCTGCTCAGCCGCTCGCTCACCCGTTCCGGCTCCAGCGCGGGCGCGTGACGCAGCACGATGGCGTGCACGCGGGCACGGAAGCCCTCCCGCGGGCGGCCGACGACCTTGAGCGGGTAGTCGGTCGGAAACTCAAGCCCGGCCGGCTCGCTCACCAGGGCGTGCCCGCCAGTTCCTGCTTGTACTTCTGCAGCGTCTCGTACACGCGCCGCCACAGCGGCCCGGGGCGGCCCGTACCGACCGCGTGCCCGTCGAGCGCGGTCACCGGCTGCAGCTCGCGCGTCGCGGCGCTCAGCCACACCTCGTCCGCGGCGCGCAGCTGCGCCTCGCTCACCGGCACCACACGGCAGGCGACGCCGGCGCGCGCCGCCAGCTCCTCGATCGCCGAGCGCGTCGTGCCGGGCAGGAGGCGCCGCGAGTTCGGCGGCACCCGTACCTCCCCGCCGAGCACGATGTGCACCGAGGAGGCAGAGGCCTCGGTGAGTTCCCCGTCGCGCAGCAGGATGGTCTCCTGGGCGTCGGCCTCCACGGCGAGCTGCCGCAGCAGCACGTTCGCCAGCAGCGCGGTGGACTTGATGTCGCAGCGCGCCCAGCGGGTGTCCACGGCGGTGATGCAGCTGACGCCGCGCTCCAGCACCGCCGGTGAATTGGGGGCGAGCGGGGCGCCGAAGGCGAACACCGTGCGCGCGATGTGCGGCAGCGGTGCGTGGTTGCGGCCGTACTCCGCGCCGCGCGTCACCTGCCAGTACACGTACTGCTCGCCGCCGCCGTTGCGCTCGATGAGCCCGCCGAGGATGGCGCGCCACTCATCGCGGGTGTGCGGGTCCTCCATGCTGATGCCGGCGAGGCTGCCCGCGAGCCGCTGCAGGTGCGCGCCGAAGCGAAACGGGCGCCCCCCGTACACCGGCATCACCTCGTACACCCCGTCCGCATACAGGAACCCCCGGTCGAGCGGGGAGATGCGCGCCTCGCGCAGCGGCAGGAAGGCGCCATTCAGGTAGCAGATCGGCAGCGGTTCGGCCACGCCTCAGCCCTCGCGCCTCAGTGGAACCACAGCGCGATGCTGTCGAGGCTGCGCGTCCACAGCCCGCCAAGCGGCACGGCGGCGAGCGGTACGAGCGGCGCGCGCGCGATCACGACCCCGCTCGCATCGGTTACCGTGAACTCGCCCACCGGCTTGCCGGCGGCGAGCGGCGCGATCAGCGGATCGCTGCTGAGATGGGCGGCGGTCTTGAGGCTGCCCCCCTGGCCGCGGCCGATGGTGGCGTAGACGTCAGAGGGCACGCCGAGCTCGGCGAACTCGCCGGCGGACTTGTAGACACGCGGCTTGAGGATCATCTCGCGCGCGGCCTTCACGCGCACGGTCTCATAGAAGGTATAGCCGTAGTTCAGAAGCGCCGCGCTTGCGTCCTCGCGTGCCTTGACGCTCGGGGAGCCCATCACCACGGAGATGAGGCGCATGCCGTTGCGGTTCGCCGAGCTCGCCAGGCAGTAGCCGGCGCTGTCGGTGTGCCCGGTCTTCAGCCCGTCCACGGTCGGGTCCTTGCCGAGCAGGCCGTTGCGGTTCTCCTGGCGGATGTTGTTCCACATGAACTCCCGGAGACTGAAGAGCGGGTAGTACTGCGGGAACTCGCGGATCAGTGCGGCCGCAAGCGTCGCCACGTCGTGCGCGGTGGTGTAGTGGTTGGGGGAGGGCAGCCCGTCGCTGTTCTCGAAGTTGCTGCCGGTCATCCCGAGGCGCCGGGCGTACTCGTTCATCATCTGCGCGAACGCCGCCTCGGTGCCGCCCACGCGCTCGGCGAGCGCGATGGTGGCGTCGTTCCCCGACTGCACGATCATGCCCTTGAGCAGGATGTCCGCCGGGACCTGCGTGCCGACCTGTACGAAGGTGCGCGACCCTTCCGCGCGCCAGGCGTGCTCGCTGACGGTGACCATGTCGGTGAGCTTCAGGCGGTTCTCCGCGAGTGCCTTGAACACCACGTAGGCGCTCATCAGCTTGGTGAGGCTGGCAGGTTCGGCGCGCTCATCAAGGTGCGACTGCGCGAGCACGCGTCCGCTCTGGAAGTCGATGAGCGCGTAGGAGCGTGCATCCACCGCCGGCGGCGGCGGGATCGGTGCGGCACTTGCCGCCGTGGCCGCAGCCGGCGGCGGTGCGGGGACCGGGGCAGCCGCGGGAGCCGCGCGGGCTGCGGCGGTGCTGAGGAGCAGGAAGGCGACGGCGAGCAGTGGACGCAGCATCGGGGGCGGATTCCTTGGGGTGTCGAAAAAACCGAGATCTTAGCCTAAGGCAGCGCGCACGTGCGCGCGCGGCTTCGCAGTCTCAGCGCCGCGCTCAGTCGTTCGCGAGGCGTGCCTCGGCGATGCCAAGTGACTGCAGCCGCGCGGCGAGCTGATCGAAGTCCGCGACGCTGCTCACCGGGCCCAGGCGCACGCGGAACAGGTGCGAGCGGCCCGCGAGCGGGGAGAGCACGAAGGCGCTGGCGAGCCCGGCCTCGTGCAGCCGTGCGAGCAGCCGCTGCGCATTGTCCGGATCGGCGAACGCGCCGGCCTGCACGTACAGTGCCGGCGGCGGCGTGGCGGCGGTGCGCGTGAGCTCATCGGGGACGCCCGGGGTGAGCGTGCGCACTTCCACCAGGGTCGTGCCCTCGCGCAGCATGTCGAGCTTGGCGGCTGCCGTGTACGAGAGGTCGATCAGGCGGTTGGCAACGAAGGGACCGCGGTCATTGATGCGCACCACCACGCTCTTGCCGTTGCGCAGGTTGGTAACGCGCGCGTAGCTCGGCAGCGGCAGCGTCTTGTGGGCGGCCGTCATGCCATACATGTCGTACAGCTCGCCGCTCGAGGTGTTGACGCCGTGGAATGTCGGGCCGTACCAGGAGGCGACGCCGCGCTCGGTGTAGCCCTCGGCGCTGGCCAGCACGAAATAGCGGTGCCCCATGACGTCGTAGAAGGGGGGATTGCCGTGGGCGCTGCGCGGCTCGGCGCGTGGCACGGCATCCGGGATGGCATCGACGCTCGCCGGCGGGGGCGGCACCGGCGGGGGTACCGGCTGCGCGCGCTGCGGCCCGAGCGAGCAGCCGCCCACGAGCAGCGCTGCGGCGCTGGCGAGGAGTGCGCGCGCGCGCGCGGCGCTCACGGCACCGGCGCCGCGTGCACGCGCTGCGCGATGATCTGGGCGAGGTCATTCACCGCCATAGCGTAGCGCGGGCTCGCGTTGTAGCGCGTGATCACATAGAAATTGTGGAATCCCACCCGGTAGGCCGGCCCGTCGCGCTGTTCCGCGGAGATCAGCACCGCGGGCGTGTCCGACGGCATCGTGAGGTCGAGCTTGATGCCGCGAGCGGTGAGGCTGGCGACGGTCTCGTTGAGCTCGAGATTGTGCGGATCGATGCTCAGGGCCGGGTCGGACTCCAGGGTGGCGTCGGTGAGCACCGGGCCGCCGGGCGTCCAGCCCTTCTCGCGCAGGTAATTGGCGACGCTCGCGATGATGTCGTCCCAGTCCGCCCACAGGTCGCGCTGCGTGTCGGTGTTCGCATCCACCGCATAGCGGCGGTAGCTCGAGGGCATGAACTGCGGAGCGCCCATGGCGCCGGCGTAGGAGCCCATGAGCGTCAGCGGGTCGAGGCGGTTCTCGCGGGCGAGGATCAGGAACTGCTCAAGTTCGCTTCTGAAGAAGGCCTGGCGCGGCGGGTAGTCAAAGGCGAGCGTGGCGAGGGAATCGAGCACGCGGTACTTACCGAGCACGCGCCCGTACTTGGTCTCGATCCCGAGGATCGCCACCACGTACTCCGGGGCCACCTGGTATTCGGCGCCGATGCGCAGCAGCGACTCCTGGTGCTCGTTCCAGAACTGCACGCCCTCATCGATGCGCTCGCTGGTGAGGAAGTGATCGCGGTACTGCCACCACGGTACCGCCTTCTCGAGCGGCTTGTTCATCAGCTCGATGATCTTCGGTTGTGGCTGCGCGGCGCGCAGCAGCGCCCGCACCTCCTTCTTGCTCATGCCGTCGCGCGCGGCGACCTCGCTCACGAAGGTGGCGATCTCGGGGCGCCTGAGGTCAAAGGTCCCGGCAGCGAGTGGCTGCGCGAGGGCCGGCGTGCACACGAGTACGGCAAGTAGCGCAAGGCGTGAGGCTTTCAACTATGACCCGATGAGCTTGCGGCGGGAATACAGCGCCATGAGAATACCGAACCCCGCCAGGAGCGTCACGACGGAACTGCCGCCATAGCTCACGAGCGGCAGCGGCACGCCGACCACCGGCAGGAGCCCCGTGACCATGCCGGCATTGATGAATACGTACACGAAAAAGGTGAGCGCGATGCTCCCGGCGAGCAGCCGCGCGAAGGTGTCCTGGGTC
>DATIXW010000013.1:0-44463 GCA_035518135.1 Steroidobacteraceae bacterium
GCCATGTACACGTCATCGATGTACACGCCCACCCCGGGTTCGAAACCCCACAGCGGATCGCTCTGCCCGACTCCACGGATGTAGATGTTGATCGTGCTGCTGGTGGCACGATCCTGCGAGATCTTCATGTTGGGCACGAAGCTGTTCAGATCCGCAACATTGGTCACGTCGTGCGTCTCGATCGCACCGGCGGTGAGCGCTGTGACGGTAATCGGCACGTCCTGCAGGTTCTCGGTGCGCCGCCGGGCGGTGACCACGACTTCCACCAGTGAATTGCCGCTGCCGGCGCTCGTGTCGCCGGCGGTCTGCGCGGCGACCGTCGCCGGCAGTTGCAGGGCCGCGGCTGCGAACAGCGCGAGCGTGCCGGTGACGACCTGGATGCGCGTCTTGTTGCTCATGTGCTCCCCCCCTCTCGAGTCACACTCAACAGTTGTTGAGCAGATATTCAACGAACGTTGAGGGAGAAGTCAACTCGCCGCCCGAAATTGCGCTGCGGGGGCGATTCACCGGACACTGTCGCGACCGACCACTTTTTTGCAGTGCATTAAGATGAACAAGAAGGCCACCGCCCGCCCGGGCAACGAGCGCATCCTGGACGCCGCGGAGCAGTTGTTTGCGCAGCGTGGCTACCATGGCGTCTCGTTACGCGACATCACCCAGGCCGCCGGGGTCGACGTGGCACTGGTCGGGTACCACTTCGGTGGCAAGCGCGAACTGTTCATGGCCGTGTTCGAGCGACGCGCGGAGCTACTGAACCGCGAGCGCCTCGAGCTGCTGGAGGAGGTGCTGCGGGCCGCGCTGCCGGGCGTGCCCAGCGTGGAGCAGATCGTCAACGCTTTCTGCCAGCCGCTCCTTGAGCGCTCCGCGCGCGGTGGGGCCGGCTGGAAGAGCTACTTTGCCCTCGTCGCCTATGTGAACAACTCCCCGGAGTTCGGGCCGGTGATGATGACGCGTCACTTCGACCCGCTGGTGGATCGGTTCATCGCCGTGCTGCGTGCCGCGCTTCCCGGGTGTCCGCCGCGCGAGATCTACTGGGGCTACCAGTTTCTCACCGGCGCGCTCACGCTCACCTTCGCCGAGACCGGCCGCATCGATAAGCTCTCCGGGGGGCTGTGCCGCTCCTCGGACCTCGACAGCGTCACGCAGCGCCTGGCGCCCTACGTCGCCGCGGGCTTTCGTGCCCTGTGCGCGCGTGCGAGCCCTGCCCGCCCGAGCTCCGGCAAGCGCCGCGCTGCGCGTGCGCGTCGCTTGCGATGAAGTACCGCCACCGCTACCACGCCGGCAACTTCGCCGACGTGCACAAGCACGTGACGCTGCTTGCGCTCCTGGCGGCGCTGCAGAAAAAGGACAAGGGCTTCCTCTACCTCGATACGCACGCCGGCCGTGGCGCCTACGACCTCTCCAGCCCCTCCGCCGAGGCGCGCGCCGGCATCGTGCGCTTCCAGGAAAGGCCCGTCGCGGCCGAGGAGCTGCGTGCCTATGCCGGCGCGCTCGCACAGCTGCGCGAGACGTTCAGGCAGCGCCACTTCTACGGCGGCTCACCGCTCCTGGCCGTGCAGGCGCTGCGAGCGCAGGACCGCGCCGTGCTCATCGAACTGCAGGGCCCCGAGGCACACGTGCTGGAGGAAAGCGTCGCCGCGGTTGCCGCCGCGCGCGGCCCGCAGGTGCGCGTGGAGCGCGGCGATGGCCTGCAGCGGCTCAAGGCCTACCTGCCGCCCCCGGAGCGGCGCGGACTCACCTTCATCGACCCGCCCTACGAGGAAACGCAGGCGGATTTCACCTCGGTGACCGCAGCCCTCGCGGAGGCGCTGCGGCGCTTCCCCACCGGGATCGCCATGGCCTGGTACCCGATCAAGGAAGAGCGGCAGACGCGCGCCTGGCACGCCAGCGCGGCCCGTACGCTCGCCGCCCCGCTGCTGGTGAGCGAGCTGTGGCTGTTTCCGCGCGATTCGCGCGTCGCGCTGAACGGCTCGGGACTCTTGATCCTGAACCCGCCCCACCTGCTGCTCGAGCGCATGCAGCTATGGCTGCCGCAGCTCGTGGCGGCGCTCGCAGACGGCCCCGGCGCGGGCAGCAGCGCCCGGATGCTGTCACAATCGCAGCCGTGAACAGCGGCCCCGACCAGTACGGTGTCTTCGGGCACCCGATCAGCCATAGCCTGTCGCCCTTCATCCACGGGATGTTCGCGCGCGAGACCGGCGAGCGGATGAGTTACCGGCCCTTCGACGTGCGCCCGGAGGAATTCCGCGAGCGCGTCGCGCAGTTCTTCGCCGAGGGTGGCAAGGGACTCAACATCACCCTGCCGCACAAGATGGCCGCGGTCGATGTGGCCGACCAGCTCACCGCGCGCGCCGCGCACGCCACCGCGGTCAACACCCTCGCCCTGCAGGGCGAGGAGCTGCTCGGCGACAACACCGACGGCGCCGGGCTGGTGCGCGACCTGTGCAACAACCTCGGGCTGGTGATCACCCACCGGCGGCTGCTCGTGATCGGCGCCGGCGGCGCCACGCGCGGTGTGCTCGCCCCGCTGCTCGGCCTGGAGCCGACCGTCGTGGTGATCGCCAACCGCTCGCCCGAACGTGCCGAGGCCCTCGCCACCGCGTTCTCCGACCTGGGCACGACGCAGGGCGCCGGGTTCGACCAGATCGAGCCGGCGCCCTTCGACCTCATCATCAACGCCACCTCCGCCAGCCTCTCGGGCGAGATCCCCCCGCTGCCCGCCGGCGTCATCGGCCCGCAGACCGTGTGCTACGACCTCGCCTACGGACGCTCCGCCACCGCGTTCGTGCGCTGGGCGCAGCAGCAGGGCTGTGCGCGCGCCATCCAGGGCCTGGGGATGCTGGTGGAGCAGGCGGCGGAGTCGTTTCGCCTGTGGCGTGGCGTGCGGCCCTCGACGATCCGCGTCATGGATGCGCTGCGCGAGCGCGCCGGCGGCGCCTACGCCTGATGGCGCTTCAGCGCATGGTGACGAATTCCTCCGCGCTCGTCGGATGAATCGCCACGGTGTCGTCGAAGTCCTTCTTGGTGGCACCCATGCGCACCGCCACGGCAAATCCCTGCAGCATCTCGTCCGCCCCGGCGCCGACGACGTGCAGACCAACGATGCGCTGCTCCGCTCCCGCGGTCACGAGCTTCATCTCGACACGCACCTTCTCGTGCGTGAGTGCATGGTAGAGCGGCACGAAACTTGAGCGAAACACGGTAACGTTGGCCGCACCATAACGCGCCTGCGCCTCGGGCTCCGTGAGGCCGACCGTGCCGATCGGCGGGTGCGCGAAGATCACGGTGGGAATGAACTCGTAGTCGAGGTGACGGCCGCTCTGGCCGCCAAAGACGCGGTCGGCGAGCCGCCGGCCGGCGGCGATCGCCACCGGCGTCAGCTGCACGCGCCCGGTGACGTCCCCGACTGCATAGATGCTCGGCACGCTCGTCACCTGGAACGTATCGGTGCGCACGTAACCATGCGCATCGAGCACCACACCCGCGCGCTCGAGGTGCAGCTCCTCGACCTGCGGCACGCGACCGATCGCCCACACCAGCGCATCGAACGGCCCGAGGCGCCGCCCGTGCGTGGCGCTGAGCTCGAGCGCACCGTCCGCGGTGCGCTCCAGGCGCTGCGGCACGGCGTAGGTGACCACCTCGACCCCTGATGCGCGCAATGCCTTCAGCGTCACCTCCCCGAGCATGGGGTCGAAGGAGCGCAGCGCCGCATCGGTGCGCAGAACGAGGCTGGTATCCGCCTTAAGCGCGGCGAAGATGCCGGCGAGCTCGATCGCGATGTAGCTGCTGCCGACGACCGCCACGCGGGCCGGGCGCTCGGGCAGCGCGAAGAAGCCATCCGAGGTGATGCCGAGCTCCGCCCCGGGGATCGGCGGCAGCAGCGGCCGCCCGCCGGTGGCGATCAATACCTGGGCCGCGCTCAGGGTACGCTCGCCCGCACTGACCGTGTGGGCATCGCGAAACTGTGCCCGGGCGCGCACCAGCTCCACGTGGCGCTTGGCGAGGTTGGCGGCATAGATGCCGTTGAGGCGGTGGATGTACGCCTCGCGGTCGTGTTTCAGGCGCCCCCAGTCGTGCCCCAGGACCTCGAGCCGGAAACCATAGCCGGGCGCATCCCGCAGCGCCTCCGCGAGGTCGGCGGCGTTCCACATGATCTTCTTGGGCACGCAGCCGACGTTCACGCACGTGCCCCCCAGCGGCCCGGACTCCACCAGGGCGACCCGGGCGCCGTACTCGGCGGCGCGCTGCGCGGCGGCCAGCCCGCCGCTGCCGCCACCGATCACCACCAAGTCGTATTGCTCGCTCATAGACCCTCAAGGTGCCAGAAGCCCATGTTATATGAGGAGCAAGCGCACGAGTTCCAGGGCACCCGGGCACCCGCCTGCCGCGGCCGCATAACGCCTGCGTGCCCAAGGCCGCTACAATGGCCATCGATCCAGCGGACGGGAAGTGCATGGAAAACCCCTTACTCGGACAGGAGCCGCTGCCGCAGTTCCTGAAGATTCGCCCCGAGCACGTCGAGCCGGCGGTGCGCGAGCTGCTGTCGGCGAATCGGGCGCGGATCGAGGAGCTCTCGAGCGTGCCGCAGCCGACCTTCGCCTCGGTGGTCGAGCCGCTCGAGGAGCTGCAGCACCGCATCTCGCGCACCTGGTCCCCGGTGAGTCACCTGAACGCCGTGCTGAACTCCGATGCCCTGCGGGCCGGCTACAACGCCTGCCTGCCGCTGCTGTCGGCCTACCAGACCGATCTTGCGCAGAGCGAGCCGCTGTTTCGCGCCTATCGCATCGTGGCCGAGCAGGAAGGCGCAGCGCTCGCGCCGGTGCAGCGGCAGCTGCTGGAACACCGGGTGCGCGACTTCCGCCTGGCCGGGGTGGGACTGTCGCCCGAGCGCAAGGAGAGCTTCAAGACCGCCATGCTGGAGCTCACGCAGCTGCAGGCGAAGTTCGAGGAAAACGTGCTCGATGCCACCAACCACTGGACCTGGCACGTGCGCGATGCCGCCGAGCTCACCGGCCTGAACGAGATGCTGATCGAGCAGGCGCGCCGCCGGGCCGCCGAGCGCGCACTGCCCGGCTGGGTGCTCAGCCTCGATCAGCCCACCTACGTGGCGGTCGTGACGGATGCGGAGTCGCAGGTGCTGCGGCGGGCCTTCTACGAGGCCTGGACCACGCGCGCCTCCGATCAGGGACCGAACGCGGGCCGCTGGGACAACTCGCGCACCATGGAGGAGATCCTGCAGCGCCGGCACACGGCCGCGCGGCTGCTGGATTTTCGCAACTACGCCGAGTACGCGCTCGCCACGCGCATGGCGACCAGCGTCGAGGAGGTGCTGCGCTTCCTGCACGAGCTCGCCGGAGCCGCGCGCGCGGCGGCGCAGGCCGAGTTCGCCGAACTGGAGGTGTTTGCCGGCCGCAAGCTCGCCGCCTGGGACGTCGGCTTTTATGCCGAGCGGCTGCAGCGGGAGCGCTTCTGCGTGTCGCAGGAGGAGCTGCGCCCGTACTTCCCGCTGCCGCGGGTGCTCGCCGGGCTGTTCGAGGTGGCCGAGCGGCTCTTCGGCGTGCGTATCCGCGAACGGCCCGGAGCGCCGGTGTGGCATCCCGACGCGCGCCTGTTCGATATCGAGAACCACCGGGGCGAGGCCGTCGGCAGCTTCTACCTGGACGCCTACGCCCGTCCCAACAAGCGCAGCGGCGCGTGGATGGACGAGTGCGTCGGACGCAAGCGTCTCGCCAGCGGCGAGGCGCTCCCGGTCGCCTACCTGGTGTGCAACTTTCTGCCCCCCGGGGGCGAGCACCCCGCGCTTCTCACCCACGATGACGTGCTGACGCTGTTTCACGAGTTCGGTCACGGCCTGCACCACCTGCTCACCCGGGTCGACTACCCGAGCATCGCCGGGATCAACGGCGTCGCCTGGGACGCGGTGGAGCTGCCGAGCCAGTTCCTCGAGAACTACGCCTGGCATCCGGAGGTGCTGCAGCGCATCTCCGGACATTTCCAGAGCGGTGAACCGCTGCCCGCCGAACAGCAGAAGCGGCTCATCGCCACGCGCAGTTTCCATGCAGGCCTGCAGATGATGCGGCAGCTCGAGTTCGCGCTGTTTGACTTCCGCATCCACACCGAATACTCACCCGAGAAGGGCGGCCGCATCCTCGAGATCCTGCGCGAGGTGCGCCAGGAGGTCGCCGTCGTGCCGGTGCCCGAGTGGAATCGCTTCCCCAACAGCTTCGGCCACATCTTCGCCGGCGGCTACGCGGCCGGGTACTACAGCTACAAGTGGGCCGAGGTCCTGGCCGCCGATGCCTTCGCGGCTTTCGAGGAGAGCGGCGTGTTCGACCACTCCACCGCGCAGCGCTTCCTGGACTCGATCCTCAGCCGCGGCGGCAGCCGCGACGCGCTCGACGCCTTTATCGACTTCCGCGGGCGCCGCCCCGACGTGCGCGCGTTGCTGAAGCAGCACGGCATCCTCGGCGGCGTGCGCCGCAGCGCCTGAACGTGCAGCCGGCCGCCCCAGGCGCAGCGCTCCTCGCAGCCCTCGGTCTGCTCGCCCTCGGCACACCGGCGGCGGCCGCGCAGGCGCTCTACGTCGTCGAGCAGCTGGTGGTCTCGGTCAACAGTGCCCCCGACGGCGGCGGCGAGCGCGTCGCCTCGCTCAAAAGCGGCGACCGGGTTGAGCTCCTCGAGCGCACCGGGAATGTCGTGCACGTACGCCTGGCGAGCGGCAAGGACGGCTGGCTGCGCTCGAGCTACCTGTCCGAGGAGGAACCGCTGCGGTCACGGCTGCAGAAGAGCGAAGCCGAGGTCGGCGCCCTGAAGGCCGAAGTGAGCCGACTGCAGGCGCAGCCGGGCGGCGCCCCAGGGCCCCAGGCCCCCGCCGCCTCTGCCGCCGCGCCCGAGGAAGCCGCTGGCGCCGCGCCGGCGCCGCTGTTCAGCGCGGCCGCGGACACGGCCGCCCCGCGCGTGTGGCCCTGGGCGCTGCTGAGCGCCGCGCTCGCGCTCGTGGCCGGCTATGCGCTCGGGTGGTGGATGCTCGGCCGCAGCATCCGCAAGAAGTACGGCGGCCTGAAGATCTACTGAGCACTGCGCGCGCCCGTGCGCATCGCCACCTGGAACGTCAATTCGCTGCGCGTGCGCCTGCCACAGGTGCTCGGGTGGCTGGCTCAGGCGTCGGTGGAGGTCCTGGCGATGCAGGAAACCAAGCTCACCGATGCGGAGTTCCCCCACGCGGAGTTCGCCGCGCTCGGCTATCACGCGCAATTCGCCGGGCAGAAGACCTACAACGGCGTCGCTGTGCTGAGCCGCGTGCCGGGCACGGCGGTGCTCACCGGCATCCCGGCGTTCGAGGATCTGGCGCGGCGCGCGCTCGCGGTGCGCATCGGTCCCCTGCGCTTGGTCAACGTGTACGTGCCCAACGGCCAGAGCGTCGGGTCCGAGAAGTACCGGTACAAGCTGCGCTGGCTCGCCGCGCTGCGCGAGTGGCTGCGCGAGGAGCTGCGCGCGCACCCCCAGCTGCTGGTGCTCGGGGACTTCAACATCGCGCCCGAGGATCGCGACGTGCACGACCCGGTCGCCTGGGCCGGTTCGGTGCACGTAAGTGCCCCGGAACGCGAAGCGCTGCGCGAAGTGGTGGATCTGGGCCTGAGCGATGTGTTCCGTCGCTTCGAGCAGCCGCCGCAGACCTTCAGCTGGTGGGACTACCGCATGTCAGCGTTCCGCCGTAACCATGGGCTACGTATCGACCTGATGCTCGCCAGCGAGGCGCTGGCGGCACGCTGCAACCGGCTGTCATATCGACCGTGAGCCCCGCCGTGCCGAGCGCCCCTCCGATCACGCCCCGGTGATCGCCGAATTCGAGTTGCCCCGTGAAGAGCCCTGCGGCTAAGCGGTGGCGGGCCCGAAAGTGTGCGCCGCGTCGCGGTACCGGGGTGCCGGGACTGCCTAGACTGCCTGGCAAGTCGCCGCGACTGCCCTTCAGGGGAGGGGCCCGCGCGTCAAGGCCGAGTTTACTTACACCCAAATGAGCACCCGGCGCAGCGATTTCGATGTGACCAACAGCGTGCAGGTCAGCTCGCCCGCGGCGGTGCTGGCGGCGATTGCGGCGCTGTTCCGACCCACCTGGCCGGAGGTGGTGCTGGAGCCCCTCGAGCGCGCCTTCGTGCATTTCGAGCGCCTGTTCGCCGGCGAGGTCAGCGGTTTTCACGGCGTCGACACCGTCTATCACGACCGCCAGCACACCCTCGACATAACGCTCGCGCTCGCGCGCCTCTTGGTCGGGTATGAGCGCCAGCAGGATGCGCCGCAGCGCCTGGGCGCCACGCGCGCCACCGTGGGAGTCCTCACCGGCCTCTTCCACGACGTCGGTTACTTGAGGCGTGCGGATGACCACGGCTCGCTCAACGGGGCGGAGTTCACGCGCACGCACGTCTCGCGCGGGGCGCGCTTCCTCGGGGAGTACCTGCCGGAGCTTGGCCTCGGCGCCTGGGTGCCGGTCACCACCGAGATCATCCACTTCACCGGCTACGAGGTGCCCTTCACGAGCATCGAGCAGAAGGTCTCCGATCCACGCGACATAATGGTGGGGCACCTGCTCGGGACGGCGGACATGATCGCGCAGATCGCCGACCGCTGTTACCTGGAGAAATGCCGCGACCGGCTGTACGCGGAGTTCGTGCTCGGCGGGGTGGCACTGCCCTTCAGCGACGGTAATCCCCAGGTCAAGTACGCCTCCGGGCTCGATCTGCTGCGGCAGACTCCTGATTTCATCGCCGACGTGCGCGCCAAGCGCCTCGACCGGGACTTCCGCGGCGCCTACCGCTACCTCGAGATCCTCTACGGTGGCCGCAACCCCTATATGGAAGCGATCGACCGCAACGTCGAGTTCCTGCGCCAGATCCTGCGCAGCGAGAACTGGCAGCTCCTGCGGCGCCGCCCGCCGATCTTCGCCGCCACGGACGACCCGATGAGCACCACGCGCGGGCTCATGCTGGGGCACATCAAGCGCGTCTGGTCCGGAGCCTGAAAACCGGCAAGTGGCGTTGGGCGGCAAGCGGCGGTTAAGATCGATCCGTCATAAGTCTAGGGGATCAGCCGCCGGAGCGGTGGAGGCGCAGCACCACCGTGGCGGCCTGCTACGTGACCGCCGCCAGCTTTAAGCTCAAGTACGCCGCCAGTGCCTTCCTGGTGGTGCTGATTGCGGCTGCCGCGGTGATCGGTCTCTTCCTGACGCGCCACGGTGAGGACGCCCGCACGTTCGGCACGCTCGCCGAGGAAGCCGCCCGCGAGCGCGTGGCACCGGAGCTTTCCGCACGGGCACAGGCCATGGCCGCGCATGCGGCGGACTCGATCGCCGGGGCGGTGCGCGCCGGGGATGACAGTGGCGTCGTGCGCCGCCTGCAGCCCTTCATGGACGATCCCACGGTCGCCTCGGTCCTGGTGCGGGGCAACACCGGACAGGTGCTGTTCCAGTGGCAGCGCAGCGACTCCGAAACCCGCGGCGCGCTCAGCACCACAGCGACCGCACCGGTGCGCACGTACGTCGAGAACATCCCCGGTGCCGCGACGCCCACCACGCTCGCGCAGCTGACGCTCGGCCTGGAGCAGGCCGCGCCGGTGTCCGCGGTGAGCGTCGGCGGGCGTCTCAAGGCGGCGAACGTCGCGCGGGCGCGCCTGACGTGGCAGCTGGGACTGTCGCTTGCGGGCCTGGGCGCGATCATCGCGGGCCTCCTCGCCTGGCGGGCGGTGGGCCAGCTGCAGCGCCCGGTGGGCGCGCTCATCCGCAGTGCCGAGCGCATCGGCCAAGGTGATTACACGCGCCCGGTGGAAGTGCGCCGCGAGGATGCCCTGGGGGAGCTCGAGCAGGCACTCGAGCGCATGCGCGCCCGGCTGCGCCAGTCGACGATCAACAAGAGCTACCTGCACAGCGTGCTCAACAGCATGACCGACGCGGTGTTCGTCACCTCCCCGGACGGGGTGATCAAGATCGCCAACGCCGCGGCGTGCAAGCTGCTCGGCTACAGCGAGGAGGAGCTGCTCGGCAAGGGCATCATGGCGGTCCTCGATGAGCGCGAGCGCGCCGATTTCGACCTGCTGCAGGCGGCGCAGGAGACCCGCGAGACGATCGTGCGCACGCGCAGCGGCCAGACCATCCCGGTGGCCCTCACCGGCTCGCGCATCGACAGTGACGATCCGCAGTTCCAGGGCAACATCTTCGTCGCGCGCAACATCACCGACCGCAAGCGCGCCGAGCGCCGCATCCGCTACCTGGCCCGCTACGACGCGCTCACCAAGATCCCGAACCGCATGCAGTTCCACCACCTGCTGCAGCAGACCATCGCCCGCAGCATGCGCAGCGGCCAGGTGGTCGCGGCGCTGTACCTGGACATGGATCGCTTCAAGGAGGTGAATGATACCTTCGGTCATGGCGCCGGCGACCGCGTCCTCGAGGTGCTGGCCGAGCGCCTGACGCGCTCGCTGCCGAAGGAGACCGTGGTCGGGCGCCTCGCCGGCGATGAGTTCGCGATCTCCGTCGACGGCCTGCCGGCGGATGCCGACAACCGCGGGCCGATCGCCCAGCTGGCGCGCGCGCTGCTCACCGAGGTGAGCCGCCCGTTCCAGCTCAATCAGCACGAGGTGTTTCTCACCGCGAGCATCGGCATCGCCTTCTGCCCGCGCGATGCCGAGAACGTCATCGACCTGCTGCGCAACGCCGATGCGGCGATGTACTACTCCAAGCAGAACGGCGGCAACACCTTCGCCTTCTATTCCCCGGAGATGAACGCCGCCGCGGTCGAGCGGCTGATGCTCAAGAGCAAGCTGCGCCGCGCGCTGGAGCGCGACGAGCTCGAGATCCGCTACCAGCCCAAGGTGGACCTGCGCAGCGGCCGCATCATCGGCGCCGAGGCGCTGCTGCGCTGGCGCCTGCCGGGCCATGGCGACATCCCGCCGGGACAGTTCATCCCGCTCGCCGAGGAAACCAATCTGATCCTGGACATCGGCGAGTGGGTGCTCAATCGCGTGTGTCTTGATTACCGCCAGATGCAGAGCCAGGGCGGCGATCCGGGGCGCATCTCCCTCAACCTCTCGCTCAAGCAGCTGCGCCAGGCAAGCTTCATCCTGCGCTGCCGCTCGGTGTTCCGCCGCCACCACGTTTCCCCGACGGCGTTCGAGCTCGAGATCACCGAGACCACCCTCATGGCCGATCCGCAGCGCACCGTGCGGCTGCTCGATGAGCTCTATGCCATGGGGCTGCACCTGTCGATCGATGACTTCGGCACCGGCTACTCCTCGCTGTCCGCGCTGCAGCAGTTCCCGATCGGCACGCTGAAGATCGATCAGTCCTTCGTACGCGATGCCACCGAGGATGCGAACGACGCCACCATCGTGCGCACCATCATCGAGATGGGCCGCAGCCTCGGCATCGAGGTCATCGCCGAGGGCGTCGAGTCGCAGGCGCAGCTGGAGTTCCTGCGCGACAACGGCTGCAACTACGGCCAGGGGCGGCTGTTCGGGGAGCCGTGCACCGCCGAGGAGCTGCTCGCGCTGCTGGCACACCAGGCCTCCGGCCCCGCCCCCTTTGCGCATCTGCTCGGGCATAGCGACGTGGCGGCCCCGCGCCTGGCCTGAAAGCGGTTTGCTTACCCTCGCCAACGCGCGTATCCGCCGCGGCCCTCAGGTGCTGCTCGATGAGGCCACCGTCACCGTGTTTCGCGGCGAGAAGGTCGGCATCGTCGGCCGCAACGGCTGCGGCAAGTCAACGCTGCTGGCGCTGATCCGCGGCGAGGTGACGCTCGATGCCGGCGAGTACGGCGCGCCGCCGCGCCTGGCCATCGCCTCGGTGGCGCAGGACCTTCCCGATACCGACACCGCGCTCGTGGACTTCATCCTCGAGGGCGATGAGGAACTCGCCGCCGTCGTGGCCGAGCTGCGGCAGGCCGAGGCGGACGGTTCCGGCACGCGCGCCGCCGCCCTGCACGGGCGTTACGAGGCCCTCGATGGCTACACGGCGAGGAGCCGCGCCGCGCGGCTCGCCGCCGGGCTCGGGTTTGACGCCGCGGAGCTGTCGCGGCCGCTGCGCGAGTTCTCCGGCGGCCTGCGCATGCGCGCCAACCTCGCGCGTGCGCTGATGCGCCGCTCGGACCTGCTGCTGCTCGATGAGCCGACCAACCACCTGGACCTCGATGCGCTGCTGTGGCTCGAGGAGTGGCTGCGCGCCTACCGCGGCACGCTGCTGCTGGTGTCGCACGACCGCGAGTTCCTCGACCGCACGGTCATGCGCATCCTGCACCTCGAGGGCGGCCACCTGCAGGCCTACACCGGCAACTACAGCGACTTCGAGACCCAGCGCGCCGCGCACGCAGAGCGCTCGGCGGCACTGCTGGCCAAGCAGCGGCGCGAGGCTGCGCACATCGAGAGCTTCGTCGCGCGCTTTCGCGCGCAGGCGAGCAAGGCGCGCCAGGTGCAAAGCCGACTCAAGTGGCTCGCGCGACTCGGCGAGATCGCCGAAACGCACACCGAGTCGCACTTCGAGTGGGAATTCACCGCGCCGCGCAAGCTGCCGCGCCCGCTCGTGACGCTCGAGAAGGCGACCGCCGGTTACGGCGACCACCAGGTGCTGCGCGGTATCTCCCTGAGCGTGAACCCGGGTGAGCGGCTGGGCGTGCTCGGCCGCAACGGCGCCGGCAAGTCCACGCTCATGCGCCTGGTGGCGGGGGAGCTGGCGCCCCAGGGCGGCACGCGCACGCCCTCGCCGGAGCTGGCCGTCGGCTTCTTTGCACAGCTCGAGCTCGAGCAGCTCGACGGCGGGGGCTCGCCACTGAGTGAACTCGGGCGCCGCGGCGGAGCGGAGGTCGCCGCATGGACGCCGCAGCAGCGGCGCGAGCACCTGGGCCGCTTCGGCTTTGGCGGACAGCGCGTTTTCGAGCCCACCCTCAATTTCTCCGGCGGGGAGCGCTCGCGGCTGGCGCTCGCGATCCTGGTGGCGCGCCGCCCCAACCTGCTGCTGCTCGATGAGCCGACCAACCACTTGGACCTCTCGCTGCGGCATACGTTGCTGCTGGCACTGCAGGAGTTTCCCGGGGCGGTCATCGTCGTCTCGCACGATCGTGCGCTGCTGCGCGGCGCCTGCGATCGCTTCGTCCTCGTCGCCGACGGGGCGCTCACGCCCTTTCCGGGGGACCTGGAGGACTATGCCGCGTGGCTGCGCGCCAGCAGCGCCCCGGCAGCGGAAACTGTCGCCCTGAAGGGCGCCTCCCGCCGCGAGCAGCGGCGCCAGGAGGCCGAGACACGCGCGCGCCGCAGTCCGCTCACGAGCGAGCAGCAGCAGCTCGAGCAGCGCCTCGCGGCGCTCGCGCGCGAGCGGGCCGGGGTCGAAGCGCGGCTGGCCGACCCCGCGACCTACGCCGAGCTCGCCCCCGCCGAGCAGCAGCAGCTGGCGCACGAGCACGCACAGCTCGGGGCGCAGATCGCCGTGCTCGAGGAGCGCTGGCTGGCGGTGACGGCGGCGCTCGAGGAGCGCGCGGGGTGAAGCTGCGCTGGGGGCGCGCGCTTGCCATCGCAGCCGGTGCGGCCTTCATCGCCATGGCGGCATGGCAGACGCACAAGCCGCTGCCGCCCGGGATGCACGTCGCCTCCCCGGTATGCACGGTGGGGGCCGCCGATGTGGCGCTCGCCGTGGACCTCACCGCCGCCGACGCCTACGGCCGCGCCATCATCCGGCAGGGGGTGTTCGATGAGGTGCTGCGCATCGTGCGCGACGCGCGCCGCCTGGTGGTGCTCGACTACGAGCTGCTCGGCAGCGGCGGGGGCGCGGCCCCGCAGCGGCGCCTCGCCGCCGAGCTCACCGATGCGCTGCTCGCGCAGCGGCACGCGCACCCGCAGCTGCGCGTGCTGCTGATCACCGACCCGGTGAACGAGCGCTACGGCACCCTCCCGGCCGCGCAGCTGCAGCTGCTGCGCGCGGCGGGCGTCGAGGTGGTGCTGACCCGGCTGGATGCACTGCGCGACCCGAACTTCCTGTACTCCAGTGCATGGCGGCTGACGCTGCACTGGTGGGGCGGACCACCGGGCGCCGCCGGAGCGCTGGCGCGGGAGCTGAACTTCAAGGCCGATCACCGCAAGGTGCTCGTCGCCGACGACGGCGCGAACGGCCTGACCGCACTGGTCGGCTCCGCCAATCCCTTCGATGCACAGAGCGCCTGGTCAAACCTCGCCGTGCGTTTCTCCGGTGGCGCCGTGCGCACGCTGCTCGCAAGCGAGCTGGCCATCGCGCGCTTCTCGGGCTGGCGCGGCAAGGCGCAGTCGCTGGTGCCGGCCGCCAATGCACCCAGCGCCTGCGATGCGCAGGCGCCGCCCGCCCTCACCCCCGCCAGCGCCCGGGTGCAGCTGCTCACCGAGGGGGCCATCCGGCGCGAGCTGCTCGAGCAGCTGGGCGCGGCCGCGCCAGGCGACAGCGTCGCCATCGCCATGTTCAAGCTTGCCGACCGCGGTGTCATCGAGGCGCTGCTCGAGGCCGCGCGCCGTGGGGTGCACGTGCGCCTGCTACTTGACCCGAGCGAGGATGCCACGACGCTCACGCCCACCGGACTGCCCAACCAGCCGCTCGCGAGCGAGCTGGTCGCGCGCAGCAGCGGGGCGGTCAAGGTGCGCTGGTACCGCACCCACGGGGAGCGCTTCCACAGCGCGCTCGTGCTGCTTTACGGCGGCGAGCGTCTGTGGCTGATGGCCGGCTCGGCCAACTTCACGCGCCGCAGCCTCGATGACTACAACCTCGACGCCGACGTGGCGATCACGCTGAGCGGGGAGGCCCCGCTCGCGCAGCAGGCGCGCGAGTACTTCGACACGCTGTGGGGCAACGAGGCGGCGCTCGGGATCGAATACACCGCCGACTTCGCCGCCTTCGCCAATCCCTCCCAGGCGGATTACTGGCTGTGCCGGTTGCTCGAGGGCGCCGGCGCCGCACCGTTCTGAGCGGCGCGCTCGGCGGCGGCGCGCACCGCCGCGCGTGACTGCTGCGCCAGTTGCTGCAGCGCCGTGTCGCTGGCCTGTTCAAAGGCCGCGACCACCTCGCCCAGGCGGTTGGCGGCGGCCGTGGCGCTGCCGGCCACGACGAAGGTGCTCAGCACCTCGCGGCCCTCGCGACGCCCGATGCTGCAATCAAACACCACCTGCACCACGGGGGCCGCCGAGCCGCCCGGCGCATCGCTGTAGTCGGCGTCGAAGCGCCGCACGATGATCTGCAGCAGGTAGTCGGAAGGGAACGGGCTCGCCGGATCCTCCACCGAGGCCCAGTTGCCCGAAGCGCGCAGTGTCTGCACCGCCAGCGAGCCGACCAGGTCCGGCATCGCTCCGGGCCAGCGCGCCCCGGTATAGAAGCTCATGCGGTGATCGCTCTGCAGCAGCATGATGTGCGCGGTGTCGAGCCCGGGGTCGGCGAGGGGGTGCGCCACGCGCAGCGAGGGAGCTTCGGCCGCAGCGTCCGCTGCCACCGTGCCGGCCGGCACCGCCGGGGCGCGCAGGTAATAGGTCTGCTCGGGCTTGGCGTTACTCTGCAGCAGGCCGGAGCAGCCCCCGAGCATGCCCGGCAGCAGCGCGAGCACCGCCGCCCAGCGGTGCCTCACTTGGGGATCTCCACGCCACGTGCCTGCGGCTCGTACAGCAGCTGCGCCGGATTCTCGCGCAGGCTGTTCGAGAGCGCGCGGATGTCCGCGGCGGCCGCGCGGCCCTCGCGCACGAAGCGCTCGATCTCCGGCAGCCCGTCGCGCGTGAACGCACGGATGTCCTGGCGGTTCTCCGCCAGCATATGGTCGAGCTCGCTGCTCGCAGAGGCGAGATGATCGGCAACCTGGCGCAGCCGCTGCGTCGCCTGCTCCACGTCCGGGCGCGCCGCCTCGATCGTCCCGCGCGCCGTGTGCGCCGCATCGGTGAGCTGCGCGGTGGCGCCGCGCAGCTCGGTGACGAGCGCGTTCAGGTTCTGGGAGATCTTGGGCAGCCCGCGGCTGGCCGCATCGAGGTTGGCGAGCGCGCTGCTGACGGAGTTCAGGTTCTTGTCGTCAAAGAGCCGCTGGGCGCGATCCACCACATGGTTGGCACCGGCCAGCAGCTCCGGCAGGCTGGAGAGAAACACATCGAAGCTCGAGGGGGCCGAGCGGATGACCGGGTACTTAATGCCCCTGACGGGGGGCGCCGTGCGCCTGTTTTCACGGTCCTCCATGAGGTCGATGTAAAGAAGTCCGGTCACGCCCTGAAGCTGCAGCTGCGCAACCGTGTGCGCGGAGACCGGGGTCGTCGTGTCGATGTCGACCACCACCTGCACGCGGCCGGAGTCGCGCGGGTCGACGCGGATATTCTGCACGCGTCCCACCCCGACGCCGAGGTAGCGCACCGCGGCACCCTTATCGAGGCCGCTGACGCTGCCGGTGAAGTAGATCTCGTAGCGGTCGTAGTCCTTGTGGTCGCGGCTGTCGGAATACCAATAGACGAACACCGCGGCCGCGAGGCCGATGAGCAGCACGAACGCCCCCACCGCGGCGTAGTTGGCGTCACGCTCCATGTGACACCCCCAGGCGTGCGCGGGCGCGCTCGCCGTGGAAGTACTCCTGGATCCACGGGTTGGGGTTCTCGACGATGCCTTCCAGGGTGTCGGAAATCATGCGGTGGTCCACGATCACCCCGACACGATTGCAGGTACGGAAGATGCTGTCCAGATCGTGGGTGATCATGACGATCGTGAGCTTCAGCTCCTTCTGCAGATAGAGCACCAGCTCATCAAAAGCCGCCGCGCCGATCGGGTCCAGCCCCGAGGTCGGCTCATCGAGGAACAGCAGGCTCGGATCGAGCGCCAGCGCCCGCGCCAGGGCCACCCGCTTCACCATGCCGCCGGAGAGCTCGGCGGGGTACTTGGCGCCGGCCTCGGCGGGCAGCCCGACCAGGCGGATCTTCAGCAGCGCCAGCTCATCGAGCGCGTGCGTATCGAGGTGCAGGTACTCGACCATCGGCAGCTGCACGTTCTCCTTCACCGTCAGCGCCGAGTACAGCGCCCCCGACTGAAAGCTCACCCCGTAGCGCGACTTCACATACCGCAGCTGCGCCTCCGACATCTGGGTGATGTCCTGCCCGTGGATGCGCACCACGCCCGCCTGCGGGCGCTGCAGCCCGAGGATGGTACGCAGCAGCACCGACTTGCCGGTGCCCGAGCCGCCGACGATGCCGAAGACCTCATCGCCGTAGACGGCCATGTCCAGGCCGTCGTGTACCACCTGCGTGCCGAAGCGGTTGACCAGGCCGGATACTTCCACGACCGGGTACATCAGATGTTCATCTCCATGAACAGCACCGCAAACAGCGCATCCGCCAGGATCACGAAGAAGATCGACTCCACCACCGCCACCGTGACCAGCCGTCCAAGCTCCCGTGCGGAGTCGCGCACCTGCAGGCCGCGGTAGCAGCCGGCCGCGGCGATCAGCAGCGCAAACACCGGTGCCTTGACCAGGCCCACCCAGAAGGTGGTGTCACCGATGGCATCGTTGACCCGTCCCAGGTACTGGCTGAAGGGCATGTCGAGCAGGAAGCGGCACAGGAAGGCGCCGCCGGCGATGCCAACGATGTCGGAGACCACCGTGAGCAGCGGCAGCGCGATGCTCAGGCCCACCACGCGCGGCACCACCAGCACCTCAAAGGGGTCCACGCCCGTGGCGATCAGGGCATCGACCTCCTGGTTGAGCTTCATCGAGCCGAGCTCCGCGGCGAAGGCACTGCCGGAGCGACCGGCAACGATAATCGCCGTGAGCAGCACCCCCAGCTCGCGCAGCACGCCGATGGTGACCAGGTCGACGACGTAGATGTCCGCGCCCAGACCACTTAGCTGCCGGGCGCTCATGTAGGCGATGATGACGCTGATCAGGAACGCGATGAGCGCGACGATCGGCAGCGCGGTGATGCCGGTCTCGTACACGTGCCGCGCGATCGAGATGGGCCGCAGGTGGCGCGGCCGCAGCAAGGCCGCGGCGCCGGTCGTGAACGTGCGGCCCAGAAAGGCGAGTCCCTCGCGCCAGTTGCCGCCGGTGCGCTCGGCCTGACGGCCGACCCGCGCCAGCAGCCGCACGAGCGGCCCATGCTCGGGCGCCGGCGGCCGCGGCGGGGATGCCTCGATCCCCTTCTGCGCCTGCTGCAGCGTCTCATCGAGCAGGCGCAGCTGCACGGGCGCGTCGCCCTTGAAGCTGACCTCGGAGCCCACCGAGCGTGCGCGGGCGATGAACTGGTGCAGCGCCCAGGCGCCGGAGAGGTCCAGCGTGCTCAGCGGCTGGGCGTCGATGCGCACCTGGCGCGCGCGGCTTAAGTCGATCGCGTCGAGCTGGGCCTCCAGAGCGGCGAACTGGCGGCAGCTCCAGTCCCCGGTGAGCGTGAGCTCCAGTCCGTCGGCGGTTTGCTGGACGTCGGCGGCCATGTACGGTGCGGCTAGGGGCGCCCCGCGGGCTTCACGATCCACCGCGCGCCGGGGGACAGGACCTTGCGGGCATCGGACATGTTGCCTCCTTCTGCTAGAGCGCATTTAAGCATCGGGGTGCAGCGCAGGGCCAATCGCCGCTCCCGATCGCGGCGCCTCGGCGCCCTTGGGTCGCAGGCCGCGTTGGAATGCTCTGGAGGGCCAGCGGCCCGGGTGCGCCCAAAAAAGTCTACCGCAGCGAAAAATTCGATAGCGCGAATTCCCCTCTCCCCTACCCGGGGTCGTGCCAACGGTGCTAGCGTTTTGCCTCGCGGGGCCAGGGCCCCGCTTGGGCGGAGAACTGGAGCATGACCGATCTCGTCGAGCAGCTGCACCGCGAGGGTTACGCGATCGTGCGCGGCTTCTTCGGCGCCGCGGACATGCGCGAGATCGGGGCCGCCGCCGACCGCGTGTACCAGGAGGGTCTGCGCCACCACGCCACCTACCGCCACAAGAATCTGCTGCTCGAAGTGCTCGATGATCCGCAGGCCGGGCGTCGCGTCGTGCTACAGGCGCACTGGAGCGCCTGGATCGAGCCGGTGCTCGAGCGCATGCGCCGCGACCTGCGTTACCTGGCGGTGCTCGAACCCTTCCTCGGGCGCGACATCAAGCAGATCACGCACCAGATCCACTGGAAGCCGCCGGGGGCGAAGTACACCTTCTACCGCTACCACCAGGACGCACGCTTCCGCAACGCCGCGGCGGTGCGCAACCTCCTGTACGGCAGCCTCAACACGGGGCTGGCGATCGACCGGCAGAGCGCGGCGAACGGTGCACTGCGCGTGATCCCGCGCAGCCACCTGAATGGCTACCTCGGGCTGTCGGAGGACGGCACCATCATGACGGGAACGACGCCCGATGAGGATCTGGTGCGCGCAGGACTCGACCCGGGCACGGCGGTGACCTGCGAGATGGAGAGCGGGGACCTGCTCTTGTGGACGCTCTACACGGTGCACGGCTCGGCGCCGAACGTGAGCTGCGAGGACCGCCGCTTCATGATCAACAGCTACGCGCGCGCGGCCGACAGCGAGCGCGGCGAGTGGGCCTTCCGCGAGGGCGTCCCGACGCCCCTCGGTGCCGAGCCACAGATCTGCAAGTACGAACAGCTGCACGAGCGCCCCGGTCCGTTCTACATCGAGCCGGACTGGACCGAAGAGGCGCGGGCAGCCAAGCGCTGAAAAAGAGCAGGCCGCGCGTGTCTCTGAAGTCAGCGGCGGCGCAGCGCGCGCCGGGCTACCGCCGCCTGGTGCTCGGGGTACTGCTGCTAGTCTATGCCTGCAACTCCGCGCAGCGCAGCCTGATCCCGATCATCGGGCAGGCGATGAAGGTGGACCTGAAGCTCACCGACACACAGCTCGGGCTGCTCGCCGGCACGGCCTTCGCCGCGCTCTATGCCGTGAGCGGCATCCCGATCGCGCGCCTGGCGGAACGCTTCAACCGCGTCACCATTCTCAGTCTGTGTCTGGCGCTGTGGTCGGCGTTCACCACGCTGTTCGCCGCGACCGGCTCGTTCTTGCAGCTGCTCGCGGCGCGTGTCGGCGTGGGCGTGGGGGAGGCGGGCTGTTCGCCGTGCGCCCATTCCCTGATCTCGGATTACTACGCGCGCACGCGCCGCACCAGCGCGTTGTCGGTGTACTCGTGCGGTCTGTCGCTCGGTTACCTGTTCGTCGCTCTGGTCGGCAGTTACGTCACGCAGCACTACGGCTGGCGCGCGGCCTGCGTCGCCGTCGGGCTGCCCGGCATCGCGCTCGCCGTGCTGTTGAAGTTCCTGGTCGCAGAGCCGCTGCGCGGGCAGGCCGACGGCGTGCCGGTAGCGCCCGCCGCACGCTTCTCGCTCGGCGGGGAGCTCGCGCAGCTGGCCGCGGCAGTGCGGGCGCTGTTCCTCACCTGGCCCGCGGCCAATATCGTCATGGGCCTCACGGTGGCCTCGTTCGCCTCCTACGGCTCCTGGGCGTTCATCCCCGCCTACTTCCCGCGCGCCTTCGGCCTCGATTACGCCACCTCCGGCTGGATCCTCGGGATCGTCGGCAGCGTGCCGGTCGCGCTCGGCATCCTCGCCGGCGGCTTCCTCACCGATCACCTCGGAGCACGCAGCCCGCGCTGGTACGCGCTCGTGCCCGCGGCGGGCCTGCTGGCCTCGACCCCCTTCTACCTTGCGGCGCTCATGCGCTCCGGCTGGCCGGCGGCGGCCGTGCTGCTCGCGGTGCCCGGCTTCCTCCAGTACATCTCACTCGGACCGAGCTTCGGAGTGGTGCAGAACGTGGTCGCCGTGCGTCAGCGCGCCACGGCGAGCGCCCTGCTCTTCCTATGCCTGAACGTGCTCGCCCTGGGGGGCGGCCCGCTCTTCACCGGCTTCGTGATCGATCAGCTGGCGCAGAGCTACTTCGTGCACGGGGATGCGGGGATCGGCGCCGCGCTCGTGCGCGCGCTCACCGAGGGTGGCAGCGGCCGCGGTGCCTTCCGCGCCGCCTGCCCGGGCGGAGTCGCTCCGGAGGGCGCGGCGGCGCAACTGGCGCGCGCCTGCACGCAGGCGCTCGCCCGCGGCTCGCGCACGGGCATCATGGTGACGCTGACGCTCTACGCCTGGGCGGCCGCGCACTACCTGCTCGCCTGCGTGGGGCTCGCGCGGCAGCTGCGCCTGGCCGCCGAGCGCAACGCCGTGGCGGAGCCCGCTTAAGCGCAAATGCCCGCTCAGGTGTCGTCGCGGTAGCGGCGGATGCGCATGGCCCCGTAGAGCAGGGCCGCGGCGGCGAGCACGCCGAGCCACAGGTCCACGTCGGTGAAGGCTGCCGCCCAGTTCAGATCGTGCAGCAGCTTCCCGGGTCCGTTGATCACCGAGTAGCCGTCGCGGTGGGTGAGCACGTTCCAGATGCCGCCGCTGCGATACTGCAGGAAGTGCCACAGGTGCTTGGTGTGGAACACGATGAGCTCGAAGATGCACCCCAGTACCAGCGGCAGGATCGCCCACAGCAGCGGACTGCGCTTCACCCACGCCGACAGCAGCATCGCTGCGGCGACCAGCGGCGCGTACCAGAGCGAGGCGAGGATCAGGCACAGCAGGATGACGCACTCGCCGCGCAGCCAGGCGAGGGTGTTCCAGGTGGCGACATCGGGCACCGCACCGCTCGCGGCGCGCGCCTGCCAGATCCCGAGCGCGACCAGGTGACCGACGGCCGCCAGCAGAAAGATCCCGAGCGGGGCGACGGCGACGATGACCAGGAACTTCGACAGCACGGTCAGGCCATCCGACACCGGCAGTGACTTCCAGAAGAGGATGCTGCGGTCCTTGCGCTCCGCATACAGGCAGTCGAGCGCCACGAAGGCGCCCACGATGGCAGCGGCCGTGTACAGCACCGCCACCCACAGCATCTGGCTCATGTTGAGCACGAGGACGCGCGCGCCCTCATCGACGTTCTGGATGTTGACGTCGTTCACCCGCACGCCGATCGTCTTGGCGAACAGCGTCACCACCGCCAGGGCGGCCGCGACGATCAAGGGGACCAGCCACAGCGCCGTGTGCTCCCAGAATTCACGCCGTATCAGCGTGCGCAGCGTGCGGCCCGTGACGGCCGGTGCCGCAGCGGGCGGGGGCGCGCCGGCGCCGAGCGCGGCAGTTTCGGTATTCATGCGTTGGGCGCTCCTTGCATCTTGGCGACGAACAGGTCCGCGATCGAGGGCGTGCGCAGCTCCCCGAGCGGGGCCAGTTCCGCGGCCGAGCGGCCCTCAAAGAACAGTGCCACGCGGCCGAAGAGCTCGCGCTCGTAGAAGGGCTTGAGCGCGCGCGCCCGCGGGGCGGCATCGGCGCTCACGTTCAGCTGCAGATAGTGGCTGCCGAGGTCCTCGACCGAGCTCGACAGCGCCACCTGGCCGCGCTGGATGAAGATGACGTCCGTGAACAGGTTCTCCACTTCCTCCACCTGGTGGGTGGTCAGGAGGATGGTGCGTTCCTTGTCAAAGTAATCATTGAGCAGCGTGTCGTAGAACTGGCGCCGGTAGAGCAGGTCGAGGCCGAGTGTCGGCTCATCGAGCACCAGCAGCCTTGCGTCGATCGCCAGAATCAGCGCCAGATGCAGCTGCGTCACCATCCCCTTGGAGAGCTCGCGCACCCGGCTGCTGAACTGGATATCGGTTTTCTTGAGAAATTCCAGTGCCCGGGCGCGGTCAAAGCGCGGGTGCACGCCCTCGCAGTACTTTAGCGCCTGCTGCACGCGCAGCCAGCGCGGCAGCACTGCGACGTCGGCCATGAAGCACACATCGCGCATGATCTCGTCGCGCTGCGTGCGCGGGTCGCGGCCGAGCACGCTCAGGTGACCCTTAAAGGGCGTAAGGCCCAGGATTGCCTTGAGGGCTGTAGTCTTGCCGGCGCCGTTGGGGCCGATGAGCCCGACGATGCGTCCGGTGGCGACGCTGAAACTCACCCGCTCCAGCGCCCGCTTGGCGCCGAAGTGCTTGCTCAGGTCACGGGCCTCAATTACTGCGGTCATCGTTCTCACCTGGGGCTGCGGACGGGGTGCCTTGCGGCGTCGGCCACGGCGTGGCGGGCGCAGCGGCCGCGGCGCGCTGCAGCTCCTCGGGGGTCAGCCCCAGGCGCTGAATGGTCGCGTGGATCTTCGGCCACTCATCCTCGAGAAAGCGCTGGCGCTCGTCCTTCAGCAGCGCCTTGCGCGCGCCGGGGCTCACGTACATGCCAAGTCCGCGCCGTTTCTCGACGAGCGCCTCATCGACCAGCTGCTGGTAGCCCTTGAGCACGGTGAGCGGGTTCAGCCGCAGGTCCGCGGCGACGCTGCGGACCGAAGGTAGCGGGTCGCCTTCCTTGAGGACACCCTCGAGGATCATCGCTACCACTCGGTCCCGCAGCTGCCGGTAGATCGGCTGGCTGTTTTCCCACTGCGGATCCATGATCGTTGAGAGGACGCCTGTAACGGGGGAATAGCCGACTAATCTACCAAAACGGCCGGTTCAGGCTGGCCGAACCAACCCGGCTGGGTCTGCAACGCGATCGCGGTCTTGTGGACGCGCGCGCCGTAGGGCTCGGCGGTCGCCGTGACGAAGCTCATCGCGAGCACCACGGTGATCAGGGTCGCCGCGGCACCGCAGGTCATGTCACGGAACAACGTGCTTGCGAAGGTGTTCATGGTCATCTCCTTGTGGATCGTTGGGTTCACTCGTTTGCCTCTGGTCGGTCGGGCTGCTTCCGCACCTCACCTTCCATGGTGTTCTACTCTACTAGAACACTACTTGAGTGTCAAACTAATCCTGAGCTGCCGCCGTTCCCGGGGATCCGGGTCAGCCGCCGGGCTTTCGGACAGCCGAAGCAGGGGGCCGCCACGCGGTCGGGCAGGCCGGCGGCCGGCCTTGCCGGGGGGCTGTCCCGGCCGGCGCAGGGCCGCCAGGGGAGGACGCAGGCTAGAATCACCGGCTCCTCCCGTTCAGGAAGAAGACCGCGTTCATGAAAGCCCCCGTTAATGTCGCCATCACGGGCGCGGCCGGTCAGATCGGCTACGCCCTCGCCTTCCGTGTCGCCTCCGGTGCCATGCTCGGTCCGGACACCCCGGTGAATCTGCACCTGCTGGAGATCACCCCCGCTCTCGGGACGCTCAACGGCGTGGTCATGGAACTCAATGACTGCGCCTTCGGCACGCTGAACCAGGTCATCGCCACCGACGATGCGAAACGGGCCTTCCGCGACTGTCAGGTTGCGCTGCTGGTGGGCGCGCGTCCGCGCGGACCGGGCATGGAGCGCAAGGACCTGTTACTGGCGAACGCGCAGATCTTCTCCGCGCAGGGCAGGGCGCTGAACGAGGCGGCGCGCCGCGACGTGAAGGTGCTGGTGGTCGGCAACCCCGCCAATACCAACGCGCTCATCGCGCGCGCCAACGCGCCGCAGCTCAGTCAGCGCAACTTCACCGCGATGACGCGCCTGGATCACAATCGCGCCCTGTCGCAGCTCGCGGAGAAGACCGGTACGCACGTCACCGACATCCGCCGCATGACGATCTGGGGCAACCACTCCGCGACGCAGTACCCGGATCTGACGCACGCCGAGGTGCGCGGTGAGAAGGCGACGACGCTCGTCGAGCGCGAATGGGTGGAGAAGACCTTCATCCCGACGGTGCAGCAGCGGGGCGCGGCGGTCATCAAGGCCCGCGGCTCCTCGTCGGCCGCCTCGGCCGCCTCGGCCGCCATCGACCACGTGCACACCTGGTTTCACGGCACCGCCGCACACGACTGGGTGAGCATGGCCGTGCCATCCGACGGCAGCTACGGCATCGGCGCCGGCGTCATCTATTCTTATCCGGTGACGGTGCGCAACGGCGACTACCAGATCGTGGCGGGACTGCCGATCGATGCCTTCAGCCGCCAGCGCATGGATGCGACCCACGCGGAGCTGCTCGAGGAGCGCGACGGAGTGCGGACGCTGCTGGGGTGAGTGAACCGGCGCGGGCGTCACGGCGCCTGCGCGGGAAAGGATGACTGCATGCTCGGTGCGATCGTATCGCTGATCCTCGTCGTGGCGGCCGCCTTTGCGGTCACTAAGATCGGCGGCGTCATCACGCTGCTGTTCATCGCCGCGGTGCTGTTCCTCGCGTACCGGCGGCTGTCGCTGATCGCCTTCACGTGCACCTTCACGGTGCTGTTCGTCGCCTACAGCTGGCTGGGCGCACCGGCGGGGATCTGGAAGGGCTTCCTCGGGGTGCTGCTCGCCGCGCTGTGGCTGCTGAACGTGCGTCCCCTGCGCAAGGCGCTGATCACGCGCCCCTTCATGAAGGCGTACCTGAAGCTGCTGCCCTCGATGTCGCAGACCGAGAAGGAGGCGCTGGAGGCGGGTACCGTATGGTGGGACGGGGAACTATTCACCGGCGCGCCGTGCTGGGAGAAGCTGCTGGCCGCCAAGCCCCCGCAGCTGTCTGCGGAGGAGGCAGCGTTTCTCGCCGGCCCGTGCGAAGAGCTGTGCCGCATGCTCGATGACTGGAACATTACCCACGAGCGCGGCGACATGCCGCCGCAGGTGTGGGAGTTCCTGAAGACCAAGGGCTTCTTCGCCATGATCATCCCGAAGAAGTACGGCGGCCTGGAGTTCTCCGCCTACGCCCACTCGTGCGTGCTCGCCAAGATCGCCAGCCGCAGCGCCACCGCGGCCTCGACCGTCGCGGTGCCCAATTCGCTCGGCCCGGGCGAACTGCTCAACCACTACGGCACGCAGGAGCAGAAGGACTACTACCTGCCGCGCCTCGCGCGCGGCGAGGAAGTGCCGTGCTTCGCGCTCACCGGGCCGCGCGCAGGCTCGGATGCCGGCTCCATCCCGGACACCGGCATCGTGTGCCGCGGCCTCTACCAGGGGCGCGAGGTGCTCGGTCTGAAGCTCAACTTCTCCAAGCGCTACATCACCCTGGCCCCGGTCGCGACGGTCATCGGGCTCGCGTTCCGCATGTTCGACCCGCAGAAGCTTCTCGGGGAGAAGAGCGACATCGGCATCACCTGCGCGCTCATCCCGCGGCAGACTCCCGGGGTCACGATCGGACGGCGCCATTTCCCGCTCAACGTCCCCTTCCAGAACGGGCCGATCCAGGGTAAGGACGTGTTCGTGCCGCTCGACTGCATCATCGGCGGCCCGAAGCTGGCCGGCAGCGGCTGGCGCATGCTGGTCGAGCAG
Source organism: Steroidobacteraceae bacterium (assembly GCA_035518135.1). GTDB lineage: Bacteria > Pseudomonadota > Gammaproteobacteria > Steroidobacterales > Steroidobacteraceae > 13-2-20CM-66-19. The sequence continues at coordinate 26,130 of DATIXW010000013.1, forward strand.
CTCTCGGTCGGCCGCTGCATCTCGCTGCCCTCCAACACCACCGGCGGCGCCAAGGCCGCAGTGTGGGCCACCGGCGCCTACGCGCGCATCCGTCAGCAGTTCAACACGCCGGTCGGCAAGTTCGAGGGCGTGGAGGCGGTGATCGCGCGCATGGTGGGACTCACCTACACCATCGATGCGGCGCGCTCGGTGACCGCCGGAGCCATCGATGGCGGCGAGCGCCCCTCGGTGCCCTCCGGGATCCTGAAGTATCACGCCACCGAGATGGGGCGCCAGGTCGCCAACGACGCCATGGACGTGCACGGGGGCAAGGGCATCTGCCTCGGCCCCAGCAACTACCTCGGGCGCGGCTACGAGGTCGTGCCGGTGGCCATCACGGTCGAGGGCGCGAACCTCCTGACGCGCAATCTCATCATCTTCGGGCAGGGGGCGATCCGCTGCCACCCGTTCGTGCTGCGCGAGATGACTGCCGCGCGCAACCCCGACCGCGTGCGCGGCGTCGACGACTTCGACCGGGCCCTGTTCGCGCACATCGGCTTCACGCTCTCGAACGCCGTGCGCTCCTTCATCATGGCGCTCACCCACGCGCGCTTCACGCGCGCGCCGGTACGCGGCGCCACGGCCCGCTACTACCAGCACGTGGTGCGCTTCTCCGCCTCCTTCGCCTTCGCGGTGGACGTCGCGATGCTGACCCTGGGGGGCTACCTGAAGAAGAAGGAGAACCTCTCGGCACGGCTGGGGGACGTGCTCTCGTGCATGTACCTCGCCTCCATGCTGCTCAAGCATCACGAGAACCAGGGCCGCCAGGAGGAGGACCTGCCGATCCTCGAGTGGGCCTGCCGCAACCTGCTTTACCACGCCCAGGAACAGCTCCACGGCTTCCTGCGCAACTTCCCCAACGCCGCGCTCGCGGCGGTGATGCGCGCGCTGATCTTCCCGCGCGGCCGCATTTACTCCGCACCCGATGATCGCCTCGGGCGGCGGGTGGCCTCGCTCGTCACCATGCCGAGTGCGGCGCGGGAGCGCCTCGGTGAATTCACCTACCGCACCCTCGAGCCCACTAACGCGCTCGGGCTGCTGCAGGAGGCACTGCTGCTGGCGATACAGCTCGAGCCGCTCGAGAAGCGCATCCGCGTCGAGGGCGTCAAGACCGGGCGCGTGACGGCACTCGATCCGCCCGGGCGCATCCAGCAGGCGCTCGAGGTGGGTCTGATCTCGGAGACCGAGGCGGCGGCGCTGCGCGACTATGATCGCAAGGTGATGGACCTGATCCACGTCGATGACTTCGAACCCGACGCGCTCGGGACCCGGGCGCGATCGGCGGCGAGCTCCAGCGCGCACGTGGCATGAGCGCATCGGCACCGCTTGCGAGCGCGCCGCCCCGGGCTGCCGGCGCCACCGCGCCGAGCGAGCGGTGCGAGAACTGCGGCAACGAGGTCACGCAACGCTACTGCGGCGCCTGCGGGCAGCGCCTCGAGCCCCCGGTGCATTCCCTGTGGCACTTCTCGCGCCTCGCCACCGAGGACCTGACGCACGCCGACTCGCGCCTGTGGCGCACCCTCGGCGCGCTGCTGTTCCGGCCCGGGAAGCTGACGGCCGAGTTCCTCGCCGGGCACCGCGCGCGCTACCTGCCGCCGCTGCGCCTGTACCTGGTCGTGTCGGTGGCCTTCTTCCTGGTGGCGAGCGTGGTCAACACGCGCCTCGCCGTGGTGCAGTTCGACCCTGACAAGGTGGACACCGGCCGCGCGGTCACGGCCGAGAAGCTTGAGGACGTTCCAACCCTGCAATCAAAAGCCGGTGAGACGCCGGAGCAGCGCGCGGAGCGGGTGTGTGCGGGCGCCAACTACGACGGCCCCTGGCAGAGCACCTTGCGCCCGCTCGTGCAGCAGGGCTGCCGCAGGACCGTCATCGACAACGGCCGCGAGCTGCAGCAGGCGTTCCTGCACAACGTGCCCCGGGCGATGTTCCTGTTCCTGCCACTGCTCGCCGCCCTCATGATGCTCATGTACTGGTTCCCGCGGCATTACTACGTGGAGCACCTGCTGCTGTTCGTGCATAACCACGCGTTCGTGTTCCTGGTTGCCGGGGTGTTGCTGCTGCTGCGCAAGGTGCTGCCGCCGGTTCCCGGCGCAGGTCTCGCGGTGTTCCTGTACTTCGCGTGGTACATGTACCGCTCGATGCGCGTCGTCTACCGCCAGGGGCGCCTGCTGACGCTGAGCAAGCTCGCGTTGCTGGCCTGCTTTTACCTGCTGTCCGCTGCCATGATGGTCGCGGCCACCAGTGTGTATAGCGTTCTCATGCTGTGAAGGAGTCTCCTATGCGTACCCTGATCATCGGCGCGCTCCTGGCCCTCATCTCGCCGGTCCTCGCCCAGGAGCGCACGCCCGCGCCCGCGGGGGCCGAGGTCTACATCATCAGTCCCAAGAACGGCGCCCACGTGCACGCCCCGGTGCTGGTGCAGTTCGGCCTGAAGGGCATGGGTGTCGCGCCGGCGGGCGTCAAGTTCGACAACACCGGCCATCACCACCTGCTCATCGATACCGAGGCGCCTGCGGACCTCAACAGCCCGCTGCCGGCCAATGAGCACATCGTGCACTTCGGCAAGGGGCAGACCGAGACCACGCTCAACCTCGCACCGGGCAGGCACACGCTGCAGCTGCTGTTCGCCGACCTGAACCACATACCCCACAGCCCGCCGCTCATCTCGCCCAAGATCACCATCACCGTGCTGAAGTAGCCGACTCCCGCAGCGGCCGTGGCGCGCGCCGTCCTGCACGTCGACATGGATGCGTTCTACGCGTCCGTCGAGCAGCGTGACGAACCGGCACTCGCCGGCCGCCCGGTCATCGTCGGCTGGGATGGCGGGCGCGGGGTCGTCGCGGCGGCGAGCTACGAGGTGCGCGTGTTCGGGGTGCATTCCGCGATGCCCATGCGCACCGCGCTGCGGCTGTGTCCGCAGGCGCTGTGCGTGCGCCCGCGCATGGCGCGTTACCAGGAAGTCTCGCGCGAGGTATTCAGCGTGTTCCGGCAGATCACCCCTCTGGTGCAGGGGCTGTCCCTCGATGAGGCCTTCCTCGACGTCACCGCCAGCCAGGAGCTGTTCGGCGGCGCCGTCGCGATCGCCCACACGATCAAACACCGTATCCGCGAGCGCACCGGGCTCGGCGCCTCGGTCGGGGTCGCCCCGAACAAGCTCGTCGCCAAGATCGCCTCCGACCTGCACAAGCCCGACGGGCTGACGGTGGTGACGCCGCAGAACCTGCGCGCGCTGCTCGATCCGCTCTCGGTGCGCAAGCTCCCCGGACTCGGGCGCAAGACCGGAGCGAGGGTCGAGGCGGCGGGCATCCATACCCTGGGTCAGCTGCGCAGCGCCCCCGATGCGCTGCTGTGGCCGCTGTTCGGCCGCTACTCGGGCTGGATCCGCGAGCGCGCCTCCGGGATCGATGAGCGTCCGGTACAGCCGGATCTCGAGGAGAAGTCCCTGAGCGCCGAGGACACCTTCGAGACCGACATTGGCGATGCGCGCACGCTGCAGCGCCAGCTGGCGCGCCTGGCGGAGCTGGCGGCGAGCCGCCTGCGCGCACGTGAACTCATGGCCGGCTGTATCGGGGTGAAGATCCGCCGCGGAGACTTCAGCACCTTCACGCGCCAGCGCGCCGTGGCGCCGCCCACCAACGAGGAGCGTACCATCGCCGGAGTCGCCGCAGACCTGCTGGCCCGCTGGCTCGCGGGCAACCCCGAGGCGAAGCTGCGCCTGCTCGGGGTGGTGCTCACGGAGCTCACACCGGCGGCGCAGCTGGGCCTGTTCGAGCAGGCGCGGCCCATCAGCCGCGTGGACGCCGCGCTCGATGCGGCGCGGGCACGTTTTGGCAGCGGCGCGCTGCGCCGCGGCAGCACGCTGAAGTAGACCCGCGAGCCTTCAGCTGCGTAGATCAGTCCGGTGATGCTGAAGCCGAGCATCGCCCAGGTTAGAAAATTAAGGGGGATCCTGTGATGGTTACAGAGCGCACTCGTGACGAGTTCGAGCGGCCCGCGGCGGACCTGTTCCTGCTCTTTACGATGCTTTCGCTGATTCTGGCGCACCCGCTGCTCGATGGGGTGATCTGGGGACGAATCGTGCTGGGCATACTGACCTTCGTGCCCCTGATCGTTGCGATGGTGAGGATGGCGGACCGCAAGGAACTGGTGTGGCCATTTGCCGCGCTCCTCCTGACCGCCTTCGCCTGCTCAGTGGCGGCCTATGTCTCCGGCAGTCAGACCCTGCATGCGATTCAGTGGGCCCTGACGGCGCTCGCCTTCGCGGTGAGCGTGGGGGGCCTCTTCTCATATCTGCAGGCTGCAACCCGCGTCACCGCCGGGCATCTGTACACCGCGGGCAGCATCTATCTGCTGCTGGTGGGCTTGTTCTTTGCGCTCTATCAGAGCTTTGCCGCTGTACTGCCCGGGGCGTTCGAGAAAACCTCCGGCGCCACCACCGGGCAGGCGGTGGATCTCCTTTACTTCAGCATGGTCACGCTGACCACCGTGGGCTATGGCGACATCGTGCCCGTGAACGGCATCGTGCGGATGATCGCCGGCCTCGAGGCCACCACGGGCGTGCTCTACGTGGCCATCACGGTCTCCATTCTGGTGAGTGGCTACAAGGGGCGGGCGAGCTCTTGAGCCGGCTCCGGCCGCGCCTTGCGGGCTAGCGGTCGCGGCACCTGATCCCTCATCCCCCGGGGGGGCCGTCGCACGCTGGCTCACCGGGGCCCGGGGTGGGAAACTTCCCCCGCGGGGCGCGGTCCCATCCACTTCGCCCGCGCTCGCAACCCCGCGGGGGCGCGATGGCCGCAGGTCCGGCAGGCGGCCCTGGGCGCGGCGGGCTGCGCACCCGGGCGCTGCGCCGCGGCAGCAGCATCGAGTAGCATCAGCCCATGTACCTGACGTTTTTCGGACTCAACGAAAAGCCGTTCGCGATCACCCCCGATCCGCGCTACCTCTACCTGAGCGAGCGCCACGCGGAAGCGCTGGCGCACCTGCTCTACGGCATCAACGAGGCGGGCGGCTTTGTCCAGCTGACCGGGGAGGTCGGCACCGGCAAGACGACCATCGTGCGCTCGCTCCTGGCGCAGACGCCCAAGAACGCCGAGATCGCCCTCATCCTCAACCCCAAGATGACGCCCGCGGAGTTCCTGCTGACCATCTGCGAGGAGCTCGGCATCGGGGTCCCGGACTCCGCGCTCAGCAGCCTGAAGGACCTGGTGGACATCCTCAGCCACTATCTGCTGCGCGCGCACGCGAGCGGCCAGCGCGTGGTACTGGTGGTGGATGAGGCGCAGAATCTGTCCCCCGACGTGCTCGAGCAGGTGCGCCTGCTCACCAACCTCGAAACCAACACGCAGAAGCTGCTGCAGATCATCGTGATCGGGCAACCGGAGCTGCGCGAACTGCTCGCTCGCACCGAGCTGCGCCAGCTCGCCCAGCGCGTCACCGGCCGTTACCACCTCAATCCACTGTCACGCGATGAGACGACCGCCTACGTGCGCCATCGGCTGCGGGTCGCAGGTGCCACGACCGACATCTTCAGTGCGCAGGCGCTGGCCGAGGTCTACCGCCTCTCGCAGGGCGTACCGCGCGTGATCAATGTGATCTGCGACCGGGCGCTGCTCGGGGCCTACTCGCTCGACCGCCACCGCGTCACGACGCCGCTGGTGCGCAACGCCGCCTCCGAGGTGTTTGGGCGCAACTTCACGCCGCACTGGCTGCCGTGGGCGATTACCGCCGGCATCGCCGCGCTGCTGTCCGCTGCGCTCCTGGCGCTGTGGACTTACGAGCCCTGGAAGGGCCACGCCCGTGCGCCGCTGGCGGCCCCGGCGAGCGCTGCGGCGGGCGCTGCGGCGGTGCCGGCGGTGAACCTCACAGCGCCCCCCGCAGCCCCGGCGCCGCGGCCGCAGCTGGCCCAGCTGCTCGCCAGCCATGCCGCCGAGACCGACACCGACAGCGCCTTCGCCAAGCTCTTCGGGCTGTGGGGTGCAAAATATCAGCCGAGCACGATCGATCCGTGCACGCAGGCGCAGCAGCAGGGCCTGGAGTGCGTCACCGAGCGCGGCTCCTTCGGGCAGCTGCGTCTCTACAACCACCCGGCCATCCTGCTGCTCACCGATCCGGGCGGCGCAAACCACCAGGTCGTGCTGACGGCCCTCGGCGAGGAGGAGGCGCGCCTGCAGCTTGGCGGCACACACACCGTCGGCCTGGGGGAGCTCTCGCACTACTGGCTCGGGGACTTCGTCATGCTGTGGCGGCCGGGCAGTTCGCCGGTGAAGCCGCTGTTCGCGGGTATGCGCGGGGAGTCGGTGCGCTGGCTGCGCCAGAGCCTGCAGCACGAGCGCGGACTGCCGGGCAGCAGCGATCCGGTGAGCGATGTGTTCGACGCCGACCTCACGGCCCAGGTGCGCGAGTTCCAGCGTCAGCACCAGCTGACCGTCGACGGCATAGCGGGTGTGCAGACGCAGATCGCGCTTGCCGCGACGCAGGCCGCACCCAACACGCCGCTCCTGTCTGCAAACGAAATTCATCATGGCGGGTGACCGATGTCGTTCATTCTCGACGCACTGAAGAAATCCGAGAGCGACCGCCAGCGCCAGAACGGGCCGGCGCTGTTCGAAGTGAAGGTCGCCCCGCCGCGCTCGCACCTGCCGTTGTGGGCAATCGCCATTGCGCTGCTGCTCATCGTGAACGTCGGAGTCGTCGCCTGGATGGTGCTGCGACGGCCGGCCCATACGGAACCCGCCGTCGCGGCGGCCGCGCCAGTGCCGGCCCCGGCACCGGCCCCCGTGCTCGCGAGCCCGCAACCCGCACCCACACCCGCACCCCAGGGGGCGAGCGCCACTGCTGCCACCCCGGCCCTCACCCCCGCGGGTCCCGCCGCGGCGGCCGCCAGTGAGAACACCCCGCCACCGGCTGCGTCGGCGCCCGCGCCGAACAACGCCGGGGAGAGTGCGGAAGATCTCGCCCCCGCCGCCGAGCCGGGCGCGCCGCTGGGCTCACACGTACGGCGTGGCACCGTGGACGGCGTGCCGCTGTATCAGGACTGGGCAACCACACCCGGCACGCACGTGCCGCAGCTGCGCCTCGACCTGCATGTGTATGCGGCGCGCCCCCAGGATCGCTTCGTGATGATCAACATGAAGAGGCTGCGCGAGGGCGACACGCTTCCGGAAGGCGTGCGCGTGGAGAGCATCACGCCGGAAGGGGCCGTCCTTTCCTACAACGGCTCGCGCTTCCTGCTGCCGCGGGACTGAAGCTCCCGGCCCCCTGGAGGGGACAGAAATTGTCACATCGGCGGGGCACCGCCAGCCCCGTTCCGAGGGCTTTATGTCGGCTGTTTCACACACCGCCGCCCCCCGCCACCGCCCCCTGCGGTGCCGGAATGATCAGTTTCACAGAATCCGGCGCTGCTTAGCGACAGTCTGCGCGCCTTCCGTCATCGTGGCTGCCGCGGCCGGGCAACAAAGCCTGACGGGCGGGTTTTCCAGCGGTGACAGTGGTGGCGACGAGTACCCAGACGCAGCCTTCAAAGATGACGGCGCCGCGCGGCGCCGCGCCGGGCACGTATGCACTCGAACCGGCACCGCTGATCGCACTCACGCAGGACCCGAAACTCTTTAGGACCCTGCAGGCGGTCAGCAATGCCGCGCACCCGGTACGCGCGGTCGGCTCCGAGATCGACTTCGCCGCCGCGCTGATGGCGCATCAGGCAGCCGTTGCCGTGCTCGACTCGGCGGCGGTCGCGACGCCCATCGACAAGCTCACCGCGCGCCTGCACGCGCAGTTTCCCGACCTGGTCATGATCGTGGCCGGCAGCGCCGAGGAGCAGGGCCTGCTCGCGGCACAGATCACCGACGGCTCGGTACATCGCTTCCTGCACAAGCCGGTCTCCGAGCAGCGGGTGCGGCTGTTCGTGGAAGCGGCGTGGCGGCGCCATGAGGATGCCTTGAAGGGCGCCGCCGCCGCGCCCCTCTCGCCACCACCGCGACGCAACCGCTGGGGGCTGATCGGCGGCGTCATCCTCGCCCTGGCCGCCGCACTCACCTGGGTGGCAACCCAGACACGTACCAGCACCCCGCCCGCGCGGGCGACCGAAGCCACCGCCAGGGCGGGCGCCGGCGATGCCGCCCTCGAGCAGCTGCTCGCACGCGCCGATGAGGCGCTGGCCGCCGGCGCACTCACCGCCCCGCCGGGCGCCAATGCGGCGGATCTGTACCGCGAGGCACTGCAGCGCAACGCGCGTGACCCGCGCGCCCTGAACGGACTTGAGCAGGTGATCGATCATCTGCTGAGCGATGCCGAGGCGCAGCTGCAGGAGCACCATCTGGATGTCGCCCAGCAGCTCGCCGACCAGGCGCGCGCCATCAACCCGCGCCACGCGCGCGTGGCATTCCTGACCGCGCAGATCGGTGCGCAGCGCGAGCGGCTGGTGCTCGGCAGGGCCCAGCGCGCCGCCGCCGGCGGGGACGTGGGCGCAGCGCTCGCGGTCCTGGATGACGCCGCGCGCGGCGGCGATCGCTCGACGCTGGTCGAGGAGGCGCGCGCGCAGCTGACGCAGAAGCAGACCGCTGCGCGGGTCACCGACCTCCTCGTGCATGCGCGCGAGGCGTTCGCAGCCGGTGCAATCATCGAGCCCGCCGAACAGAACGCGCGCTTCTACATCGAGTCCGCCAAGGCGCTGGCCCCGAACGATCCGGCCGTGCAGGAGGCTCGCAGCGAACTGCTGGCGCGCCTGCAGAGCGAGTCCCGCCAGGCCGCCACCGCCGGCAATGCCGAGCTGGCAGATCACTGGGCCGATGCCGCCGCCGAGAGCGGGGCGGATGCGGCGGACGTGGTGGCGCTGCACCAGGCCGCGCAGCAGCTGCGCGGCGCGGCGCAGGAGAACTCGCGTGCGCGCACCGAAGCACTCTTCAAGCAGCGCCTGTCGCAGGGACAGTTGCTCGAGCCCGCCGGCGACAGCGCCAAGTACTACCTCGAGCAGCTGGCGCAGGCCGAGCCTGCCGGGGCGGCGACACTCGCCGCGCGCACCGCTTTCGAGACGCGCCTCCTCGATGAGGCGCAGGCCGCCGCCCGGACGCAGGATCTGACCGGCGCACGTCGCTGGCTCGCGGAGGCACAGGCGGCCGGGGCCGCGGCCCCGGCCATCGCCGCGGTGGAGGCCGAACTCGCCGCGGCGGCTCCGAACGGGCCGGGTGGCGCGGCGCCGGCCGCCGCCGCCGCGGAGGGCGGCTACGTGAGCGCAACCTCGCTGACGCGCACCCGTTACGTGCCGCCCCAGTTCCCGGACAGCGCCCGGGAGAAGGGAATCGAGGGTTGGGTGGACGTGCAGTTCCTGGTCAACGCCGATGGCAGCGTGGGCGAGGCCGCCATCGTGGGGGCGCAGCCGGTCGGCATCTTCGAGCAAAGCGCGCTTGAGGCGGTGCGTCGCTGGCGCTACCAGCCGGTGCTGCACGATGGAGCACCGGTCACGCAGAGGGCGCGCGTGCGCGTGCGCTTCGCGGTGCAGCCGTGACGACCCCGCGCCGTTCAGCACCACCGGTGCGGCTGCTGGTCGTCGACGACGACGCGCGCTACAGCGAGTGGCTGCGGCACCACCTAGACGTGCTGTGTCCGCAGGCGAGCATCAGCATGCTGAACCTGGAGGAATTCGGGCGCTGGTGCGCGATGTTCTCCGGTCGCGACTGCGATCTGCTCATGCTCGCGGCCAACTTCGGCGTAAGCCCCGAGGATCCGGCTGCGCAGGGACTGACGCTGCTGCGGCGCCTGCGCGAGCAGCCGGCAGCGCCTGCGGTGGTCGCGCTCGCCGAGGACGGCAATGAACTCACCGCCGTGCGGGCCCTGCAGCTCGGCGCGGTCGACTACCTGCCCAAGCGCCTGCTCACGCCCGAGCGACTGAGCACCACCGTGCGGGTGGCGCTGCGGCGCGTCGAGCGGCGCGTGGCGCGCCGCCTCGCCAGTCTTGCGCAGCTGGCACGCGCTCAGGAGGGTAAAGCCAATCCCGCACCGGCCGAGATGCAGGCTGCCGCCGCTGCCGAGGCCGCGCCGGGGGCCGGTGAGGGCGAGGCGCTGCAGCCGGCCGGCGTGGCCGCACTGCTGGCCGCTGCGAACGCCGAGGTCATCCCGGGGTACACGCTGCGCCTGAAGATCGGCGAGTCCGAGAAGGCGGTCGTGTACCTGGCCTCCAGCGCGCACCGCGGCCACAACGTCGCCCTCAAGGTGAGCAAGACGCTGCGCGATGAGGCCGCCGGCCGCCAGTTCCTCGAGCGCGAGTACACCGCAATCATGGCAGTACGCAGCCCGCTGGTCGTGGAGATCTATGACTACGGCGTGCACGGCGGCTTTGAGTATCTGGCCATGGAGTATCTGCCACGCGGAGACCTCAAGGCGCGCATCCAGCGCGGCGTGAGCGAAGCGGAAGCGCTGCACTACGCGGTGCAGATCGCCGCGGCGCTGCAGGTGGTGCACGAGGCCGGCCTGGTGCACCGCGACCTCAAGCCCCCCAACGTGATGCTGCGCGAGAACGATGGCGTGGCGCTCATCGACTTCGGGCTTGCGCGCTCAGTGGACGGCAACACGGTGAGCACCCATACCGGCGTGCTGCTCGGCTCTCCGTACTACATGAGCCCGGAGCAGGCGCTGGGCGAGCCGCTCGATGCGCGCTCGGATTTCTACAGCCTGGGAATCATCTGCTACGAGATGCTCACCGGGCAGAAGCCCTACACCGGCGGCACGGCCATGGAAGTGCTGCAGCAGCACGTGAGCTCCCCGCTGCCGACGCTCCCGGATGACCTGCGACGCTACCAGCCCTTCCTCGCACGCCTGCTCTGCAAGGCGCGCGGCGAACGCTTCGCGACCGCCGCCGAGATCATGGCCGCCGCCGCGGCGCTGCGTAACGGCGCCGGCGGGGAAGTCCAGACGAGCGCCGCCTAGGGGCTGGCGGGCGCCGCGCCCGCGCGGCGCTGGAAAGCCCGTCCCAAGGCGAGTGCCAGCACGGTCCAGGCCGCCGAAATCCCGACCCCCAGCCAGCCAATCCCCGCCGGGCTCGCCCCGAGTCCGCCGGTGAGTGCCTTGTAAAGCGAGCCGCTGAGGGCATCCCCGCCCCGATAGGCAAAGGTGTCGATGAGGCTCTTGGCCTGGTACTTCTCCTGGCGGCTCACCACCGTGAACAGCGAGTCACGGCAGGGGCGGGTGATGCCGTAGTCAGTCACTCGGCGCACCGCATATACGATCACCAGCACCATGAAGAACGGGGCAAGTGCGAAGATCGCGTAGCCGGCCACCATGAGGAGCGGTACGAAGGCGAGCAGCGCGCGCATGCCGAGCCATCTGAACAGCCGGCTGAACATGAAAAACTGCATCGCCAGGGACACGGCCTGCACACAAAAATCGATCGTGGCAAAGAAGCGCGCGCGCTCGTTCGTCGTGCTGAACGCCTTGGCGACGAACGCCTGCTGCTCCAGGTACAGAAACGTCGACACGCAGGTCATGAACAGCACGAACGCGGCGATGCCCAGCAGGTAAGGCGAGCGCGCGACCTGCGCGAAAGCGGCGAAGACCCCGCCACCGACGCCGCCGTCGGCTCGTGGTGCAGCACGGCCGGCGGCAATTGCGGCGAGCGCCTGGGGCGTATTCGCGGCCTGGCGCCGCTGCCAGCGGATCACCTGCGCCATAAACACCATCGACAGCACCAGCAGGGCTGCAGACACCGGCAGCAGATTGATGGCGCCGAGGGGCACCGCCAGCTGGCGCGTGAGTGCCGGTCCGATGATGCCGCCGGTGCTGGCGCCGGCCCAGATGAAGCCGAACAGGCGCCCCGCCTGCTCGCGGCTGAAGACATCCGCCATCAGGCTCCAGAACGCCGCCACGACGAACAGGTTGAACACACTCACCCAGACGAAATAGGTACGCGCAATCCAGGTGTGATCCGTCTGGAGGTGAAACCACACCCAGAAGGACAGCAGGTTGAGCGCGAAGAAAGCGTACACCCAGGGCAGGAACACCGAACGCGGCAGGCGTGAGGTGAGCCAGCCGTACAGCGGCTGCAGCAGCAGCATCGTGACGAACACGCCCCAGAACAGGTACGGGATGTTCTCGAGCCCTGAGGTGATGCCGAGGGCATCGCGCACCGGGCGCAGGATCGCGTAGCTGGTGAACATGCACAGCAGCGTCGCAAACGACGCGAGCAGCGCTGGCGCCTCACCGGGCTGCAGTACCACCAGACGCCGCAGAAACTGGTTCATGAGATACCACTTCGAATTCGTGACCGACGAGATTCACCGCCGAGCCTTCGGGATGCGCATGCGCAGGTTTGACGCTTCTGATCGCCTCATCCGGAGGTGAAGGTTAGTTTGCCACACCCCCCGCGCCGCCAAGCGTTGTCTTGACGGCGCGCATCCCGCAGGAGCACGCTAGCCAAAACCTCAAGCGTCGGGCAGTCATCATGAAAAGAAGAGAGTTCTGCGCCGGCGCCACCGCCGCGCTCGCTGGCCTGACACTTGCGCCCTGGCGCAGGGCGCACGCCGCCAGTGAAGTTGCGATCGTGGGTCTGGATGGCCGGCCGCAAGGCATCAAGAGCGGCGACGTCGAGGAACTGCGCGCGGGACTGCGCGGTGAACTGCTCGCACCCGGGGACACCGGCTACGACGCCGCACGCCGGCTGTGGAACCCGGCCTACGACAGAAAGCCGGCCCTGATCGCGCGCTGCGTCGGCGCCGCCGACGTGACGCACGCGGTCAGCTTTGCCAGCGCGCATGCGCTGCTGACGGCGGTGCGCGGGGGCGGCCACAGCCTCTCGGGCCTGTCCGCCTGCGACGGCGGCCTCATGATCGACCTCGCGCCGATGCGGGCGGTGGAAGTCGACCCGCTCGCGCGCCGCGCGCGCGTGCAGTCCGGGGCGCTGCTGGGACAGCTCGACCGCGAGTCCCAGGCCTTCGGGCTGGGGACGACCTCCGGCACGGTCGCCGACACCGGCGTCGCGGGCCTCACGCTCGGCGGCGGCGTGGGGCGCATTGGCCGGCGCTTCGGCCTCACGGCCGACAACCTGGTCTCAGCAGAGCTGGTGACGGCCGACGGCAAATGGCAGCGCGCCAGTGCGCAGGAAAACCCGGATCTGCTCTGGGCGCTGCGCGGCGGCGGCGGCAACTTCGGCGTGGTGACCTGCTTTGACTTGCAGCTGCACGAGGTCAACCCGCAGATGTATGGCGGGCAGATCTCCTTCCCCATGACCGGCGCGCGCGAGCTGCTGCGCCACTTCGCCGACTACATCGCGAGCGCGCCGGACGAGCTGTACGTCGACATCGATCTTGAGGGCGATGACAAGCTCGGGCGGCTGGTGACTTTCGATGTCTGCTACAGCGGCCCGGTGGGCGATGCCACGCGCGTGCTCGCGCCGCTGCGCAAGCTCGGCAAGGCCGTCAGGGACGAGCTCGCACCCGCGACGTACCTGAAGCTGCAGGGCAGCAGCTATACGCCGGGAGTCTCCAAGTTCGGCGTGTACGTGCGCGGCGGACTGATTTTTGGCCTCACACCCAATCTGATCGATGGGGTCTGCGGGCTGATCGAGACGGCCCCCTCGAATCTTCTGGACGTGTGGATGCAGGCCCAGGGCGGCGCGATCAGTCGCGTGGCGCCCACGGCCACCGCTTACTGGGGGCGCGGCGCGAGCCACAACATGGGTCTTGCCGGTGCGTGGCAGGTGGGGAGCCCCGATGCGGAGCGCAACACCGAGTGGGTGCGGCACGCCTGGACGCAGGTCGAGCCGCTCACACGCGGAAACTACGTGAACATCGCCAACACCGACGACCGCGAGAGCCGCGTGGCGGCAGCCTACGGCGACAATTACAGTCGCCTCGCGCACCTGAAGAAACGTTACGATCCGGCGAATCTCTTCCGGCTCAATGCCAACATCAAGCCGGCCGCGTAACTGTGCGGGCCGCATGGACGTGACGGTCGCGTGACGCGGCCACGCTTGACACACTTGTGTCATGAAGGTGCAATGGAATACGGCGCGGGAGGGCGGGCCAAAGGGTCGCGAAGCCGACAACACAGCGCATGCATCTCGTCGACACGACCGTGTTCTATTCGCCCACGAGCGGTGGCGTTAAGCGTTATCTGTCGGCCAAGCACGCGTGGCTCGCGGCGCACACTTGCTGGGAACACACCATCGTGGTCCCGGGGCGCGAGGAGCAGATCCAGCGTGGCGGGCTGTGCACGCTGGCGGGCTATCCGGTTCCGGGTACCTTCAACTATCGGTTGCCGCTGAACCCGCGCCGCTGGGCTCGGGTGCTCGATGAGCTGGAGCCCGGACTGATCGAGGCCGGGGACGCGTTCCATCCCGCCTGGTGCGCCTGGCGGGTCGCGCGCCGGCGCGGCATCGCGCTCGCGGCCTTCTACCATTCGAATCTGCCGCAGATCCTCGGGCGCGTCTTCGGGCGCAGCTGCGCTGAGCCGGCCATGCGGCGCTACGTGCGCTGGCTGTACGAGCGCTTCGATGTGGTGTTCGCGCCGAGCCGCCTAATGTGCGCCTACCTGAGGGACCTCGGCGTTGCTCACGTGGTGCACCAACCACTCGGCGTGGACACCTCGGTATTCACCCCGGAGCGGCGCGGTCTGCCGCTGCGTGAGCGACTCGGTTTGCCCGCAGGTGCGCGGGTGTTGCTCTACGCCGGGCGCTTCGCCCAGGAGAAGAATCTGCCGATGCTGCTGCAGGCATTCGCGCGCCTGGGGCGGCCCTATCATCTGCTGTTGATCGGCGGCGAGCGCACCGCACGCCCGGCGGCCAACGTCACCATGCTGCCCTACCGCCGCGACAGCGTGGAACTGGCCGGCTGGATCGCCTCCGCCGACGCGCTGGTGCATGCGGGTACCAAGGAAACCTTCGGACTGGTGATCCTCGAAGCCATGGCCTGCGGGCGTCCCGTGGTGGCGGCGCGCGCCGGCGCCTTTCCCGAGCTCATCGACGACAGCGTCGGAGTGCTCGCCGCGCCGCAGGATCCGGCGAGCATGGCCGATGCGATCGCGGCACTATATGAGCGCGATCTGGAGTCGCTCGGTCAGGCCGCGCGCGCGCGGGTGCTGCAGCAGTTCACCTGGCAGCGCGCGTTCCAGACGCAGATGGCGACCTACGCCTCCCTCACCGCGCGACAGCGCCGGGCGCTGCCGCAGGCACAGATCCTGCCGCTGCGTTCCCCGAGTTCCTGAAGGCGAAGCGGGCGCACCCCGGACACGCCACTCAGCGCGTGATGAGCAGCACGCCGCCGAACAGCAGCGCCGCGCCCAGCATGCGCAGCACGGTGAGCGGGTGCTGCGGAAAGCCAAGCCAGCCGAAGTGATCCACCAGCAGCGAGGTTCCGAGCTGCCCGAGTACCACGAGCGCGAGCAGCGTCGCCGCGCCGAGCCGCGGTCCGACGATCACGCTCGAGGCGACATAGAAGGCGCCGAGCACCCCGCCGAGCCATGCCCAGGCCGGCACGGCGCAGAGTTGTGCGCGCAGCGGTAGCGGCGTGCGCGCGAGGCCTGCATAGGCGGCGAGCGCCAGCGAACCGACCAGAAAGCTGATGAGGGCGGCCACGATCGGGCTGCCGAGGAGCGCGCGCAACGTGCTGTTCATGCCGACCTGCACGACCAGTCCTGCGCCGACGCCCAGTCCGAGAATGTAGTAGAGGCTTTGCACGGGAAGGCCCCTTTAGCGACGCAGCACGCGCAGCAGCGCGAGGCCTGCGCGCGTGGCCGCGAGCGCCAGCACGGCGCGCCAGAAGAGCCGCTTGCCGAGCGGTACAGGCCGCGGCGGCAGCGCGCAGTAGAACGGCGTCGCCACCTCGCGGCTGAGATGCACGGCGCGCGCGCGCAGCAGCCACGCGCCCTCGCCACTTTGGATGCGGTAGCGTCCCTCGCCGAGCGCCTGCACCCGCGGTGCGGTGAGGACCTGCGGCAGCTCGGCGGGGGCGTGCCCGCTGAAGCCGAGCGTGTGCGTGTCTCCCGCAACTCCGGCGGCGCCACGCAGCGTGAGCCCGAGCGCACCGACGCTGCGCTCACAGCGCACGGCACCCTGAAAGTCGAGCAGCGTCTCAGGCATCGGGCAGCTCGACGCTTACGGCGGTTTTGACCGAGTTGGCAATGAAGCAGGACTCGTGGGCGCGATGGTGCAGCGTCTCGTGGCCGCTGCGCTCGGGACGGCGGGGGCCGGCAAACAGCACCTGCGGACGCAGAATCACCTGCAGCATTGCGATGTGTCCCGCACCATCGCGGCCCATCACGCCCCGGGCATCGTCGCGGTAGTCATCCACGCACCAGCCATCCCGGGCGGCGAGATCCAGAAACCAGAGCATGTGGCAGCTGGAGAGTGAAGCCACGAACGCTTCCTCCGGATCAACCGCCGCCTCCACCGAGAACGGCGTGCGCACCACGCTCGGAGAGGAGGACGCCGGCACCTCGATGCCGCCATCGAAACGCCACGTGTGCCCGCGGCTATAGCGGTTGTCGGTGAAGACAGCGGTCCCGCGCGCCCAGTGGATGAGCGCGTGATACTCGTGACCGGCCATGTTTTAGCTCCGTGCCGTGCCCGTGACGATTGTACGATAGCGCCCATGCAATCCCCGGAACTTCAGCCGCGTCGCGACCTGACGCTCACGCACGCCACCTCACTGGTCGTGGGCATCACGATTGGCACCGGCGTATTCCTGAAGTCGGCGCAGATGGCGCAGGCGGTCGGGACGCCGGTACTGGTCCTGTGCGCCTGGGCGGTCGCCGGCCTGGTGGCGCTGCTGGCCGCGCTGTGCTTCGCGGAGCTGGGAGCGATGTTGCCGGCGGCCGGAGGCGAGTACGTCTACCTGCGCGCCGCCTATGGTGAAGTCCCGGGCTTTCTCTACGCCTGCAACAGCTTCCTGCTCGGGGGCGCAAGCATCGCCGCCTATGGTGCGGCCGTGGCCATCTTCGTCTCCGACATCCACGCCCTGGGCGCGCCGTGGATCCGCTATGCGTTACCCCTGCACGGCACCGTGTACGCCCTCGAGCTCGGTCCGCGCCAGCTGATTGCGGTGGGTGTCATCGCCGTGTTCGCGGCCATCAATTGCGCCGGGGTCATGTTCGGCGGGCGCGTGCAGACCGCGCTCACCGTGACCAAGATCCTGGCCATCATCGGGGTGGCCGCCGGCGTTTTCCTGTTCTCCGGCACACCCGATGCCGGCAACCTCGCCGCCGCACCCGGCACGCCCAGCGGCGGCGCGGCTGGCTTCGGGGCCGCGCTGTTCGCCGCCTTGTGGGCCTACAGCGGCTGGCAGTATCTGCCCATGGCGGCCAGCGAAGTGCGCGAGCCGCAGCGCAATCTGCCGCGCGCCATCATCGGCGGCACGCTCCTGGTGCTTGCCATCTATCTGCTGATCAACGCGGCCTACCTGTGGGCGCTGCCTTTCTGGCAGGTGGCGAGCGCCAACTCCACCGCCTACCCCGAGGCACCCTCGGTCGCCGCACGTGCGGTGCAGACCTTCCTCGGCAGGCGCGCGGTGGCGGTGGCGGCGCTGATCTTCGTCATCTCGTGCATCGGTTCGCTCAATGGCACGATCCTCACGCGCGCCCGCGTCTCCTTCGCGGCTGCGCGCGACGGCCTGTTCTTTGCGCGCTTCGGACGCTTGAGTCCCAACACGCGCGTGCCCGTCACCTCGCTGTTGCTCACCTGCCTGTGGGCTGCGGTGCTTGCCGTCTCGGGAAGCTTCGAGGAACTCACCAACATGGCGGTCATGTCGTACGCGCTGTTCTGGATTCCGGTGATCCTCGCCCTCATCGTGCTGCGACGCTCGCAGCCGGCCGTCGTGCGCCCGTTCCGGGTGCCCGGCTACCCCCTGGTGCCGCTGCTCGTGGTGCTCATCATGGTGTGGGTCGTGATCAGCGCGCTGCTGACGACCACCAGGGAAGCGATCGCCACGATCCTGCTGATCCTGCTCGGACTGCCGCTTTATCCACTCTTCCGTCGGCGCCAGCGGGCCCAGAGGGCCCTCGCCGACTGAACCGTAGCGGTGAGCGCGCGGCGAATCGCCCGGGCGAAACGGCGCTTCCCCGCATCGGCGTATGGCTCGATATACCGCGCGGCTAGTCCGACTCGAGCTCCCACAGCATGACCGGCGCCCCGCGCCGCAGCCAGAAGCCCAGCCCCAGATCGCGAAAGTCACGGCGCAGCCGACTGCGGTACCAGTGTGCGCTGCGCAGGTGCACCGCCGCATCGGTGCGCTCGGGGTCGGCGTTGTGCTTCAGGTCGTAGCGCGTGAGCGCGCTGAAGTACAGCACCCCCCGGCACAGGCGACCGAAGTTGGCG
>DATIXW010000014.1:0-20713 GCA_035518135.1 Steroidobacteraceae bacterium
GGTGAAGCTGAACTGCTCGACCTTGGCGCCGCGGTACTCGAGCAGCTTCAGCGGGAAGGGCTGCCCGCTGTGGGCGCCCTCGCCTTCGATGGTCCAGTATTCCTGCGCCTTGAAGGCCTCGATCTCCTCCTCGCGTTCGCAGATCATGCGCAGCGCCGGGCTCTGCACGCGCCCGGCGGAGAGGCCCTGACGCACCTTCTTCCACAGAAGCGGCGAGAGGTTGAAGCCGACGAGGTAATCGAGCGCGCGGCGCGCCTGCTGCGCGTTGACCAGCTCGAGCGACAGGCCGCGCGGCTGACCCACGGCCTCGCGGATGGCGTTCTTGGTGATCTCGTAAAACACCACGCGGTGCACGTGCTTGCCGTCGAGCTCGCCGCGCTCCTTCAGGATCTCCTTCAGATGCCACGCGATCGCCTCGCCTTCGCGGTCCGGGTCGGTCGCCAGATACAGCGCCTTGGACTTGCGCAGGCTGCGCGCGATCGCTTCCACGTGCCGCTCGTTCTTCTCGAGCACACGGTACTTCATGGCGTAGCCGTCCTCCGGATCGACGGCGCCTTCCTTGGGAATCAGATCGCGCACGTGGCCATAGGAGGCCAGCACGTCGAAATCGCGCCCCAGGTATTTCTTGATGGTCTTCGCCTTGGCGGGCGACTCGACGATGACTAGGTTCTCTGCCATGACCTAAAAAACGCTCGTTCCTAAAACGAAAAACCGCGGACAAGCCGCGGAGCTCTCAAGCCACCTCAGTGTGCGCGGCGCGTTCAATGTGGCGCACTGGGGCGCACGTCGGTAATGAGCCCGCCCAGCTGTTCCACCGCGAGCTCTTGCCCAGGTTGGCTGGAGAGCACCATCAGCACCACCCACTTGAGCGTCTCGGCGTCGGCATCGTCGCTGTCCAGGGCCAGCAGGCGCTCGATCACGAGCTCGCGCTGCTGCGACGTGAGGACCTGCGCAGCCTCGAGCTTCAGCAGCAGCCCGCGGCACTCGGTCGAGAGGCGTGCCAGCTCGCTGTCGCTGAACACGCGCACGCCGCGCGGGGCGCCCTCACGCTGGGCATTCTGCGCCGCCTGCTCGTGGCCGAAGGCGAGGTCGGTGAGCCAGTCGAGCGCGCGCTCGACGTTGGCCGCCGCGAAGCCTGCGCGCTCGAGGTCGCGCGCCAGATGCTCGCGCTCGGGTACGTCGGGCGGCTCATTCATCATGTAGCGGTCGAAGACGTAGATCAGGATGTCGAGAACGCTGCTAGTGATCATGCGAGGTAAACCGGCCCAAAGCGGCCGCCGTGGGCACCCGGGTGCGTGCGTGCATGTGACGGAAATTCAACGGTCGCGGACTTCAAATGCGGGGGCATCTAACAGCATTTCCCGGGGCTTGTCCAATACCGACGCCGCGGCGGCGTGGCCAAGGGCACGCCTAAGCCCCTCTGCGGATTACGTTTTTTCGGTGACCGGGCGCGCTGTCAGGAGGCACCGCACGCTCACGGCGCCACCGGCGTCGTGAGCGTGCGGGAATTGAGCTGGTGCGCAGCCGCGCGCGATATGCGGCTACGGATTGCGAACGACGTCCCCGATCTCGATGATGTCGGAGGCGCCGACGATGAGGCCGTAGCTGGCGCGATCGAAGGACTTGAAGACCAGCAGCGTGCCATTGCGCTCACTCGGCAGCTGCACCTTCGGCGCGAACGTCCGGCTGCCTTCAGAACCGATGTTGCGCCCGCCGCGGTAGACATCCGCAGCGACGGCGCCCCTGTGGTCGATCGCCAGCACCGTGCCGGGGTCGACGCCCTGGCTGCGGCCGCGGTTGATGACCACCACCTGGTACAGGCCCACCAGATCGGTGCCGCCGACGACATCCAGAATGTGGCCGCGGGTGTCGCTGCTGGGGGGGTGCGGGGTGAAGTTCAGCATGGCCTGGGTATCTTCGGAGGCCAGCAGCCGGTCCCCGGCCAGCGTCTCGCGCGCCGGGTCGATGAGTACCGCCTTGGCGGGGTCGCCGGCGCGCTGCACCAGCGCGGTCGCGGTGTAGATCGCCTCATAGCCGAGGAGCTTGTGGTCATCCGGATCGCGCAGCGGGCCGGCGATGTGCACCACCGTGTAGCGAGAGTTCTGCGCCCCGGGCAGGTGTTGCACGTAGATCTCGTTGCCCGTGCCGCCGGTCTGGTGCTCGTCGCGGAAGGCGAGCACGTAGGGGGCGTGCCTGATCTGGTCCTCGCTGACGATGGTCGGCTTCGACAGGAAGGCGGCGATCGAGGAATAGGCGATCGTGGGGATGGCCCCGTTGAGCGGTTCGCTGCGCAGGCGCGGATCCAGCCGCACCGTGCCGGCCTGCGAGACGCTCACGTGCGGCCGACCGTCGGCGCCGTAGGCGAGTGCCAGCTGATCGCCCGGATAGATCAGATGCGGGTTGGGGATCTGGGGGTTGATAATCCAGACCTCCGGCCACAGCCACGGGTCCTTCAGGTACATCGAGGCGATGCCCCAGAGGGTGTCACCCTTCTTCACCGTGTAGTGCATCGGTGCCGAGGGGTTGACCGCGTCGCGGGTGTCCGCCGGCGTGCTCGCCGGGGCGCGCTCGACGTCGCCGGCGGCGATGGCGGCCTGGGTGGCCGTCATGTCCTCGGGCGCAGACGCGGCCGCGCCGGGCGAGGGCAGAGGCGCGGGGTTAGCCATCGCCGTGGGTGCGGGCGCGCTATCGTGATGTCCGAAGTGCGAGCAGCCCGAAACGGCCAGGAACACAGCCAGCAAGCCCGCGACCGCGCGAGCCCCAAGTACTTGATTTGAGACCATCCTCCACTCCTCATTGCGCGAGGTGCAACCACACGACCTGCGCGGGAATTCCAGTTCGTTATACTGGCACGGAGGCCCGGGGCATACGAATTAATGTCAACTTTGTGCGCTGGATCACCCTTGCAGGCGCCCCCATATCAGTAAGGCCATGGCCCTACGAACCATCCTGGAATTTCCCGACCCCCGGCTGCGCACCCGTGCGCGGCCGGTGACGCGTTTTGATGCCTCACTGGGTCAGCTGATCGATG
Source organism: Steroidobacteraceae bacterium (assembly GCA_035518135.1). Lineage (GTDB taxonomy): Bacteria > Pseudomonadota > Gammaproteobacteria > Steroidobacterales > Steroidobacteraceae > 13-2-20CM-66-19. The sequence continues at coordinate 3,032 of DATIXW010000014.1, forward strand.
ACATGCTCGAGACGATGTACCAGGCCCCCGGCATCGGGCTGGCCGCGACGCAGGTCGACGTGCACGAGCGCGTGATCGTGATCGACATCTCCGAGGGGCGCAATGAACCGCTCGTCCTGATCAACCCCGAGATACTCGAGCGCGAGGGCGAGGAGAAGACCGAGGAGGGCTGCCTCTCGGTTCCCGGGATTTTCGACGAGGTGAAGCGCGCGGCGAAGATCCGCGTGCGCTCGCACGATCGCGCCGGCAACCTGAGTGAGCGCGAGTACGAGAGCATCCTCGCCGTGTGCGTGCAGCACGAGATGGATCACCTCGAGGGCAAGCTCTTCGTCGACTACCTCTCGGAGATGAAGCGCGAGCGCATCCGTAAAAAGCTCGACAAGGACCGCAAGGAGCGCGCCGCCCAGGCGCCGGCCAAGAGCGGCCGCGCACGCCGCGCGTACTGACGTTGCGCGTCGCCTTCGCCGGCACGCCGGAGTTCGCGCTGCCCGTGCTGGAGGCGCTGTGTGCCCACCACGAGCTCATCGGCGTCCTCACCCAGCCGGATCGGCCCAGGGGCCGCGGGCGCAAGCTCGCCTTCGGGGCGGTGAAGAGCGCCGCGCTCGCGCGCGGGCTGCCGCTCGCTCAGCCGCCCACCCTTAGGAGTCCCGCGGGGCGCGCCGCGCTGGAGGCCTGGGCACCCGATGTCCTGGTGGTCGTCGCGTACGGGCTGCTCCTGCCCCCCGAGGTCCTGCGCCTGCCGCGCCACGGGTGCCTGAACGTGCACGCCTCACTCCTGCCGCGCTGGCGCGGGGCCGCCCCCATCCAGCGCGCGATTCTCGCCGGGGATGCGCAAAGCGGCGTCAGCGTGATGCAGATGGACGCAGGCCTCGACACCGGCCCGGTGCTGCTGCGGCAACCCTATGCCCTCGCGCCCGAAGAAACCGGCGGCTCGCTCCACGACGCCCTCGCCGCGCTCGGCGCACAGGCCATCCTCGAGGCGCTGCGGGGCGTGGCCGCCGGGACGCTGAAGGCGCGTGCCCAGCCCGCCGAGGGCGTGACGTATGCCGCCAAGATCGAGAAATCCGAGGCCCGCATCCACTGGAGCGCTGCCGCGCCTGCGATCGAGCGCCAGGTGCGCGCCTTCAACCCCTGGCCGGTCGCCGAGACGACGCTGGGTGGGGAGCAGTTGCGCATCTATACCGCTAGCGCGGTAGCGAATGAGCCGCCATCCGGCGCTAAAAGTCACGAAAATGGCATGATCCTCGCTGTTCAGGACGATTTCATGCTCGTCCGGTGCGGACAGGGACTGCTGGCGGTCCGTGAGGTCCAGCTCCCGGGACGCCGCCGGGTGGGCGCCCGTGAGCTCTCCCACAGCCGGGAGCTGGCGGGGCAGCGCCTTGTATAGAGGATCCTCCTCGCCCGCGGCCCCCGCGCTCGTGGGGGCGGCGCGGGCGGTAGAGGCGGTCATCAGCGCCGGTCGCACCGCGGATGAGGCACTCGCGGCCGCCGAACATTCCCGCGAGCGCGCCGCCATTCGCGCGATCACCCTGGGCACGGTGCGATGGTACCTGCGCCTGGCGCCGGCCCTCGAGCGGCTTCTGGCGCAGCCGCGCCGGCTCGCGAGCCCGGTGCGGGCGCTGCTCGCCTGCGCGGCGCATCAGATCGAGTACTCCCGCAACGCCGCCGAGCCGACGGTGAACGCGGCCGTCGATGCCGTGCGGCTCCTCGGACACCCGGGGGCGGCGGGCCTGGCCAATGCCGTGCTGCGGCGCTTCGTCCGCGAGCGCACCACACTGTTTGCGCGGCTCGACCGCACCCTCGCCACGCGCACCGCGCACCCGGCCTGGCTGGTCGAGCGGGTGCAGCAGGACTGGCCGCACCAGGCCCTGCAGCTCCTGGACGCCGACAACGCCCATCCTCCGATGACACTGCGGGTGGACCTGTCACGCCTGAGCGTGCCGCAGTACCTTGCCCGACTGCAGGCGGCCGACATTGGCGCGCGGGAGATACAGTGGCTGCCATCTGGGGTTATTTTGGATCAGCCTAGGGCTGTCAGCCAGCTTCCAGGATTCGATGAGGGCCTGGTATCGGTCCAGGACAGTGGCGCCCAGCTGGCGGCCGGGCTGCTGCAGCTTCAGCCCGGGATGCGCGTGCTCGATGGCTGCGCCGCGCCCGGGGGCAAGACCGGTCATCTCCTCGAGGCTGCCGGGGGCGTGCTCGACCTGACGGCGCTCGATGTCAGCCCCGAGCGCGTCGGGCTGATCAACCAGAACCTCGAGCGGCTGCGACGCACCGCCCGCACCCGGGTGGGCGACCTCGGCACGCCGCAGTCCTTCTGGGACGGGCGGCCGTTCGAGCGGATTCTGGTGGATGCGCCGTGCTCCTCCACGGGCGTGATCCGGCGCCATCCGGACATCAAGCTGTTGCGACGCGCCAGTGATATCGCGCCGCTTGCCGCCGCGCAGCTGGCGCTGCTGCGCGCCGCCACGACGCTGCTCGCCCCCGGCGGGCGGCTCCTCTACTGCACCTGCTCGCTGATGCCGGAGGAGAATGAGCAGGTCATCGCCCGGTTGCTGGAACAGGCCCCGCAGTTGCGTCCCGCCGTGATGCCCCGGGGCCACGCCCTGGCCCCGGGTGCGATCGAGCGGGCCGTGGGCGTGCAGTTGCTGCCCGGAGCAGAGGCAGGGACAGACGGCTTCTATTATGCTTGTCTCGAAAACACAACGGCCGGAACCTGAGCCTGCCGTCGCAGGCATCCATGCTACGCCGCGATCCCACAAGGACTGGTTTGATCCCGGGCAGGCAGCTCACGGTGTGGTGGGTCGCGCTGCTGGGGCTGTGGGGCGTGGCCTGGGGCAATGCCCTCGAGGGCGTGCTCGAGGTGCGCTCGGCCTACGTGAACGTCGACAAGGGGGTGTTCCTCTTGTACGCCCGCATCGAGTACCCCGAGAGTCCCGCCATCGCGGATGCGCTGCGCGATGGCATCACGCTGACCTTTGACCTGGATGCGCGCGTCGAGCGCGACCGGCGCTTCTGGTTCAACGCGGCGATCGTCGATCTGACACTGCGCCGGGAGCTGACCTACCACGCGGTCAGCGACCGCTACGTGGTACGCGACACCCGCAGCGGTGACCAGACCACCTTTGCCACGCTCGATGAGGCACTCACCTTCCTCGGCCGCGTGGATGCCTGGCCCATCCTGGTCGAGCCGCAGCTCGATGGCGGCAACTACAACATCAGCGTGCGCGCCGGAGTGCGGCGCGGCAATCTGCCCTCGTCCATGCGCGCGATCCTCTTCTGGACCGATGACTGGGCGCGCGTCTCGGAGTGGTACACATGGTCACTCCCGGTGTAGCCGCGCGCCCGCCGCGGGGACTGCGCTGGGTCGCCGTCGGCCAGATGCTGCTGTGGAGCGCGATCGGCCTCGGAGCGTTTCTGCTGCTGGCGAAGAGCGTGCAGAACTCGGCCGAATTCGGCCGCATGCAGCTGTGGATCCTGCTGGTCGACATCTGCGGCGTCGTCGCGCTCAGTGTGCTGCTGGCGCGCCAGCTGTGGCGCCTGGTGCGCGACTACCGCGCGCACGTTCCGGGCTCGCGGCTGACCGCGCGCACCGTCGGCATCTTCGGTGCGCTGGTCATCGCACCGCTGCTGATCGTCTACATGTCCTCGCTCGAGTTCATCAACCAGGGGATCGACAGCTGGTTCAAGGTCGAGGTGAAGGAGGGCCTGAATGATGCGCTCGGACTGTCGCGCGCCGCGCTCGACCTGCGCATGCGCGAGTACTCCCTGCGCACGGTGGCACTCGCCGATACGCTCGCCACCACCGACCCCGCCGAGCTGCCGGCGCGCCTGAACGCCGAGCGCCGCATCAGCCAGGCGCTCGAGATCACGCTCTTTGGCCGGCACGGCCGCATCATCGCCGCGAGCCTGGAGAACGCGCTCGAGACGCTGCCCTCGCAGCCGCCCCCGGACCTGCTGCGCCAGGTGGAGCAGCAGCAGCCCTACGTGAGCCTCGAACCGCAGTCCGGCGGGCGCTACCTGATCCGCACCGCCGCCGCGCTGCCGCACGGCGCGGTACGCGGCGAGCCGCGCTACGTGGTGGCGATCTACCCGGTGCCAGCGCAGCTCGCGGCGCTCTCGGAGGCCGTGCAGGACTCCTACAACGAGTACGGCAACCTCGCCGCCATGCGCGAGCCACTCAAGTACAGCTTCCGCCTGACGCTCACGCTGGTGGTGCTGCTCGCCATGCTGGCCGCGGTGTACCTGGCGATCTACTCCGCGCAGCGCCTGGTGCGCCCGGTGCAGGACCTCATCGAGGGCACGCGTGCGGTGGGCAAGGGCGACTTCGCCACGCGCCTGCCGCTGCCCTCGCGTGACGAGATGGGTTTCCTCGTGCACTCCTTCAACGACATGACCAAGCGGCTGCGGCGCGCGCGCGCCGAGGCGACGCACAGCCAGCAGGCCGTGGAGCGCGAGCGCACGCGCCTCGCCATCATTCTGGCGCGCCTGTCCACCGGCGTGCTCGCCATCGATCACTCGATGACCGTGCGCACCGCGAATGAGGCCGCCGGTGCGATTCTCGGCACGGATCTTTCCGCAGCCACCGGGCGCTCGCTCCCGGAACTGGCGGCGGGCAACGAGCGGCTCGGGCAGTTCGTGGCCGCGCTCGCGGTGCGCTTCGCGGCCGGGCGCGAGGAGTGGCGCGAGCAGCTCGACCTCGACGGCGCCGGCGGCCGGCGCACGCTCATGTGCGCCTGCACACCACTGCCCGGGGAGAACTCGGGCGTCGGCTTCGTCATCGTGTTCGATGACATCACCGCGCTGCTGCAGGCGCAGCGCGACGCCGCTTGGGGTGAGGTGGCGCGACGCCTTGCGCACGAGATCAAGAACCCGCTTACGCCGATCCAGCTGTCCGCCGAGCGCTTGCGGCGGCGCCTGCTCACCGGCATGAGCGAGCGCGACGCCGACATCCTTGAGCGCGGCACGCGCACCATCGTGCAGCAGGTGGAGACCATGCAGAAGATGGTCAACGCCTTCTCCGAGTACGCGCGCGCGCCGGAGATGCAGATCACGCGCTTCAGTCTCAACCAGCTGGTCGCGGAAGTCGCGGACCTGTACCGCTCGCAGGATCCGCGCACCCAGATCACACTGGAGCTGGACCCGCGCATCGAGGCGATCGAGGCCGACCGTGGCCGGGTGCGCCAGATCCTGAACAATCTGATCACCAATGCGCTGGAAGCCCTCGAGGGTGTGGGCTCACCAACGCTCGAGATCACGACAAGGCTGGAATCGGCCGGCGATGCCGAATACGCGGCGGTGAGCGTGTGTGACAATGGCCCGGGCTTTCAGCGCGAGCTGCTGGGACGCGTGTTCGACCCCTACGTCACCAGCAAGCCGAAGGGGACCGGGCTCGGGCTCGCGATCGTGAAAAAGATCATCGAGGAGCATGGCGGGCGGATCGACGCCGATAACCGGCCCGAGGGCGGAGCACGCGTGCGCGTCGTGCTGCCCGTGAAGGACAGCACCCGGTCCGCGACCGGGGCCGCGCGCGAACGCCGGGAGCAGTTGCGGAGGGAACGGGCATGACAGGTTCACACATTCTCGTGGTTGATGACGAAGCGGACATCCGCGGCCTGCTGAAGGAGATCCTCTCCGAGGAGGGCTACGAGGTCGACGTGGCGGCCAACGCCGCGCAGGCGCGCGCCTCGCGCGCCCGGCAGGTGCCGGACCTGGTGCTGCTCGACATCTGGATGCCCGATGTCGACGGCATCACGTTGCTGCGCGAGTGGTCGGTCGGCGCCACCGATGGCTGTCCGGTGGTCATGATGTCCGGCCACAGCACGGTCGAGACCGCCGTCGAGGCGACACGCCTGGGCGCCTTCGATTTCGTGGAGAAGCCGCTGTCGCTCGCCAAGCTGCTGCGCACGGTCGAGCGTGCCCTGGATGCCGGCCGCCGCCACCGTCAGTCGGGCAAGTTCCTCGGCGCCCCGCTGGCGATCCCGGTCGGCAAGAGCCGCGTCATGCAGCAGCTGCGTGCCGAGCTGCAGCAGATCGCCATCAATCCCTCGCCAGTGCTCCTGATCGGTGAGCCCGGCTCCGGGCGCGAGGCCTTCGCCCGCTACCTGCACGAGCACGGCCCGCGCTCCAACGCACCGTTCGTGCCGCTCGTGGCGAGCAGCCTGCGCGACTCCGACGCGGAGGCGCGCCTGTTCGGGCGCGAGGAGAGCGATGGCACCAAGGTCCACGGGGTGCTCGAGGAAGCCGGCAACGGCACGCTCTTCATTCACGAAGTCGAGGACCTGCCCCCCGGCGTGCAGCGTCTGCTGGTCGGGGTGTTCGAGTCCGGACAGTTCACCCGCCTCGGCGGACGCGAGCCGGTGGCGTTTCGCGCCCGCCTGCTGTCCTCGGCGCAGCCGGGAATCGAGCAGCGCGCCGGGAGCGAGGCACTGCGGCGCGACCTGCTGGCGCACCTCAACGTGCTCATCGTGCGCGTACCGCCGCTGCGCGAGTACGCCGAGGACGTGCCGGAGCTGCTGCGCCACCAGGTCGATCGCATGGTGGACGTCGATGGCCTGCCGTTCCGGCGCTTCAGCGTCGCAGCGCAGAACCGCCTGCGCAACTACCCCTGGCCGGACAACGTGCGTGAGCTGCGTCACCTGGTGCACCGGCTGCTGATTCACGGCGGTGGTGAGGAGATCCGCCTGGAGGAGATCGAGCGCGAGCTCGCCGTGCAGACGCCCCCGGATGAGCCGCTCGTCAAGCAGGACCTGCTGGCGCTGCCGCTGCGCGAGGCGCGCGAGCAGTTCGAGCGCGCCTACCTGCAGCAGCAGCTGCTCCTGTGCAGCGGCAAGGTCGGACAGCTCGCCAAGCGCGTCGGCATGGAGCGCACGCACCTGTACCGCAAGCTGCGCTCCCTCGGGGTCGATTTCCGCAACATCAGCGACGACTGAGGCGCTGCTCACCTGGCGCATGGCAGTCAGCGGCGACTACCTGCAGTTCGTGCTCGAGCAGCTGGCAGGCCTCGGGGAGCTGCGCGCGCAGCGCATGTTCGGGGCCGCCGGCCTCTACTGCGCGGAGACCTTCTTCGCGATCGTGAGCGATGACACGCTCTACCTGCGCGTCGATGACAGCAACCGCGGGGAGTTCACGGTGCGCGGCATGGCGCCGTTTCGGCCCTACGCCGACCGGCCGGAAGTGAGCATGACTTACTACGAGGTGCCCGCCGAGGTGCTCGAGGACGGCACCACGCTCGTCAGCTGGGCGCAGCGCTCGCTCGCGGGCGCGGCGCGCTCGCCGCGGCAAAAGAAGCCCCGCCGCGGGCGCCCGCGGTCCCGGCCCCGTGCGCGGTCGGCGCGCTGATGAAGCCTACGGGTGCAGCTGCGCGCCGAGGAACTTCTCCAGCTCCTGCAGCATGCGCACGCGCGTGGCGCCGTGCGACAGCCAGTGGTCATCGCCGTCCAGCTTCACCAGCGTGACATTCTTGCCCGCCTCCTTCAGGGCGCGCGCCATGTTCTCCGACTGGCTCGGCCCCACCACCGTGTCGTCCGCCGAATAAATGATCAGCACCGGCCCGGTGACGCGCTCGGCCGCGTGCACGGGAGAGTTCTCAACGATCTTCGGGTCCTGGCCAGGCCCGATCGACTCATGCCAGTAGGCGAGGCTGTCCGACTGTGAGCCCCCGCGATCTTGCACCCACTGCAGCATGTCGGGCAGGTCCGAGACGCCATTGATGCTGGCGGCACAGTGATACAGCTGCGGCGTGAAGGTCGCACCGGCGAGCGCGGCGTAACCCCCGTAGCTCGCCCCGACGATGCAAACGCGCTCGGGGTCAGCGGTGCCATCGGCGATGAGCGCCTGCACGCCATCGGTGAGGTCGTCCTGCATCAGGCCGCCCCACTGGCGCCGGCCCGCCAGCCGATACGCTTCGCCGAAGCCTGTGGAGCCGCGAAACTGCGGCTGCAGCACCGCGTACCCGCGCGTGGCGAGGAACTGCGACCACCAGTTGAAGTCCGGCCAGTCCCGGGATTCCGGGCCGCCGTGCGGCAGCACGACCAGGGGCAATCTCTTGCCGTTGCTCCCCGGTGGCAGCGTCAGGTACGCAGGGATCTGGGTGCCGTCGCGCGCCTTGAAGCCGATCACCTTGAGGGTGCCGAGCCCCGTGCCGAGTGCCGGATAAGCCTTCCCGACAATTCTGCTCTGGTGCGTCCTGAAGTCGACCAGGTAATAGACCGGCGCCATGGTGGCATCGCTCACGCAGGCGATCACACGCTGCTTGTCCCGGGATTCGCTGTAAACGGCCACACGCCGGTCGGGAAACGCCGCCTCCAGAGCCTCTTGGCGCGCTTTCGCCTCCGGATCGAACCAGCGGATCTGCGGTACGGCGCCGCCGGTGTACGCCCCGACGGGCCTGCCCGTAAACCGGTCACGCACGACGGCAAGGACTGCGCTCTCGGGATCCTCGAGCAGTACGTGGGGCGCCGAGCCATCCATGGGAATCGCCAGCACCTTGCGCTCGTTCCGCGCCAGCGCGCCGAGGGCGACGACCGCCGTTCCATCAGAGGTCACACCCTCGAGCGCGAGCGGGTCAGCGCCATCGCGACGCAGCAACTCGTGCCATCCGAGCGCGCGCTTGACCATGATGCGGAAACTCTTGTTGCCCGGATCCCATTCGCCGCGTGCGACCGCCCTACCATCCTGGTCGACCACCCAGTCGGTGGTATACGGCGTGCCCTGCTCAAGCAGCGTGCCTTCTCCCGAGCGCGTGTCCACCTCGAACAGTGACGCCACCCAGCCCGAATCGCGCCGCTCGTCATTCAGACGCGTGCCGAGTCTCCTTCCCTGCGCGACTGCCGACCAGTCCAGGGTCGACATGACCACGGTCCTGGGCTTAGGAGTGCGCAGTGCCACGAGCCGCATGCCCGTCACGTGTGAGCGGGTGCCGTTCGCCATCAGAAGCGAGCGGGTCTGACCGCTATTCACATCGAGCGCGAGAATGCGGAAGAACTCCCAGCGGGTTATCTGCCGGGAGCGGGTCTGTGCGCTGACGCTAACCTCGATGAGCAGGGTCTCGTCGTCGCTCCAGTTAAGGTCGCGCAGTTTCAGGGTGCGGGCGATGAACTGCGTGCGTTTGATCTTCCGCGAGGCGACATCAAGAACCAGCACCTTGGTGTCACCGCCGGTCGTATGCGCCAGCGCCAGCGTGTTGCCGTCGGGGCTGAGCACGACGAAGTCGTCTTCGGGGAGAGCGCCGAAGATCTCCGCCGGGGTTGCGGCGGCCGCGCCCGTAGAGGCGCACACAATTGCCACGGCGGCGACCGCGCGCGCGAGGATCCTGCGCGCGGCCCCGTTCACAGCTGCTGCACGGGAATCTGCAGCTCGGTCTCGTATTCGGCGACCCCGTCGGCGAGCATGAGCGGTGGCAGCGTATAGCCGCGCTGCTCGGCGCCAAAGCGCAGGTAGGTCTCGCGCAGCGGTCCGCAGATGCGCGCTCCCGCCCCGTCCAGCCACTCGAGCATGCGCCCGTAGAGTCGGGGCGCCTGGGCGTAGCTGCCGGCGAAACGCGCGCACGCAGCTTGTGCCGCACCGGGCACCAGTCGTCCGCGACAGGCGCTGAGGGCCGCTGCCTGGATCGGTACGCACACCTCCACGTCCACGTCGCGCTCGCGATACTCCATATCGTGGAACAGCAGGAACGGGCTGAGTGGCGCGCGGCAGCCGTGGCGCGCGACGCGTTGCTCGGCGCTCTCGAACATGCGCTGCACCGCATCGCCTGGCAGATGCACGCGCTCGCGCAGGGTGAGCGCACTCACGGGCGCGAGGGCGCGCACAACCACCGCGGGCGGGGTGTCATCAGGAGCTGCGCGCGGCTGGGCGCGCAGCAGCGCATCGAGCCGCCGCAAGCGCTCCTCGTCACGCGCCACGCGTGTCATGAGCCGCCGGCGCAGCAGCGCGAGCTGCCTCACGTAGGCGGCCGAGTCCGGCGCGAGACGCATGAGCTGCGCCGTGTCCGCGACCGAGCAGCCGAGTTCGCGCAGCAGCAGGATGCGCCGCAGCTGCGGCAGCTGTGCGGCGCGATAGAAGCGATAGCCGGTGCGCGGCTCGACCGCCGCGGGCGCGAACAACCCGGCCTCGTCGTAGAAGCGCAGTGTCTTGACCGACACGCGCGCCAGACGGGAGAAGTCGCCGATCTTGAGCATGTCCTGTATCCGTGCGCATTCTAGCGCCGCGCGGGCAGCCGGGCGCCTTGAGTCTCCCCTTAGGGGAGAGTGCACGATTGCATCATCAGGGCCGGGATCGGGAACATATGAAAGTGACAGCGGCCGGCGGACTAAGTCTCGCCCTCGCGGCAATGCTGGCCATGCCGGCCAGCGCCGGCGCCGGGAACACGGCACTCGCGCGCCGGGCGTCGCAGAATGAGTCCTATCCGGGCGTGACCGTGCAGTACGAGGCACTGACGGATGCGGCGGGGGAGCGACTGCGCCTCATCCTCACCTCTCCCCGCGGCAGCAGCGAGCGCCTGCCGGTCATCTTTGTCGCCGGCTGGCTCAGCTGCGACACCGTCGAGGCGCCACCCGGTGACCGCGGCGCACCCCAGCAGCTCTTTCAGACACTCGCGCAGCTGCCCGGGTTTGCGACCGTGCGGCTGGAGAAACCGGGGGTGGGGGATTCGCAGGGTGACTGCGCCGCCACCGACTTTGCCGCCGAACTTGCCGCTTACCAGCAGGCGTTCCGCACGCTCGGCTCCTTCCCGTTCGCGGACGTGCAGCGGGTGTTCGTGCTGGGCCTGAGCAACGGCGGGGGCTTTGCGCCACTGGTGGCGCAGGGCGCCCCGGTGCGGGGCTACGTGGTGGTCGGCGGCTGGATCAAGACCTGGTTCGAGCACATGCTCGAGATCGAGCGGCGGCGGCTTGCGCTCAGCGGCGTGCCGGGTGCGCAAATGGACGCGCAGATGCAGGCGGTGGAACGCCTCTACAGCGCCTACCTCCTGGAAGACACCCCGCCGCGGGAGATCCTGGCGCGGCACCCCGAGCTGCGCCACCTGTGGGAGGCAGACCCGCAGCATCAGTACGGCCGGCCGGTGCGCTACTACCAACAGCTGCAGCAGCTGGAGCTGATGCGCGCCTGGTCGCAGGTGCAGGTGCCACTGCTGGCGCTGCATGGCGAGTACGACTGGATCATGAGCCGCGACGATCTTGAGCTGATGGTGCAGCTGGTGAACCAAAACGTGCCCGGCAGCGCGCGCTTCCAGGAACTGCCGCAGACCGGGCACACGCTCGAGCACGACGCCTCACAGGCGGATGCCTTCGCCGCGAAGGCGCTGCCGTTCGATGCGACGCTCGCCGCACAGATCGGCGCCTGGTTCACCGCGCACCGCTGAGGCGCGCGCAGCTGCTTTAGTCGCCGACGCGGATCACCAGCGCATCCACGTCCGCCGCCTGCAGCTGCTTGCGCACCTTGTTGAGTTCATCGAGGTTGCTGATCGGTCCGATGCGTACGCGATGCCACACGTCGGCATCGACCGCGACCCGCTGCACCTTGGCGTCCACTCCCTGCATCGACAGCTGCGCGCGCACGCGGTTCGCGTCGGCCTCGTTGCGATAGGAACCCGCCTGCAGCACGTACACGCCGGGGCGCTCGATCTTGGCGGCCGCCGGCAGGTCACGCTTCACGTCCTTGTCCTTCTCCGGGACCACGACCTCGAAGTTCGGCAGCATTTCGTAGAAGTCATATTTCTCGGACGCCTTGCCCGAGCCCGGACCGCTGACATCGTTGTCCGCCCGCGCCGCACGGTGCGGCTCGGGGCGCGGGCTGTCGGCGGCTTCGGTGCCGCGGTGGGCGCGGCCGTTGATATAGGCGAAGGCCACTCCTGCAAGCACCACGCCGGTCACGGCGCCATAGGAGAATTCGCGCACCCCGCGCACCTTGAGGGCGCGGCTTTGGGTCTTCTTGTAGTCGCGGGTGGTCAGCTTCGGCATGCGGCTGCAGGCATCCGCGGCGCGGGGTGGGTGTTCACATGCTCTCCGGCGCCGAAACGCCCAGCAGCGCGAGCCCGTTGCGCAGCACCTGCTGCACGCCGAGCACGAGGGCGAGGCGCGCATTGCGCAGCGCGGCGTCCTCGACGATGAAGGTCTGCGCGTTGTAGTAGGTATGGAACGCGTTGGCGAGCTCGCGCAGATAGTGCACCAGTGCGTGCGGGGCGCGATTCACGGCCGCCTGCTCCAGGTACTCCGGATAGCGCGTGAGCGTGCTGAGGACGGCCTGTTCCTGCGGACCGTCGAGGAGCGCGGTGGCGGCCAGGCCCTGCGCGGGGTCGAAGGTGAGCGCACGCGCAGCCAGCTGTTTCATCACGCTCGCCACACGCGCGTGCGCGTACTGGATGTAGTACACCGGATTCTCGTTGGTGCGCGACTTGGCCAGCTCCAGGTCGAAGTCGAGCGGCTGGTCGTGGCTGCGCATCAGGTAGAAGAAGCGACAGGCGTCGTTACCGACTTCCGTGCGCAGCTGCCGCAGTGTCACGAACTGCGCTTCGCGCTTGCCCATCGGGATCTTCTCGGTGCCGCGGAACAGACTCACGAACTGGATCAGCGTCGCCTCCAGGCACTCCCCCGGCTGTCCCATGGCGATGAGGCCGGCGCGCACGCGCGCGACGTAGCCGTGGTGATCCGCGCCCAGCACGTCGATCAGGCGCCTGAAGCCGCGCTCGCACTTGGCGAGGTGATAGGCGATGTCGGAGGCGAAATAGGTCTTCTGGCCGTTCTCGCGCACCACCACCCGGTCTTTCTCGTCGCCGAACTCGCTGGCGCGGAACCACAGCGCGCCCGCGCGCCGCTCCAGACGTCCCTGCGCCTCGAGCACCGCCAGGGCGTGATCGATCGCGCCGCTGTCGGCGAACGCGCGCTCGGAGGTCCAGTGATCGAACACCACGCCGAACTCGGCCAGGTCGCCACGGATGTCCGCGAGCATCGCCCCGAGCGACAGATCCAGCACCTCGCGGAAGCCATCGGCCCCGATCAGTTCGCGGCAGCGGGCAATCAGGGCATCGATGTAGGCTTCCTTGTCGCCCGCGGGAGCATCCGCGGGCAGGCCCGCGAGCACCGCGGCAGCGGGCCGCCGCAGCCGCTCGCCCGCCGCCGCGCGCAGCCGCTGCGCCAGCGGCCGCACGTACTCGCCGCGATAGCCGTTCTCGGGAAACGGCAGCGACTCGCCGCAGGCCTCGAGGTAGCGCACCCAGGTGCTGAGCGCGAGGATGTCCATCTGGCGGCCGGCATCGTTGATGTAGTACTCACGCTCGACGCTGTAGCCGACCGCGCTGAGGAGGTTGGCGAGCGTGGCGCCGTAGGCGGCCTGGCGCCCGTGACCGACGTGCAGCGGGCCGGTCGGATTGGCGGACACGAACTCGACCAGCACGCGCTCGCCGGCTCCGAGTGCGCTTTCGCCGTAGGCTGCGCCGCGTGCATGGATGGCGGCGAGTTCGCGCGCGTAGGCCGCGGGGGCCAGGTGAAAGTTGATGAACCCCGCGCCGGCGACCTCGGCGCGCGCCACGAGCGGGTTCGGCGCCAGCGCGGCGAGGATTGCGGCCGCCAGTTCGCGCGGGTTGCGGCGCGCGCTCTTCGCCAGGCGCAGCGCCACGTTGCTGGCAAATTCGCCATGCTCGGCCTCACGGGTGCGCTCGACCGTCACCGCGGAGGCGGGCGGCATCTCGGGCAGTGCACTGCCCACGAGTTTGGCCAGGGAGGCGAGCAGCAGCTGCTCGAGTTCGTGCTTCAAGGGGGTGGGATTTTCGCTTCCGCTCGGACGCGCGAGTTTACCGGAAAGCACCGCGCGAATGGCCGCCTTTGCACCCGCCGCAAGCCCTGGCACGCACCGCCAGTCAGAACAGCTCGAGCGGATCGACGTCGAGCGACCAGCGCACCGCGCGCGCGCTCTTGAGCTGCTCGACCTGCGGCAGCCAGTGATCGAGGAAGGTGTGCAGGCGCGCGCGCTCGGCGCTCTCGATCAGAAGTTGCGCGTGGTAGCGCCCGGCGCGCCTGGCCATGGCCGCCGGCACCGGGCCGAGCAGCCGCAGGCCCGGGATGCGGGGCGCGGCGAGCGCGCGCGCCTCGGTGAGGAAGCCGAGCGCCGCCTCGCGTGTCCTGGCCGAGTCACGCAGCGCCGCCAGGCGCGCAAACGGCGGCCAGTGCGCCTGCTCACGCTCGGCGAGAGCGGCGTGTGCGAACCCGTCGTACCCTTCGCTGAGCAGGCGCTGCAGCAGCGGATGCTCCGGAAACTCGGTCTGGATCAGCACTTCGCCGGGCTTGTTGCCGCGCCCGGCGCGCCCGGCAACCTGCACGATGGTCTGTGCCAGGCGCTCGGGGGCGCGGAAGTCAATGCTGAACAGTCCCTGGTCGGCGTTGAGCACCACGACCAGCGTCACGTTCGGGAAATCGTGCCCCTTGGTCACCATCTGGGTGCCGACCAGGATGCGTGCATCGCCGGAGGCCATGCGCGCAACCACCGCCTCGAGATCGCCCCGCCGGCGCACCACATCGCGGTCGAGGCGGGCGATCTTCACGGGGAACTTGGCCGCGAGTGCCTCCTCGATGCGCTCGGTCCCCTGGCCCACGGCTTTCACCGCGAACCCGCACTGCGGGCAGCGGCTGGGGAGCGCCGTATCCGCGCCGCAGTGATGGCAGCGCAGGCGCCCGGAGGCCTGGTGCACCGTGAGGCGCGCGTCGCATTCGCTGCAGGGGGCGATCCAGCCGCACGCCGTGCACAGGAGCGTCGGTGCGTAGCCGCGGCGATTCAAGAACACCAGCACCTGCCCATCGCCTGCGAGGTGGCGCTCGATCGCGAGCACGGCTGGCGTAGCGATACCGGACTGCACCGCGTGCGCGCGCAGGTCCACGAGACTCACCAGGGGCGGCTGCGCCTGCGCGGCGCGCCGCTGCAGCCGCAGCCGGGTGTAGCGTCCCGCCACGACGTTCTGCAGCGTCTCGAGTGAGGGGGTGGCGCTGCCGAGCACCACCGCGACGCCGGCGTGTCGGGCGCGCACGATCGCCAGATCGCGCGCCGAGTAGCGCAGCGCCCCCTCGTGCTGCTTGAAGGAGGCATCGTGTTCCTCGTCCACCACGATCAGCCCGAGCTCGGGGACCGGCGCAAACACCGCCGAGCGTGTGCCGAGCACCAGGCGCGCCTCGCCACTGAAGGCGCCGCGCCAGGCGATGAGGCGCTCGTGGTCGGTGAGCCCGGAGTGCAGTACCGCCATCGGGGTGTCGAAGCGCTCGCGGAAGCGCGCCAGCAGCTGCGGCGTAAGTCCGATCTCCGGCACCAGCACCAGCGCCCGCCGCCCCGCATGGAGTACCCGTTCGATGAGTCGCAGGTACACCTCGGTCTTGCCGCTGCCGGTGATTCCGTGCAGCACGAAGGTGCCAAAGCTGCCGAGGGCGGCCCCGATCGTCTGCACCGCGAGCGCCTGTTCCTCAGACAGCTGCGGTCCCTCCGCGCGCACCTGCGGGATCCCGGAAGAGGCCTCGGGCAGACTCTCCGCGCTCGCCACCCAGCCCCGCGCGAGCAACGAGCGCGCCGGCGCGCGCCAGCCCGGCAGCCGCTGCGAGAGCAGGCTCGTGCTGGCGCCGTCGCGCTCGGCGAGAAGGCTGAGGAGCGCCCGCTGCCGCGGTGCCCGGCGCGGCTCCCCGGCCGCGTGTGTCGCGGCGCCCTCGGCCGTCAGCAGCCAGCGCTCCTCGCGCGCAACGCTCGGCGCCCCCAGGCGCAGGGCCTTTGGCAGCGCACCGGCGGCCACCTCGCCCAGGGGATGGTGGTAGTACTCGGCCGCCCAGGACAGCAGCGCGAGCGCTGCCGGATCGAGCACCGGTTCGGCATCGAGCACCTCCAGGACCGGCTTCAGCCGCTCCGGGGGCACCTCGGTATGCCCGCAGGTCGCGATTACCACACCGATCCGTCGCTGCCGGCCAAACGGCACCCGCACGCGCATCCCCGCGCGCACGGGCGAGCCGCCGGCGGGCGGCGGCAGGTAGTCAAACAGCCGCCGCAGCGGGGTGTCGAGCGCCACCCGCAGGAGCAGGGGTTCGGGGATCAGGTTCAATTTAAATCAGTGACTTGCGCGATCAGGCGGCCGTCAACCAAGTGAGCCGCGTGCGCGTTATACAGGCCATGGCTGAGTTTGCTACGCTCGCGTCGCCTTATAGCATGCCGGCCGCATTACACGGCGACGTGGACCTGACGGATTCTTCTGCCCAGAGTCGATCCCGTGCGCTGAACCAGTTTCTGGCCAGCGTCGAGCTCAAGGCATTCAAGATCGCGCAGGCGGCATTACGCCACGAAGACGACGCCCTCGATGCCGTCCAGGATGCGATGCTGCAGCTGGCTCGCGCCTACGCCGCGCGCCCGCCCCAGGAGTGGAAGCCGCTCTTTTACCGCATCCTCGAGAACCGCATCCGCGACATGCAGCGCCGCCGCACGGTGCGCGGCCGTGTGATCGCCTGGCTGCCGTTTCGGGGCGAGGACGAGGAGGATGAGGCCGACCCGATCAGCCAGGCGGCGAGTCCGGAACCGCAGCCCGCGAAGCGCCTCGAGCTGGAGGAGGCCATGGGTGCGCTGGAGCAGGCACTGGGGGCGCTCCCGCGCCGCCAGCGGCAGGCCTTTCTGCTGCGCACGCTCGAGGGCATGGACGTGGCCGAGACCGCCGCCGCCATGGGCTGTTCGGAAGGCAGCGTCAAGACCCATTATTTCCGCGCCGTGCAGTCACTGCGCGCGCATCTCGGAGAGTTCTACCTATGAGTCCGGGGCAGGAGCCGCTGACGGCATTCGAGCGCAACGTGCGCACGATCCTCGAAGAGGGCGTGCAGCGCATCGATGCGCGCACGCGCTCGCGTCTGAATCAGGCGCGCCAGGCGGCGCTGGCTTCCGCGCAGGCGCCGCGCCGCGCGCCCTGGCGCAGCTTCGTTCTGATGCCGGCCGCCGGTGCGGCCGCGGCGGCGCTGCTGCTCGCCTTCACCCTGTGGCATCGCCAGCCCGCGGGCGAGCTGCCGGTGCTCGAAGCGACGCACGCGACGGCCGAGGATGTGGATCTGCTCGCCGACAGCGAGGCGCTGGAACTGGTGGAGGGTGGGGACGGCTCATTCTACGAGTGGGCCGCGGCCCAGGGCGACAGTGGCGCGAGCGACAGCTGATGTTCAGCACCCGCTCCCTGCTCAGGGTGCTGCTGGGGTACGGGCTGCTCAGCGTGGCAGCCCACGCCGCGGATGGACCTGCGCCGGCAGATCCGGATGCGGGGTTTCTGGAATTTCTGGGCAGCGTCGATGGCCTGGCCGACGTGAATCCCAATTATCTCGTGCAGGGAAACGCGCCCGCGCCGCCCGCCGATGCTCCCCCGCCCGCGCCGCCCAAGCCGCCGCCTGCGCCGGCCAGCTCCCCGGGAGTGAAGAACAATGACTAGAACCCGATGCAGCGTCTTGTGCGCAGCGCTGCTCACGCTGGCCGTGCCCCTGGGAGTGTCGGCGCAGGAAGCCCCGCCCCCGCCTGCCGCGCCCGCGCCCCCGGCCGCCCCGGTCGAGTGGTCAAAGCTCTCCCCGCAGCAGCAGCAGGTGCTCTCGAAGTTCGGCACCCAGTGGAACAGCCTGCCGCCGGAGCGCCAGCAGGCACTCGCCCGCGGCAGCGAGCGCTGGCTGGGCATGTCCGCCCAGCAGCGCGATCAGGCGCGTG
>DATIXW010000015.1:0-7466 GCA_035518135.1 Steroidobacteraceae bacterium
CCCGTGCCGGCATCAAGGGTCACATGCTCGCCGAGGATCACCGGCACTTCGCGCGGCAGCAGCGGGTGATGCAGCTTCAGGCCCTCGAGCGCGCCCCCTGGCGCGCGCGCCAGCACGCGCGCATCGCTCATGCCGTAGCGCTCGAGCGAGGATTGCATCAGCTCGGCCGCCAGGATCAGCCGGCGCACGTCCGTGCCCCGATGCGCCTCGGTGAGCACGTAGGTGAAGTCCGCCTTGAGCGCCACAGCCTGGTTGGCCGGCAGCGTCCAGGGGGTCGTCGTCCAGATGACGACGTCGACCGGCTGCGCCCCGAGCGCGCGCGGCGCCACACCCAGCCGCGCCGCGAGCGCCGCGTTGTCCACCACGCGAAAGCCCACATCGATCGCCGGCGAGGTGCGCTCCTCGTACTCGACCTCGGCCTCGGCGAGCGCCGAGCGACAGTCCAGGCACCAGTGCACCGGCTTCACGCCCTTGTAGAGGTGGCCGTTCTCGATGATGCGGCCGAAGGCGCGCAGCTGCTGCGCCTCGTACTGCGGGGCCATGGTGAGGTAGGGACGGTCCCAGTCCCCGAGTACGCCCAGGCGCTTGAAGTCGGTGCGCTGCAGCTCGACCTGCTCCTGCGCGTAGGCGCGGCAGGCGGCGCGGAAGGCGCGTGCGTCGAGCTTGCCGCCGGGACGGCCGTGCTTCTTCTCGACCTGCAGCTCGATCGGCAGACCGTGACAGTCCCAGCCGGGGATGTAGGGGGAGTCATAGCCATCGAGCGAGCGCGACTTCACCACCACGTCCTTGAGGATTTTGTTGACGGCATGACCGATGTGGATCGCGCCGTTGGCGTAGGGCGGCCCGTCGTGCAGCACGAAGCGCGGCCGCCCGCGGGCCACCTCGCGCAGCTTCGCGTAGGTGCCGCGCTCATCCCAGGCACGCACCATCGCCGGCTCGCGCTGCGCCAGGTCCGCCTTCATCGGAAACTCCGTCTGCGGCAGGTTGATCGTGTGCTTGTAGTCGGCCATGTCTTCCCGTTTCAAATCCGAAGCAGCGCGCGGGCGCGCGCGGCGTCCTCATGCATCTGCGCGGTGAGCGCCTCCAGAGAGCCGAAGCGCACCTCCTCGCGCAGCTTCGCCACGAATTCCACCGCGATCTCGCGACCGTACAGATCGCCGGCAAAGTCAAACAGGTGCGCCTCCAGGAGCCGCTCGCTCCCGTTCACCGTCGGACGGGTGCCGAGGCTCGCCACCCCGGCAAGCGCCGCCTCGCCGACCCCGTGCACCCGCACGGCGAACACGCCCTCGACCGGCGCGCGCCGCTGCCGCAGCGGCAGGTTGGCCGTGGGAAACCCGAGTTTGCGTCCCAGGCGCTCCCCGCCCACCACGCGACCGCGCATCGTCCAGGGCCGCCCGAGCCAGGCGGCCGCCTGCGCGAAGTCTGCGCGCGCGAGCGCGGCGCGTACGCCGCTGCTGCTGATGCGCTCGCCCCCGAGCCGCACGGGCGGCACGACTTCGACCGCAAAACCGAGCCGGCTCCCGGCTTCCGCCAGCACCTCCGCCGTCGCCTTCCCCAGGCGGGCGAAGCGAAAGTCATGCCCGACGATGACCGTGCGGGCGTTCAGGCCCCGCGCCAGCACCCACGCGAACTCCTCGGCCGAGAGGTTACGCAATGCCTCATCGAAGCGCAGCAGGCACAGGTAATCCAGCGGCAGCGCTGCGAGCAGCCGCCAGCGCTCCCGGAAGCTGGTCAGGCGCGCCGGCGGATCCTGCGGCTGCAGGTACTCGCGCGGCATCGGCTCGAACGTCACGAGCACGGAAGGGACTGCCGCCGCCACCGAACGCTCGATCAGGCGCGCGAGCAGCGCCTGGTGCCCGAGGTGCAACCCATCGTAGGCCCCGATGCTCACGATGCTGCGCGCGGCGGGGGCGCGCAGTCCGGCCAGTCCGCGGATGAGTCTCATGGCCCCATTAAGTTATTGATAATAAAAAGCTAATGATTCTGGTACCGCCTGAAGCGGCATCGGCACGGCAGTTTATGTGAATGCCGCAGGGCTTGCCGCGTTCGACAAGCGGCGACGCGTTGACAAGCCCCCGGCCGATACGCAGACTACCGGCCCCCCGCGCCCGGGGGCGCTTTGACATAGGAAGATTCGTGGCCAATACCAAGTCCGCCGAGAAGGCTGCCCGACAGGCTGAAAAGCATCGCGCCCGCAACGTGGCGCTGCGTTCGCGGATGCGCACGGCGGTGCGCAGCGTGACGGCCGCCATTGCCGGGGGCGAGAAAGAGGCGGCCAAGAGCAGCTACCAGAAGGCGGTCCCCGTGATCGACTCGCTGGTGAGCAAGCAGATCATTCACCGCAACAAGGCTGCGCGGCACAAGAGCCGTCTGGCCGCCCGCATCCGTGCGATGCAGTGAGGGTGTGATGAACGCGAACGACAAGGTCCGTATTCCGAGCCCCGTAGTTCCTACGCCTCTTAAGCTTCGCCCGGCCGCCCGGCGCCAGCATCTGCTTGAGATGATGCGTGCGCGCGTGCCGAGCGCTCCTGCTCTTCCAAAAAAGTCATAACGGCCTCACACAGCTCCCGCGTGCCCTCCCCGGTTGCCGCGGAGATGAGGAAGTGCGGGCCCTTGTAGCGTAGCGCCCGCACGATGGCGCGGGCGCGCTTCTCGGCCTCGGCGGGCGGCAGCAGATCCTTCTTGTTGATGACGAGCCAGCGCGGCTTTGCCGCGAGCTCCGCGCTGAACTTCTTCAGCTCCCCGACGATGGCGCGGGCGTCCTTGACCGGGTCGGCCGCCGGGTCCGGGGGCAGCAGATCCACCAGGTGCAGCAGCACGCGCGTGCGCTGCAGGTGCCTGAGGAAGCGGATCCCGAGCCCGGCGCCGGCGGAGGCCCCTTCGATGAGGCCCGGGATGTCGGCCATCACGAAGCTGCGGTGCTCGCCGACGGCCACCACGCCGAGACTCGGGTGCAGCGTGGTGAAGGGGTAATCGGCCACCTTGGGGCGTGCAGCGGACACGGCGCGGATGAGGGTCGACTTGCCGGCATTGGGGAGCCCCAGCAGCCCCACGTCGGCGATCACCTTGAGCTCGAATTCCAGCGAGCGCTTCTCCCCGGGCAGCCCCGGGCCATACTGGCGCGGCGTGCGGTTGGTGCTCGACTTGAAGCGCTGATTGCCCCAGCCGCCCTTGCCACCGCGCGCCACCAGGAGTTCCTGGCCGTCGCGCGTAAGGTCGCCCAGCACCTCATGGGTCTCGGCGTCGCGCACGACGGTCCCGATGGGCACGGGCACGTACAGGTCGCTCCCGCCGCGGCCGGTGCAGTCATTGGAGCTGCCCGCTTCCCCGTGCTGCGCCTTGTAGGTGCGCTCGATGCGAAAGTCCGCGAGCGTGTTGATGCCCGTGGCCGCGCGCAGGTAGACGCTGCCGCCGGCGCCGCCGTCGCCACCGTCCGGGCCGCCGAAGGGCACGAACTTCTCGCGCCGGAAACTGGTGCTGCCGCGACCCCCGTTGCCGGCCTGTACGCGCGTGCGTGCCTCGTCGACGAACTTCATAGCGAGAACTCTAGCGCAAACAAAAACCCCGGCGCTGCGGCCGGGGTTCTGTGAAAGACTCGTGCCCTCTCACGGGGCGATCCGCCGGTCAGCTCTTCTGCGGCACCACGCTCACGTACAGGCGCTGCTCGGCGCCCTTCTTCTGGAACTGCACGGTGCCTGTGACCTTGGCAAACAGGGTGTGGTCGGTGCCGGTGCCGACGTTGGCGCCCGCGCGCACCGGCGTGCCGCGCTGGCGGATGATGATGTTCCCGGCCAGCACCTGCTCGCCACCGAAGCGCTTCACGCCGAGGCGTTTGGAGTGCGAATCGCGGCCGTTCTTGGTGCTGCCGCCTGCCTTTTTATGTGCCATGTCCTGTCCCGATCCTTAAGCGTTGCCCGACAGTGGGCTCTCAGCCCGCGCTGATCTCCGTGACCTTCACCTCAGTAAACAACTGCCGGTGGTTCTTCTGCCGCAGGTAGTGTGCGCGGCGCTTGAACTTCACGATCGACACCTTGGCGCCCTTGCCGTGGCGCACCACGGTCGCCAGCACCTTGCCGCCCTGGAGCGTGGGCTTGCCGACCTTGACGTCCGCCCCCTCACCGACCAGCAGCACCTCGCCGAAGGTGACGGTGGCGCCCGGCTCCGCGTCGAGCTTCTCCACGCGCAGCACGCCGTCCTTCGTCACTCGATACTGTTTACCGCCCGTGGCGATGACCGCGTACATAGTCGTATATAGAAGTATGGGGTTACGGAAAGGCCGCGCATTCTACTGGCGCACCCCCGCGCGGTCAAACGCCGCTTTTCTCAGGAACCACAGACACTTAGCGGGTCGCCGCGGTGGCCCGGGGCGCCCCACGGGCATTTCTCCAAAAGCGCCCGGGTCGGCTAGGATGCGGCCAGGTTCCCTTAAGCCACGCTTATGAACGCCTCACTCTCAGAACAGCCCCTTGCGCCGGTCATGACGCTCACGGAGATCCGTGCCCTGGTACAGGCGGACCTGCGCGCCGTGGATGGGGTCATCCGCTCGCGCCTGAAGAGTGCCGTGCCGCTCGTCGATCAGATCGCCGAGCACATCATCTCCGGCGGGGGCAAGCGGCTGCGGCCGATGCTGGTCGTGCTCGCCGCCCGCGCCTGCCAGATCGGGGGCGACGCGCACGTGGAGGCCGCGGCGTTCATCGAGTTCATCCATACCGCGACCCTGCTGCACGATGACGTCGTGGACGGCTCATCACTGCGGCGCGGGCGCGATACCGCCAACCGGGTGTTCGGCAACCAGGCGAGCGTGCTGGTCGGTGACTTCGTCTACTCGCGCGCCTTCCAGATGATGGCCGCCTTGGGGTGCCAGCCGGTGATGGAGGTCATGGCCGAGGCGACCAATGTCATCGCCGAGGGCGAAGTGCTGCAGCTGATGAACGCACGCGACCCGGACACCACCGAGGAGCGTTACCTCGAGGTCATCTACCGCAAGACCGCGAAGCTCTTCGAGGCCGGCGCGGAAGTTGCGGCCGTGCTCGCGAACGTACCGGCGGAGGCGCGCCGCTCGCTCGCCGCCTACGGGCGCCACCTCGGCACGGCCTACCAGCTCGTGGATGACATGCTCGACTACCGCTCAAACCCGAAAGAGCGCGGCAAGAACCTCGGCGATGACCTCGCGGAAGGCAAACCGACGCTCCCCCTGATCCACGCGCTCAAGAACGGCAGCGAGCCCCAGCGTGCCGCGATCCGCGAGGCGATCCGCCGCGGCGGACTCGCGCAACTTGAGCCGGTGATCGCCGCCATCGATGCCACCGGCGGCCTCGAGTACACCGCCGAACTCGCGCGGCAGCAGTCCGAAGAGGCCATCCGCGCGCTCGCGCCGCTCACCGGCTCCCCGTACCGGAACGCGCTCATCGGGCTCGCACGCTTCGCGGTCGAACACACCACCTGACAGCGCGCGGCTGAGTGCTCCGGGCGGCGGCTGGCGGAGCACGCAATTGCGCCCGTGCCGAGCCTTCTTCTAGACTGCCGCACCGTTTTTTCCGGGGATGTATCCATGCCGCACGTCAAGAACAACAACCTGCGCCGCGTCGTAACTTTCTGGGCCCTCGCGGCCGTGCTCGTCGGCATCGGGGCTGCGCAGGCCGACGCCCCGGCGCCGGAGACCATCGCGCTGAAGGCCGCACGCGTGTTCGATGCGACCGGCACGCAAATCAAGAATAACGCGGTCGTCGTGGTGCGCGCCGATCACATCGTGTCGGTTGGCACCACCGTGCCCGCGGGCGCGCGCCTCATCGACCTGGGCGATGCCACGATCCTGCCGGGCTTCATCGACGCGCACACGCATCTCACCATGGAATTCGAGAAGGACTATTACCACCTCTTCTACTCGCGCCTGATGCGCTTCCCCGCCGAGCAGGCGCTGTACGCTGCGCTCTATGCGCGGCGCACGCTCGAGGCCGGCTTCACCACCGTGCGCAACGTCGGTGCGGAAGACTTCGTCGACGTCGGGCTGCGCAACGCAATCAACGCGGGCATCGCCACGGGGCCCCGGATCCTCACCGCCGTGCACGCGATCGGCTCCCCCGGCGGCCACGTCGATGACTTTGCCTTCCCGCCCGAGCGCGTCAAACCGTACGGGCCGATCGAGGGCGTGTGCACCGGGCCGGATCAGTGCCGCGAAGCGGTGCGCTACCAGATGAAGTGGGGGGCGGATGTCATCAAGATCGCCGCCAGCGGCGGCGTGCTGTCGGAGTCCGACCCGGTGGATGTGCCGCAGCTCACCCCGGAGGAACTCAGCGCGATCGTCACCGAGGCCCACAGGTGGGGCCGCAAGGTCGCCGCCCACTGCCACGGCGATACCGCCGCGCGGCTGGCGATCGCAGCCGGTGTCGACTCGATCGAGCACGGGAGCTTCCTCACCGAGGACACGCTCAAGATGATGAAGGCCAAGGGCGTGTGGCTCGTGCCGACCCGCATGGCCGTCTACTGGGTGAACAAGCAGGCGGATACCTTCCCCCCGAAGATCGCCGCCAAGGCCCGCGCCGCGGCCGCCGCCCACGACAAGATGTTCCGTGCGGCGCTGCGCATCGGCGTGCCCATCGCCTTCGGCACCGACTCGGGTGTGTTCCCCCACGGCATGAATGCGCTGGAGTTCTCGCTAATGACCGACCAAGGCATGGCGCCGGCGGCGGCACTGCTGGCCGGTACCCGCGATGCGGCGAAGCTCCTGGGGGTGCAGGACGTCGGCACGCTCGAGGCGGGCAAGCTGGCCGATATCGTAGCGGTACCCGGCAATGTGCTCAGCGACATCCACGCGACCGAGCACCCGGTTTTCGTCATGCACCTGGGTCGTATCGTGATGCAGAAGGCGGGAAGCTGAATACGCGATAATTTGATGGCGGGGGCGTGGTTCAGTACACTTCGCGCCCCGCCGCTTTCCCCCTGCCAGCGGTGGCGCACGATCCTCGGGGTGTAGCTCAGCCTGGTAGAGCACTACGTTCGGGACGTAGGTGTCGCAGGTTCAAATCCTGTCACCCCGACCAAATAAATCAGGTCCATTCCGAAAGACATGGGGCCGGTATAGACCGGCTCCATGTGTCAGGGTTGTTTGTCGCCTCTCCGTTCTTGAGTAATGGGCCCGATAGCCCGAAGTCCGGTCTGACCCCCCAAGGGCGGCAGATTCTCCGCGGAGCGAGACATGACCCTGCTCTATTCTCTGGCGCTTAGGCAGACCCGAATGGCGCTTTTGGGTCCAAGCGCGGTCTCAAGGAGAGACATGTTAGGCCGCGGACGGCCGCCGCAGAATTTGCAAATAGGTAGACTGCCAGCAGGGGCTCATTCACTGCCTTTCATGCGCTGCACGAACTCCTTAAGCGCGACACGCCGATCCTCGAAGAGCTCGTACTGCAATGACGAACCCTCGCTTTCAATGTGCAGCGCGAGCTGGTGGGATTCAGCGATCAATCGCA
>DATIXW010000016.1:0-3915 GCA_035518135.1 Steroidobacteraceae bacterium
CTGCGCCTCTAGCATGCAGCGCAGTGTCTTCAGTTCCTGACCGACGGAGTCTGCACCCGATGGCAGCGCGCCCATGGTCGAAGCAGCCGTCGCCGCGGCGTAGGGCGCAGGCATGGCAGGCGGCGGCGGTGCCGCGATGGATGCACAGTCGGGGGCCGTAGCGACCGGGTTGGCGGTGGCCTCGGAGACTCCGCTGGTGTCCTCGACATCGGCCCCAGCGGTGATTTCCACCCCGTCCGCGACCCGCCGCGACGAGAGAATTACCGCGTTTTCGCCGAGGCGCCCGCGGATGCCGCGCAGCGCCTGGCGGGTGGTAGGCGCCACCTGACGAATGATTCTCATCTCATCTCTCCCACAATGATCATCCTTTAACGACCTACAGTGCTCACCAGACGAACCCTGCGGTTGTCCGGAATTTCATTCCACGCAAGCACGTGCAGTCCGGGCACGCTGGCACGAACGAAACCGGCGAGCGCGGTTCGCAGGGCCGGGGCCACCAAGAGCACGGCGGGTTCGCCGGCGAGCTCGCGGCGTTCTGTCGATTCAGCCAGGCGTTGCCTGAGTTTCTCCGCCAAGCCCGGTTCGAGCGCCGAGCCGGAGCCGGCAGCCAGCGCGCCGCTCAGGAGACGTTCGAGTTCGGCGTCCAGGGACATCACCGGGATCTCGGGAGCAGCGCCGGCAATGTCCGCTACGATTTGTCGGCCGAGTGCAATACGCACCTGAGCTTGCAGGGCCGCCGGATCGGTGGTGCGCGGCGCGTGCTCGGCCAGCGTCTCGAGAATGGCACGCATGTTGCGCAAGGGGACGCGCTCGGCGAGCAGACCCTGCAGCACGCGCACGAGGCTGGCAAGCGGCAGCAGGCGCGGCACGAGATCTTCGACCAACTTCGGCGCCGATTTCGCGGTCGCGTCCAGCAGATGCTGCACCTCCTCATGCCCGAGAAGCTCGTGAGCGTGCGCCTGCAGCAGCGTGCTTAGGTGGGTGGCGATGACCGTGCTCGGATCGACCACGGTGTATCCAAGCGTCTGAGCGTGATCCCGTGCGGCCGGCTCGATCCAGATGGCTTCCATGCCGAAGGCCGGATCGCGAACGGCGATGCCCTGCAGGGGACCGAAGACGCGGCCGGGGTTCAATGCCAGCTCCCGGTCGGCATGGATGACGCCCTCGCCGAGCGAGACGCCGCCGAGCGTGATCCGGTAGTTGTTCGGCGCCATGTCAAGGTTGTCGCGGATGTGAACCGCGGGAATAAGAAATCCGAGCTCTTGCGAGAGCTTGCGGCGCACGCCGCGCACCCGGGCGAGCAGGTCCCCGCGTGGCTTGGAGTCCACCAGCGGCACCAGTCGGTAGCCAACTTCGAGACCGACACGGTCGACCGGCGGTACGTCGTCCCAGGTCAGCTCGCGGTTTTCGCTCGAGGCAGCAGGGACCACGGGAGCGGAAGGCGCCGGGCGGGCAATTGCACGGCGACGCACGAGCATCCACGCGGACGTGCCACAGCACAACGCGAACAGCAAGAACACGAGATTCGGCATGCCCGGGATGAGGCCCATGATTCCAAGCAGGGCGGCGGCGACGCTGAGGGATCTGGGGTTGCCGAAGAGCTGCCGGCGCAGTTCACCACCGACGTCCTGCGGGCGCGACATGCGTGTCACGATGATGGCGACCGCAGTTGACAGTAGCAGCGCCGGCAGCTGTGCCGCGAGGCCGTCCCCGATCGTGAGCAGTGTATAAGTACGCGCGGCGGCGGACAGGCCCATGCCGTGCCCCAGAGTCCCGATGGCGAGCCCGCCCACCATGTTGATGAGCAGGATCATGATGCCCGCGAGTGCATCGCCACGGACGAACTTGCTGGCGCCATCCATGGCGCCGTAGAAATCCGCCTCGGAGCGTACCTCGATACGACGCACCCGGGCTTCATCCTGATTGATGAGGCCGCTGTTCAAGTCGGCATCAATCGCCATCTGTTTGCCCGGCATCGCGTCCAAGGTGAAGCGAGCGCTCACCTCGGAGATGCGTCCGGAGCCCTTCGTCACCACCACGAAGTTAATGATCGTCAGGATCACGAATACAACGACGCCGACCGCAAAGTTGCCGCCGATCACGAATTCGCCAAATGACTTGATGACATGGCCGGCGGCCTGGGAGCCGGAATGGCCATTGAGAAGGACGACGCGTGTCGAGGCGACATTGAGAGCCAGACGCAACAGGGTGGCCAGGAGCAGTACTGTTGGAAAGGTCCCGAAGTCGATCGGGCGCGTCACGTAGAACACCGCCATGACGATCACGATCGAGAGCGCAATGTTGAAGGTGAAGAGCAAATCGAGCGCGAGCGGCGGCAGGGGCAGGACGAGCATCGCGAGGACCGCAAGTACACCGGCCGGCACCCCGGCGCCGTGGCGCAGGATCTCGGCACCGCCTAGACTTGCGCTGCCCGCCGCGCTACTCATGCCTGTGCTCCTGGCTCAAGCTCCAGGACCGGCAACGGCGGTGAGGCGTGCCCGTAACGGGCTGCGCTGCGCAGCTGGGAGAGGTAGGTCAGTACTTGCGCCACGGCCACGTAGAGTGACGCCGGGATTTCCGCGCCGATTTCCACGTGCCGATGAAGCGCGCGTGCCAGCGGTGGTGCCTCAAAAATCGGTATACGGTGCTCTTCGGCCACCGCGCGGATGCGGGCGGCCACGAGATCGAGACCCTTGGCGACCACCACCGGAGCGCGCATGCGCGCCTCGACATAGCGCAGCGCAACCGCGTAGTGGGTGGGATTGACGACCACGACGTCGGCCTTGCGGACGTCGGCCATCATGCGTCGGCGCGCAAGCTCGCGCTGGATGTTGCGGATGCGCCCCTTGGTTTCCGGGGCGCCCTCACTTTCCTTCATTTCCTCTCGTACTTCGGCGCGGGTCATGCGCAGGCGTCGGGCGTGCTGCCACAGCTGCCACGGCACGTCGATAGCCGCAATCAACGCTACCGCGCCCGCCAGCATCAGGAACGCATCCGCGATCTGGGTCGCGCAACGCGCCAGCGCGGTCTCAGGAGCCGCCGAGCTAAGTGCGGCGATGGCGGGCGCGTCATGCCAGAGCACGGTCGCACCAACCACCGCGATCAGGAGAAACTTGAGGAACGCCTTCAGTAGCTCCGCCGCGCCGCGAGCCGAGAACATACGCGTGAGTCCCGTCAGCGGATTAAGACGCGTCAAGTCCGGGGCGAGCGCCTTGAGCGTGAAGTTCCAGCCGCCGACGGCAAGCGGTGCGGCGATGGCAGCCGCGAGGGAAACTGCACACAGCGGCGCGCAGGCGCTGAACCCGTGAGCAGCGGCACTGCCGATCGCCTCGAGGGCTCGTGACTCATCGAGCGCGTCGGCACGCGGCAGCGCGAGGCCGCTGCCGAGCAGGCCTCGGAGCTGCCCGCCGCTGTACGGACCCAGGAGTTTCAGAGCGATTGCGCTGCAGAACAGAACCGCCGCGGAACTGAGATCGCGCGACCGCGGGACCTGGCCGGCCTCGCGAGCCCGCTCGCGACGCTTGGCGGTTGATTGCTCCGTGCCTCCCGGTTCATTCTCGGCCATGGCTTACTCCGTCACCCCGATGAGCGATCCGAGCATCCGGAAGGTCTGCTCGAGTCCCTGAATGAACGTCGCCTGCACGGCGAACAGCCCGGCGAGCACGACCACGAGGCCGCACAGCAGTGACACCGGGAGGCCGATGGCAAAGAGATTCAGGGCCGGAGCCGCACGGCTGACAACTCCGAAGGCGAGGTGCACCACGAGGAGCGCCGTAATCCCGGGAAGTGCGATCGCGAGCGCCGCTGCGAACAGGTGGCTTCCCCAAGAGGCCACAATCTCCAAGCCTCGGGTGCCCAGTCCCTCGGGGGCGATTGGAAGCGTGGTGAAGCTCTGCACGAGCGTCTCGAGTAGGG
>DATIXW010000017.1:0-3422 GCA_035518135.1 Steroidobacteraceae bacterium
GAGAGCACGCCACAGATGGGCTACGAGCTGCCGCCGGATACCTGGCACACGCTCATAGCCCGGCAGGACGGCTCGGCCTTCCTGGAAATCAAACAGGGCCCGTACGACCCGGCGACTTCAGCGGAGTTCGCCCCCTGGGCACCCGCCGAGGGCGATGCGCTGGCACAGCGCTTCGTGCGCTGGGCCCGCGGTGCCGTCCCGGGCAGCGTTGCAACCCACATCGAGTGATGACAGGAGCACGAGCGATGCGAATGCATTCTTCTCCCTACCCTGCGCTGGCGATCACCGCGGCGTTGGCCCTCACGGCGCTCGCCCCCGCCGCGCATCCGGTGAGCGCCGCCGAGCGTTGCGACCGCAAGTGCCTGGAGCACACCGTCGATGTGTACCTCGCGGCGCTGGTCGCGCACGACCCGCATCAGGCGCCCCTCGCCGCCCACCTGCGCTTCGTCGAGAACACCGTGCCGATGCAGCCCGGCGAGGGCCTGTGGCAGAGCGCGAGCGCGCTGCCCACGAGCTTTCGCATCTACGTGCCCGATCCGGTAGCGCAGCAAGTGGGCTTCCTCGGGGTGATGCAGGAGAAGGGGCAGCAAGGCAAGGAGCAGCCGATCGAACTCGGACTGCGCCTGAAACTGCACGCCGGCAAGATCGTCGAGGCCGAGCATCTGGTGGCGCGCGGCCTGCGCCCGGCGAGTCTGAAGAACCTCGAGACGCCGCGGCCGGGCCTCCTGGCGCAGGTGCCGCGAAGCGAGCGTGAGTCCCGCGCCGAGCTGCTGCGCATCGGCGCCACCTACTACGATGCGCTGGTGAGCGCCAATGGCCACGCCGCACCCTTTGCGGATGACTGCGTGCGCCGCGAGAACGGCATGCAGACCACGGGCAATCCGCCCCCGCCGCCACCCGGGCGCGGCCCGCTCGGCACCCTGGGCACGCTCGGCTGCGCCGCCCAGATCGACACCGGCACGTTCAACTACATCAAGCGGATCGAACCGCGACGGGTATGGATTGCCGATCCGGTCACCGGACTGGTGTTCGGACTTTCCCAGTTCCGTCACCCCATGAAAGAGAAGACCCTGTAGATCGTCGGCGTGCCGGGGGTGGATCACATGGACATGAACTTCAAGCCGTTCGATCTTCCGGCCGCGCACATCTTCAAAGTGCAGGGCGGCCGCATCCACGAGGTCGAGGCGATGGGCTTCATGATGCCCTACGACTCCAGGACCGGCTGGGAGAGCGCTTCGGCGGCGCGCTGAGCCCTAAAGGCGCCGCAGCTCGGGCGCGCGGAGATCTCAGCCGAGCATGGCGCGGCGCTCGGCCGCGGGCGGTGGCGTGTACTGATACAGCCACGTCTCCGTGAGCGGCTGTCCGTCGAGCGCCAGGTAGCACCGCAGATTGATCGGCTCGGTGCTCTCATCCGGTGGCACTAGGTCGAACATCGCGCGCCACTCGTTGAGCGGGCGCCGCGGCCGCGCGGATGGAATCTCGATGCGCCCGCGCGAGGCACTGATCATCGGGACCACGTTCGCTCCGGCACCGAGCATGTCCAGGTCCCCGCCGCCGAAGTCGACCACGAAGCGCCAGGAGAAATGGGTGCGCTTCTGCCCCACGATGCCGCCGATCCCGGTGCGCGTGGCGTGCGCGAGCGCGAGCGGCGGCCGGAACGGATTCTCCCGGCACCAGTACAGGCGATAACCGTACAGCAGCTCCTGGCCGCGCTGGGGCTTGTCGGCCGGGTTCCAGAACGCCACCACATTGTCCGCCGTCTCATCGCGGGTGGGAATCTCCACCAGCATCACCGCGCCGCGGCCCCAGCCGGCACGGGGCTCCACCCACACCGAGGGACGCCGCTCGTAGAACACGCCGTCGTCCTGGTACTGCAGGAAGTTGCGCTCCCGCTGCATCAGACCGAAGCCGCGGGGATTCTCGTCGAGGTAGGTGTTCACCCGCAGCACCGACGGATTGACCAGGGGTCGCCAGATCCACTCGCCCGACCCGGTCCACACCTGCAGCCCGTCGGAATCGTGGATCTCGGGGCGCCAGTCCTCGGAGATGTTCTTCTGGTTCTTGCCCACGTAGAACATGCTCGTGCCCGGGGCGATGCCCATGCGCTCGATCTGCCGCCGCGGATACAGTGCCGCGTCGATGTCCATCGTCTGCGTGTCGCCGACGCGGATCAGGAAGCGGTAGGCGCCGGTCAGGCTCGGCGAGTCGAGCAATCCGTATACGGTGAGCTGGCTCGAGTCCTTCGCCGGGCGCTCCAGGTAGTACGCCACGAAATCGGGGAACTCCTCGGGCTGAGGCAGGCCGGTGTCCACCGCGAGACCGCGCATCGACATGCCGTACTGCAGCTCCCCGTCCACCGCCCGAAAATAGGACGCACCCTGGAATGCGGCGACATCACGCACCCAGTCGGTGTGGAAATAGAGGCGAAAGCCGGCAAAGCCGAGGTCCTTGGGCAGCTTCTCGCCGTTGAGTCCCGTGTGCCCGTAATCGAACATCGCCGGATCGTAGGCGATGAGCTGTGCGCGGCCCTGATCGACCAGGTACATGCGCACGGGCTTGGTGATGCGAAAACCCAGGTGCGCGAACTGCACCCGAAAACGCAACCCGTCGTGGGCCCACAGCGCGTGCTCCTCGCGAAAGCGGATCGCCTGCCAGTGATCCCAGTCCAGGCGCGCGACCTGCGGCGGGAGCATTTCCGAGGGAGGGTGATAGGGGGCGGCGGCCAGCGTGCGGGCGATTCCCTTGAGGCGCGCGTAATCGAACGGCTCGGCGCTACCGCTCAGCTTCAGGTGACTGGCGACCGGGGTCGCCGTCGCGGCGATGAGCCGCGAGACGGGAGAGGCCATCGAGAGCGCCGCCGCGCCCGTCTGCAAGAACCGCCGCCGCCTGTACATCGATCGATCCTTTGCCCGGGGTCGTGCGCACACTAGCGTGCCGTGGCCGGCCGCGCTCTTGCAATCCCGTCACCAGGTAAAGCGCCGGGCGGGATCCGGGATCCCGATGCAGCGGCGTGTGCCGCCCTCAGCGCCGGGAGGCCACGTCCTGAGGCGAAAGGCCCGAGGCGTGGCCGCCAAGCTTGTCGGTGGTGAAGTTCACCACCGCTGCCACGTCGGTATCGGTGAGTCCCTTGCCGAATCCCGGCATGGAGACATGCCCGCTCGGGGTGTCCATGCTCGAGCCGTAGAGCACCACCTGCGTCAGGTTCACCCCGTTGCGGTCCGCGACGGTTTCCGCACCGTGCAGCATCTCATAGCGGCTCTGCGTGCCGCTGCCATCGAGCCGGTGACAGTTGGCGCACTCGCGGGCGTACACCTGACGGCCGTAGGCGAGATTCGCATCGTGGCCGGCTTCCCCGGCGGTCAGCGTCACAGCGCTCGACTGCGGCTTCACCGTGCGCAGGTACACCACCATGGCGTGGATGT
>DATIXW010000018.1:0-2428 GCA_035518135.1 Steroidobacteraceae bacterium
GCGCCATCGTGCCGCTCGTGCCCTCGCCGCTCTCGGTACGCGTGCTGGGGCAGCTGTACGAGTTCCTGCTGCGCGAGGAGTGGACCGACCTCACGCTGCTGCCGTTCTTCTCCATGGCCGACCGGCGCCGCGCGCTGCATACGGAGCTGATGGCCGAGACGCGCGCGAGGTTCCCGCAGGTGCTCTCGACGCACGTGCCCTACTGGAGCGAGATCGAGCGCATGACACAGCGCCGTGCGCCGCTGCCGGCGTTCGCGCCGTCGAGCGCGGCGGCGCGCGTCTATACGCAGCTGTGGACCGAGATGGAGGAGCGCATGCCCGCCGAGCTGCGGGCGGCGCCGTCTCAGCCGCTCGGCTCGGGAGCGGCTCCCGGCGCCGGCGCGGGCGCCGTGGTGAGCACGATCGCTTCCACGGCGTAGCCTGCCTCGATCCACGCCTCGAGCCCGCCCTTCAAGGGGCGCACGCGCTGAAAGCCGCCGTTCATGAGGAGCCGCGCCGCCTTGGCGGCGGAGGCCTCGTTCGGGCAGGTGCAGTAGAGGATGATCTCGCGGTCGTGCGGCACGCCGGTGAGCTGCCGCGCGACCTCCTGCACCGGCAGGTGCAGCGCACCCGGAATGCGCCGCAGCTCGAGGGTCTGCGCGGTCGGCGAGCGCACGTCGACGATCACCGGCGTCGCGCCACTGTCCATGCGCTCGCGCAGCTCAGCGACGCTGATGCGGGCCATGTCGAGCGCCGCCAGGAACCGCCGCCGCTCGAGGAAGCGGTAGCCGATATAGGCGGCGAGGAGCACGAGCACCACGACCGCCACGGCGCCGCCGACGTGCGCCGCCTGCGGCAGCAGCTCCTCGATCTGCCGGCGCAGCAGCACCCCGAGGACGAGCGCCGTTCCCACCCAGAGCGTGGAGCCGAGCGCGCTGGCGGCCGCGAAGCGCGCCGGGCTCATGCGCGTGGCGCCGGCGAGCGGCGGGGCGAGGAGCGCGAGCCCCGGCACGAATTTGGCGAATACCAGCGCGCGCGGGCCCCAGCGCTCGAAGGCGCTCTGCGTCTGGCTGACGCACGAATCGGGCGACAGGGAGATGCGGCACAGGATGCTCATGACGCGGCCGCCGTAGAAGCGCCCCGCGAGGTACCAGCAGGCGTCCGCGATCAGGCAGGCGATGAGCGCGAGCCCGTACAGTGCGGTGCCGGGCAGGCGGCCGTTGGCGGCCATCGCACCCGCGACGACGAGCGTAGGCACCGCCGGCACCGGCAGCCCCAGCTGCTCGAGCAGCACGTTCACGAAGACCAGGCTGAGACCGATCGGGCTGCGCACCGATCGATCTTGCGCGCAGCAGGGCGAGGCGACAAGGACACCCCCGGGCGAGGCGAGTGTCCTCCAAAGGAGAGGAACGCCGTGTCAGCTAGCCTGGAAACTTCGTGAACAGCGCATCCACCGCGGCGTCGATTTTCTTCTCGGCGTCGGCTCCGGTCGCCCCGTAGAGGTCCTGGTCGACCGAGGCATGCCAGAGCGCCTCGCGGGTCCTGGCGTCGTAGAGGTCGATGCCGATCATCCCCTGGCGATACGCGTACGGCGCGCCCCAGCCCCAGGGCCCGTAGGGGCCTCCCCAGCCCCAGGGCCCGCCCCAACCCCAGCCGTAGCCCCAGCCAGGATACGCGGCCCAGTCGACCGCGATCGTGCTGCCGATGCCGTAGCCGACGAGGCAGTCGGCGTTGCCGGTCGCGAGCTGCACGCCGAGGGTCTGCATGTGCGCGGCGATCGCGGCGCGCAGCCGGCTCTCGTTCACGGGATTGGCCACCGTGCTGCGCATCGGGTTGTCGGCGCGGAACGTTCCGGCCCAGGCGTAGGTCTTGCACTGCCCGGAGTGAAATGCCGCGCGGTTGACGTCGGATCTCACCTGCAGGGCGCAGCCCGTCAGCGCCGCCATCGCGACACCTAAGGCAGCGTGACTGAGGATCCGTCTGATCATGTGCCTCACCTCGCTCGGGAACGCGACGCTACAAAGCCGCGCATGTGCTGCAACGCGCGCGCTGCGCTGGCGTTGACAGGGGCATGATGCGCTGCAGGGCGCGCCGCCGGCAACGTGCCCCGGTGATTCTCTAAGACGTTGATTCCGGTTGATAATGAAGCCATGCCGTCGCCACCCAAAGCGTACATCTCCTGGAGCTCTGGCAAAGACAGCGCGTACGCCTTGCACGAGGCGCGACGCCTGGGACTCGCCGAGGTGGTCGGCGCGCTCACGACGCTGAGTGAGGCCTACGATCGGGTCGCGATGCACGGCGTGCGCGAGAGCCTCCTCGAACGCCAGCTCGCAGCGCTCGGACTCCCCTCGCTCAAGGTGATGCTGCCGAGCCCGTGCTCCAACGAGGTCTACGAGGAGCGCTTCGCGCGCGCCTGCGAGCTTCTGAAGCGTGAGGGCGTGCGTCACAT
>DATIXW010000019.1:0-5862 GCA_035518135.1 Steroidobacteraceae bacterium
GAACGGGCCACGTCCTCGCAGTGAGGCGCTTGCACCGGTGAACAAAAGGCTGCCGCCACCGGCGGCCAGCAGACGCGGGAGCGCCGCGCGCGCGAACAGGAATCCGGCAAAAGCGCTGCCGCGCCAGGTCGCTTCGAACTGCTCCGGCGTCAGTTCCAGGGGCGTCCCGCGCACCATGTTGCCCGCGTTGAAGATGGCCGCCCGCAGCGTGCCGAGCCGCGCAACCTGTGTCGCCAGACGCGCAGCGTCCGCCGGCGAGCTCACGTCACCGGCGAGCACGTGCGCCTGCGCCCCCGCGGCGAGGATCTGCGCGCTCAGGGCGCGCAGCCGCTCGGGACTGCGCCCGGTGAGTACCGCGAGCAAGCCCTCCTCTGCGAAGCGGCGCGCGAGGGCGGCACCAAGTCCTGCGGATGCGCCCACGCCTGCGATCCACGCGAGCTCGCGCGGGGGGCTCTGGGATGCCTGGTCTGTGAATGCCATGGACGGGTCCTTTGCTTGAGGCGACGGGCGCGCGCTTTGCCGCGCCCGGGCCACGAGCTTATGCCATGTGCGCGCCCGCGCGGATGTGCTGCCAGGAACGCGGGAGAGCTTTCTCTTCCCCCCGAGAGAGAACGCTAAGAACGCCTCCGGCCGCGTAGCCGCGGGCGGATCCGCCTCACCAGCGCGAGCCGATGCCCACGTAGATGGCGTGCGGCATGACGCTGAGGATGATCGGGGACTCGGTCCTGTTGTGCATCAGCCAGCCCATGCCGCTGCCGAGCGCAAATCCGGCGATGACATCGGTCTGCCAGTGCGCTTGCAGCTTCAGGCGCCCGATCGCGTCGTAGACCGGCAGCAGCTCGAGCGCATACACCGAGGGGTGTTCGGGCCCATATTCCAGCACCACCGGCGTGACGATGGAGCTCACCGCCGTGACCTCCCCGCTCGGGAAGCTCTCGTTTCCATGCCCCTTGAACCACAGGTTGGGGTCGTTGTTGCTGTCGATGGGGCGCACGCGTGAGAAGGCGACCTTCATGACCTGCGCCACGATGCCGGCCGCGGCGGACGAATCGATCGAGGTCCACAGCGTGTGCCCGAAGCGCGTCTCCCCGCCCTCCCATAGCCCTCCGATCACCTCCCCGCCGATCAGGCCATATTCAAGGATCTGCTGGTAGCTGCGTTTCCACGGCCCGCTGTCGTCGTAAGTCCACTCGTGGTCAATGCCCGCGCGGCACACGCTCGCGCCGCTCAGAGACACGAGTACGCCGGCGACGAGGGCCCGCGTGCGACGCTTCAGCCCTCGGGAGCACTGACCGGGGCGGGGGGACGGACATAGGACTGACGCCTCCAGGATGCACGGACAAAAGCAGCATAAGAGCGCCGTGCTTAAGGCAGAATTAAGCGATCCGGTGCTGCAATCGGGGCCACGTGACCGGGGGTACCGATGCGAATCCTGTTGGTCGAAGACGATCAGTTGCTCGGGGGGGCGGTCCGTGACGGACTGCGCCAGGACGGCTGCGTTGTTGACTGGGTGCACGACGGCGGCGGCGCGCTCGCGGCCCTGTCGACCTCGCGCTTCACCGCCGTCGTGCTGGATCTGGGGCTGCCGGCCGGCGATGGACTCTCGGTGCTGCGCTGGCTGCGCCAGAGCGGCCGCTCGACGCCGGTGCTGATCGCCACGGCCCGGGACCGCCTCACCGACCGCATCGCAGGCCTGGACGCCGGTGCCGATGACTACCTGATCAAGCCGTTCGACATCGAGGAGCTGGCCGCGCGGCTGCGGGCCATCACGCGGCGTGTGGACGGCTGCCTCGAGTCGCAGCTGGCCGTGGGCGATGTCGTGCTCGACCTGCGCCAGCGGGTGGTCACCTATCAGGGTGCGCCGGCGGCGCTCACCGCGCGCGAATATGCCGTGGTGGAACTGCTGATGCGCAGGGCCGGCTGTCTCGTCACGCGCGCCGAGATCGAAGGAGAAATCTATGGCTTCGAGGATGACATCGCGAGCAACGCGATCGAGGTCCATATCCACAACCTGCGCCGCAAGCTCGGTAGCGCATTCATTACCAATCTCAAGGGTCGCGGCTACCGCATCGAGCCGGGCCAGCAGCCCTGAGCGACCCTGGTCGCTGCGCCGGCGCATGGCGATCGCCGCCGCCGCGGCGGCGTGCGCGGTGTTCCTGCTGCTGGGCGCCCTGGTCTATCGCGCCGTCGCCACGAGCACCGCCCTGCAGTTCGATGAATTGCTGCAGCAGCAGGCAGCACTCGCCCTGCGTTATGCCGACCACGAGTACGAGGAGGGTGAGAGCAACGTCGTACCGCCCTCACCTTACGATCAGCCGGAAATGATGCCCTTCGAGGTCGTCTACCAGCTCACAACGCGCGCGAACCGGCTCGTCTACCGCTCCGCCGGCGCCCCCCAGGCACCACTTGGTAGCGGCCGTGATACCGGCTACTCCAACATCACGCTGAATGGCGAGGCCTGGCGCGTCTACTCGCTGGCCTCGGGCTCAACGCCGCTGCTGATCCACATGGCTGAGCCCCTGAAGTACCGCAGCGCCCTCCTGGCGCGCACGTTGCGCGCGGTGGCGCTGCCGCTGTGTGCCGCGCTGGCGCTGCTCACAATCCTCATCGCGCTCGTGACCGAGCGCGCCTTTCGGCCCGTGCGGCGCATCGCGGCAGAGCTCGCCGGTCGCGGCGCCGATGATCTGTCGGCGGTGGACACGGCAGCGATGCCCGTGGAAACGCATGCCCTCGGGGTCGCGTTGAACGGGCTGCTGGCGCGGCACGCCGAAGTGCTCGCACGGGAACGGCGCTTCACCGCTGACGCTGCGCACGAGCTGCGCACCCCGCTGGCGGCGCTGCGCGCCCAGGCACAGGTCGCCGCCCGTGCCACCAGCACCGCGGAGAGCCGCCACGCCCTGGACAAGCTGCAGGCCAATATCGACCGCACGACGCACCTGATGAGCCAGCTGCTGTCGCTGGCGCGCATCGAGCCCGGCGCCTGCGAAGCGCTCCTGCAGGCTACTCCAGCCAAGATGATCGTGGATCTGGTGCTCGAGGACCTGTCCGCGGCTGCGCGTGAGCGAAAGGTCGCCCTGAGCGTTCCGGATTGCGGTCAGTTGCTGCCCGGATCGCCCGAGCTGCTTTACCTCCTGATCCGCAACCTGCTCGAGAACTCCATCCGCAACGTGCCGCCCGGCGGGCACGTGAGCCTGGAGATCCGCAGCACGGCCCCCGGGCTGCAGTTGAAGGTTGTGGACGATGGACCTGGAATCCCGCCGGCCGAGCGCACACGCGTGTTCGAGCGCTTCTACCGGGTCGCGGGCCGCGCCGCGGGCGGCAGCGGGCTCGGGCTCTCGATCGTGCAGCGCATCGTGGAGATCCTCTCCGGCACCATCGAACTGTCGGCACCGGCCGGCGGCAATGGCCTGACCGTAACGATCAGCCTGCCGCGGGCGGCAGCGGCGCGCCCGTCAGCCGCGTAACGCGCGGCCTGCCGGGCGAGTCGCCCGCCGGCGTCCCTCGAGGACCCTCAGGAGGACTTCGGCTTGATCGAGAATTTCTGGCCGCCGACGGTTGCCTGGTACATCGCACCGCCCTTGACGATCGTGAATACGGCCAGGCCTTTGTAATAGTCACCGGCGGTCGTGGCGTCCTTCTTGCCGCCGCTTGCTCCCGCGCTGGCACCGGTCGTGCCGACACCGGCCCCGGCCGCGGCGGTTATCGCGACCGCGCTGACGTCTGCGCCGAACTCGAAATTGCCCTTCGTGAATTCATTGAAGGCGCGCGCGTCCTGGAAAAAGATAATCTCGCTGTAGGCCTGACCGCCGAGCTGGAAACCGACGCTGAGCTGCGTGACCGAAACGTTCTGCACCCACTTGCCATGCTCATAAACGCGGCCGGCGCCGTAAGCGCCCCCGATCACAAGTCCGCCCTTGCCGACGGTCGGAAAGACCGCGTAGCCATAGGAGCTCTTGAAGTAACGGGCACTTTGACCGGCATTCCTGAACAGATCCACGGTATCGCTGTAGGAGTCTGCCCAACTGGTACCACTGGCCAGCACCATCATCGAAGACACCAAAAACCCACCCAAGCCCTTCATGATTCAACTCCTACGTTGGACTGCATTGTGATGGCGACACACGACCCCCCGCCGCCGGGAGCTGCACATTGTGCACAGCTTACCCTGCGGTGTCTTTGCGCTCTTTTTATATAGCGCACTGCACCTGCGGGCACTGAGCGGCCCGCCAAGCAGATTAATGAGCACGATGGCCCGCCGCCATGCGCAACAGTCCCTATTGCATCCTTACCACACGAGCGAGGCGCGGCAGGGTCGGCCGGAACGGGCGCTGGCCGAAAGCCAGCCGCACCCGGGCGCGGTCCCCTTTCCAGGCGCTGCGGGCCGCACTGATTCACGATTGTGTACGCTTGACCCTCCGGACACCCGGGGATGGCGGCAATATACTGGGACTCGGCCGCGCGCCCCGGCGTAAGGCTGCGAGCCCACGGCCGCGGCTCCTGCGGGCGGTTCAGGGCACCTTAAGGAGGGCCCGGGCACACTTGAGGGACCGGTAAAATGGCTCCAGCACAAGCACGCTTGCTCGCACCGACAGAACTCCCCCTGAACAGCCAGCTCTCATGAGTCGCCTCACAGACCCAGCATTCCCGCCGCCGGCGGAGCGCAGCGGCTATTCCTGGCCGCGGCGGCTGCTGCGCACGGTGCGCTTCGGCTTTGCCCGCCTGAGCTCACTGGACGGCTATGTCAGCGCCCCGGCGGCACCCTTTGCCGCCACCTTCGTGGGTCCGGCCCGCGACGTAATCACCCGGCACATTTACCGCTTCGGAGCCCACGAGCCGGTGATTACCGGTTATGTCCTCGAACACGTGCGCCTCGCCGATGATGATGTCGCGCTGGATATCGGGGCCAACATCGGCTGGTACAGCGTGCTTCTGAGCCGCCTGAGCACCCCGGGGGCGCGGATCTATGCCTTCGAGCCGGACGTTGAGACCTTTGTTCTCCTGCAGCGCAACCTGCACTGCAACGGCGTGACGAACGTGACCGCGATCAACTGTGCGCTCGGGGCCGAGCCCGGGGTCGGACAGCTGCGCCGTTACAAGAACAGCAACAACGGCCGGCACTCCCTGCTGGGCGGCAGCGCCGGACGCGACATGCTGTCGGTGCGCATCGAAACACTCGCCGCGTTCTGGCAGGAGCAGGAGCTCGCCTCGCGGCCGCTGCGCTTCATGAAGGTCGACGTCGAGGGGTTCGAGTACTTCGTGCTGCGCGGCGCCGGCGATCTGCTCGCCCGCTGTGCGTGCCTGATCCTCGAGTACTCGCCCGAGGGCCTGCAGTGCGCCGGACTCGATCCCTCGGTGCTCACCGCACTGCTGCGGACGACGGGCCTGAGGTTACAGGTGTTCACGGCCAACGGGCTGGCACCCATCAGCGTTGATGCCCTGGCGCAGCTGAATTCACAGCACGACCTCGTCCTGACCCCCGGGCATTGACACGGCCTTCCCCCTGCCGGCACTCTCGCGCGGCATTGCTCCCGCCTTGGTTGGTCCAAGGTCTTATTGGCACTGGCACCGGCTTGTGAAATAAACGATGCGGGGGCGTTTTAGCGCGCTTCTACCCCAGATCAGGAATCCGTCATGCGACATTTGATCCGAACTCTCGCTGTGGCATCGGCCGCAACCCTGCTCAGCGTCCCCCTGCTGGCCCAGACACCGCCCCCGGCTGCCACGACGGATCCGGGCGCGCTGTCCTCCAGCCTCGGGCTGTACGTCTTTCCGGCCAAGAATCAGGCGGCAGCGACCCAGTCCAATGACGAGGCCTCGTGTTTCGGCTGGGCCAAGACACGCACGGGCATCGACCCGATGGCA
>DATIXW010000020.1:0-39806 GCA_035518135.1 Steroidobacteraceae bacterium
CTGGCGCGCCGCCTGCCGCCTCGGACTCCGGGAACATCGTGAAAGCTTCACTCATGATCGCCCGGTTGACGCTCGGTGCCATCAGCTCGATAAGCTGTGCGAGGACCCCCAGTGGTGTCACGGTACGCTCGGGCTTATGAATGACGGCATCGCAGACGATATCCGCCGCCCGCTCGGGTGAGATGAGCGGAAGCTGCTCATACAGTCGCGTCGGCGCACTCATCGGCGTACGAACCAAAGGCATGTTGACGACCGTAAAGCGGATCCCCCGCTCACGGTATTCGCCTGCCGCGCAGCGTGAGAACGCCTCCAGCGCCGCCTTCGAAGCGTTGTAACCGGCAAAGCGCGTCGCACTGCTCAGCACACCGATAGACGAGATGTTGATTACGTGCCCGGCCCCGTGGCGCACCATCGCGGGCAGCAGTCCCAAGGTCACGCGTACCGCGGCGAAGTAGTTGATTCGCATCAGCCGCTCGTAGTCGTGGAAGCGATCGTAAGTGTGCTCGATGGCCCGCCGAATTGAGTGGCCGGCATTGTTGATCAGAATGTCGACGCAGCCATGCTCCCTGAGGACCTGGGCGATGAAGTGCTCACAAGCCTGCGGGTCACCGATGTCGCAGCTGTAGGTGCTGACGCGGCCGCCGAGTTCCTTGAGCTCCGCGCGTACTCGTGCAAGCTTCTCAGGATCCCGGCCCACGATGAGTAGATTCGCGCCGGCTCCCGCCAGCTGCAGCGCGGTGGCGCGACCGATGCCGGAAGAGCCGCCCGTCACCAGAACTGTCCGATCCTTCACCGCCTCACGCAGGCTGCGGCTCTTGAACAGATCGGGATCGAGGTGACGTTCCCAATAATCCCACAAGCGCCAGGCATAATCCTCCAGGCGCGGCACCCGGATATCCGCCGATGCGAGCAGCGCTTGACTTCGGCGCGCATCGAACGTCGTCGGATAGTTGAGCAGAGCGATGGCGGATTGCGGAATTCCGAGATCGTGTAGTGCCTGCTCTACGATGCGCTGCATCGGCCTTAGCGCCTCCCCGGCCACAGCGGGGGCGGCGTCCCTTATTGCCTGCAGCAGCCGCGGCTCGAGCCGCAAGCTCATCGTGGGCGCGTGCGCAGCCTTCGCGAACAGGTTCAAAACCTCCCCGATGCGGCGGTCCTGCGGATCAGTCAAGTGAAAGCACAGCCCGTCCATACCCGGTACGTGGGCGAGGTGCGTCAACGCCGCCACCACAAAATCCACGGGCACCAGGTTGATGTGTCCGCCCTCGAAGCCGATGAGCGGCACCCAGCGCGGCAGGCTGTCTCGTATCTTCTGGATGAGCTTAAAGAGGTAGCTCGGACCGTCGATCTTGTCTATTGCCCCTGTGCGCGAATCCCCCACGACCATGCCGGGCCGATACACACGCCACGGTATGCGGCAGCTCGTTCGGACCAGCTTCTCAGACTCGTGCTTGGTGCGGAAATACGGATGCTCGAGGCCCTCGGCTTCGGCAAACATGTCCTCGGTAAAGGTGCCTCGATAGCACCCGGCAGAAGCGATTGAACTTACCAGATGAAAGCACCCGGCCTCCATCTCGTGCGCGAACTGCAGTGTGTTTTGTGTTCCGAGAACATTGGCGCGCTCAAGATCCGCCGCTTTTGCGCCCAGATCGTAGAGCGCGCCAAGATGAAAGAGATGATTAATGCGACCGCGGAGCTGACCTCGATCGCTTGCAGAAATCCCGAGCAGGCCCTCTTGCAGGTCCCCCTCAATGGGGAAGACGTGGCTGCCGGCGCTTCCCCATTCGAGCACCAGCTGCTCAAGCTTGGCGCGCGAAGCGGGCCGTACCAGCACCCAAATGGGCTCCTCGGAGCGGCCACCCAGCGCGGCAATGAGATTTCTCCCAATAAAGCCCGTGCCGCCGGTAATAAAGTAGCCCATGATCGAAGCCCGCTGCGCATCAACTGCGACTAACGTTACGCGGAAAATGCGGCGTGGCTATCGTGACAAACCGAGGGGTCAAAAGTCGCTGCGAATGAGCGACAGTGCTGTCCCATGAAGATGCCTGAGCGCATGTCGGCGGTCGATCGGGCCTGGTTGCTGATGGAACGACCGACGAACCCGATGCTGGTCGTGGGGTTGCTCGTGTTACGCGATGTGCTGAGCCATGCGCGGCTGCGCGCGATAGTAACTAAGCGCTTTCTCGCCTTTGAGCGCTTTCGCAGTGTGCCGGTGATGGATACGCTTTCTGCGAGCTGGGCTCCGGCTTCGCAGTTCAACGTCGACGATCATGTTCTGCGGGTGGCGTTGCCAACGCCCGCCGGCAAGCGTGAGCTGGAAGGCTTGGCGGGCGAGCTCGCGAGCACACCACTGCACGCCGGACGGCCGCTTTGGACTTTTCACCTCGTAGAACACTACCGGGGCGGCAGTGCGATCATCGTTCGGATCCACCACTGCTACGCGGATGGCATTGCCCTGGTTCATGTGCTGATGAGGCTGGCGGATGGCGAATCGGGCGGCGCCGCCACGCCACCGGTAACCGATGGCCCGGCTGCGGTGAACGTGCGCCCGGAGCATCCGGGCACGAGCTTCATTCCGGAGCTTCTGTCACAAACGTTCCGTGCCGGAACCGCCATAGTTGACCAGGGTATCCACTACGCACTTCACCCCCTGGAAGCAGCCACGGCGGCACGCGGAGCGCTCGAACTGGCCGCAGAGGCGGCACACCTCAGCCTCGGGCTCGAGGACGACCCGCAGACGCGCTTGAAGGAGTCTCTCACCGGCTCCAGACGCGTAGCCTGGGCGGAGCCACTATTGCTCGAAGAGGTGCGCACGGTCAGTGTTCTGCTCGGCTGCACGATCAACGACGTGCTGGTGGCTACCTTGGCGGGCGCTCTCGGGCGTTACCTTGACTCACATGGCGACCAGACTGTCGGACTGTCCATCCGTGCCGCCGTTCCGGTGAATATGCGCCCGGAAGGTGACGTGCCCCTCGAGCTCGGCAACCGATTCGGGCTCGTGTTCGTCGACCTGCCGGTCGGTATCCGCGATCCGCTCAAGCGGCTTTGGACAGTTCATTCGAACATGCAGGCTCTGAAAGGCTCAGCGCAAGCTTCCGTCACGCTCGAGGTGCTATCGCTGCTGGGTACCTTACCCGCCGCGGTCGAAGAACCGGCGATGCAGTTGTTCAGCGCCAAGGCAAGCCTCGTCGCCTCGAATCTACGTGGTCCGCAGCAACCTCTGTCAATAGGGGGGGTGCCCATCTCGCAACTGCTTTTCTG
This sequence comes from Steroidobacteraceae bacterium, assembly GCA_035518135.1. Classification (GTDB taxonomy): domain Bacteria; phylum Pseudomonadota; class Gammaproteobacteria; order Steroidobacterales; family Steroidobacteraceae; genus 13-2-20CM-66-19. The sequence continues at coordinate 3,262 of DATIXW010000020.1, forward strand.
GGTTCCGCAGGCCGGCGATATTGGTACGGGAGTGAGCATGCTCACCTACGCAGGGGACGTACAGTTCGGCGTGATCGCGGACCGGCACCTGATCGCGGATCCGGACGAACTTGTGGAGATGATGGGGACCGAATTTGATCGCTTAGTCTATCTCGTGCTGCTGGCGGGGGGCTCAAACCTCGCTTGAGCGCGAGCACACACGTAGCCGGCAAGTCTCGGACTCAGCGCAGTCCGCGCTTCGCACGCTCGACATCCAGACGCTCCATCGCGTCGGCAGGCTCGCAGGCCGCCGCCTCGGCATAAAGTTCGCGCGCCTGCTGCCGGTGTGCCGCGGAATCCAGAAGAAGCAATCCATGCGCATACTCCATGTACGCGATGGGCACGCTCGGGGCTAGCTTGATGGCGCGACGGAAGTGTTCAATCGCGGCCTCTGTCGAGACCTGATAGGTCAAACGGGCGACGAGCGGGCCCAATTTCGCCAGGATTTCGGCGTGGAAGAGTCCGAGAGCGATGTGCGCCTCAGCATGGTGCGGCTCAAGCTTAAGCGTCATATCGAGCGCCGTGCGTACCCGGGTTGCCAGCCCGTTAGCGAGCGCTTGAACGATGGAAATACGCTGGCTGTAGCGTCCCTGCGCTAGCGCCAGCGTATAGTGGGCATTGGCGTAGTCGGGCAGCATCTTCACCGCTTGTTCTGCCCGCCTCATGGCCGTTTGGAGCACCTTCAAGCTTCCCGCCTCAGTTCGACCCTCGTTTACCGCGTAAGTGGCGGCCGCCTTGTTGGCCGCCGTCGCACCCACTGCACCCGCCTTGCCACCGAGCTCGATGGCGCGCAGGAACTCACCGGCGTGAAACGCCTGCCATGCACTCTGGACAGCCTCGGCGAGCACTTGCGCGCCCCCGTGCGCGTCAACCCAGGAAGCAAATACGGCGTACTTCCTCGTCCAGCGGCTAATTTGAAGTGCATCCGGATAAGCCTCCCGATCCCCTTCATGCAACCTCTTCCATCGAGCGTGCAACGCCTGCAGGGAAGGATGGCTTTCGACCTCCCGAGCGGGGGTACTGGTTCGGCGGATTCTGCGCATCACGAGTTCCGATTGCGGCAAGTACCAATGCTAGGCACCGAATAAGGCCTCTATAGTAGCCACGTCGATAGGTGAGCCCAGTCCGGGCAAATACGCATTCCGCGGCAAGTTCCGCGAAAGGAGACGATATGGCGACCAGAAGGAAATCCCGCAAAAGCGCTCGTAACGGCGACGGCACGGTTCAAGCACAGCTACTTGAGATCGTCAGTCAGATCTGGCTCGCTGGTCTTGGCGCCGTATCAAAGGCCCAGAAAGGGGCCCCGAAGTTGCTGCACGAGTTGGTCACCGAGGGTGCGCGCGTTCACGCGGACACTCGTGAGGCGGCGGAGAAAGCTCTCCAAGGCGTAATGGGCGATGTGCAGTCCACGCTCAACGAAAAAATGAGCCAGGTGCGTGGCAAGGCAACGGATGCCTTCGAGAATCTCGAAAAGGTCTTCCAGACGCGTGTGCACCGGGCGTTGAATCAGCTCGGGGTACCAAGCGCCGATGAGGTGGAATCGCTCAGCAAGCGTGTTCATGCGCTCAATGTCAATATCGAAAAGCTGGCGCAGGCGCGCTCTTCCGCCTCCCGGCCGCGGGGCACGCGGAAGACTGCGCACGCTCGAGTCGCTGCTTCCTGACGCGCGGTGTTGACCATCGAGCCCCGGCGCAGTCGTGGGAGGCGTACGGGGCGAGGAAAGCTCGCGCTCGCGCTTGCGGGCGGTGGACCTTTGGGTGCGTTCTACGAGATTGGCGCACTGCATGCGCTAAGCGAGGCACTTGATGGCCGTGATCTGACGGAGTTCGACGTCTACGTGGGGGTAAGTTCCGGCTCGCTCGTGGCAGCAGGGCTCGCCAATGGTTTCGATACGACGGCCCTTGGCAGCATGTTCGTCAACGACGAGTCGGTCCTCTTTCCGTTCTCCCCAGCGACGCTGCTGCGGCCCGCGCTCGATGAGTATGTACGCCGCTTGGCACGGATTCCCGAAGTGCTGGTGGACATTGTGCGCCAATATGCGCGCGACCCCCTGGGTCGCGACTGGTCGGCGGGCGTGGGTTCGTTGGCACGACTTGCGCCCACCGCCATCTTTGACAACAAACCGCTGCAACGTCATCTGCATTCGGTGTTCACTTCGGCGGGGCATACGGATGACTTTCGCAGGCTGCGATCGCAGCTGTACGTGGTCGCCACAAATCTGAACACCGGTGAATCGGTGAACTTCGGTGCGCCGGGGCACGATCGCGTGGAAATCTCCCGTGCCCTGCTCGCCAGCTGTGCACTACCCGGCTTGTACCGCTCCGTGGAGATCGATGGGGAGCACTACGTCGATGGAGCCTTGGTTCGCACAATGCATGCCTCGCTCGCCCTGGAAGCCGGCTGCGATCTGGTGATCTGCATCAATCCACTGGTTCCCTTCGATGCCTCCCACCCGCTATCACGCAGGCGCACCGACCTCAGCAGAGAAGGCCTGCCCGTCGTGCTTGGACAGACCTTTAGGGCGCTGATCTACTCGCGCATGAAGATCGGCATGGCCACGTACGGTTCGCGCTTTCCGGGTGCCGATACCGTCCTGTTCGAGCCCGACCGTCATGACGAGCGGCTATTCTTCGCCAATATATTCCGCTATGCGGAGCGTCGACAGCTTGCTGACCATGCCTATCAGCGCACCCGCCGTGACCTTCTGAAGCAATCCGCCGCACTCACTCCTTTGCTGGAGCGCTGTGGATTGCGCCTCAACACCAAGATGTTGCGCGACCGGAACCGCTCGTTCTCGACCTCTGCTGAAGAGCGCTCCGAGTACTCGCGGCGGATCGTCCGTCACCTCGATGAGGCCCTGCAGCGTCTCGAGCGAATGCTGGCAACGCCGGCGCTCAGCGGGTGAAGCGCCATGGCGGTTCGCTTCTGGCGATGGATCTTGGGCGCCATGCTGGTATTCACCACCGTCTCATCGGTGATCCTCGCGGTTGGCCTCTCGCTCTCGGTGGGCGCTACCTTATGGATTGCTCTGGGCAGCGCCGCGGCATTGCCGCTGATATTCACTGTCGTTTCGTTCGCGCTCGCCCGTACGGGCGAGAAGCCATGCTATTCATTCGCGAATGCGCGCTTCGCCGTGCAGGCCGTGCTCAGCGAGGCGCTGCACTTCAGTCGCGCGATTCTCACCATGAGCTGGAATCCTCGCGAATTCCGTTCCCCGCTCCAGGCGACGTCGCTCGCGCGCCCGGCCCGGCCGGTGTTGTTGGTGCACGGCATTCTTTGCAACCGCGCCGTATGGCGTCCGTTAGCGGCGCGTTTGCGTGCCGCCGGGTTCGGGCCGGTTAACGCCGTAAGCCTCGAGCCGTTGTTCGCCGACATCGACGCGCAAGCACAGAGTCTCGCACCCGAACTCCTGGCGCTGCATCAGAATTCCCATGGCGCGCGCGTGGCAATTGTTTCGCATAGCATGGGGGGCCTGGTGACGCGATCACTGCTGCGCAGTGTCGGCAGCGAGATGATTAATAGGGTCATCACCATAGCGTGCCCCCATCATGGGACACGTCTTGTCCGCAGTCTCCCGTGGCCGGCAACGCGGCAGATGGACTGTGAATCGCCCTGGCTGCAGGCGCTCGGGACATCTGAGGGAGGCCATTTCCCCGTTCCGTTCACGAGTATCTATAGCCTCGAGGACAATCTCATAGCGCCTGCGGCCAGCGCGCGGCTCACCGGTGCGCAGCTGTACCCCATGCGCGGCATCGGCCATCTCGGCATGTTAAGTACGCGGGCAGCGCTCGATTGCGTTATGGCTGTGTTGTGCCAGCCGCCGGCTGCATGAGAGCGCAGACACGGATCGCAGAACTACTCGCGCGCAAGCAGCTGCTCGATACGCGTGCGCAGGCTGACGCCACTTACAGCGCCCGTCTGCGTGAACTGAAGACCTGGCAGGCTGAACGCCTGTCGCAAACCTACGCCGACTTGCACGCAGACCCGCACTACACGCAAGCGGTGGATTTCTTCCTGCGTGACGTCTACGGGCCACAGGAATTTGCCCACCGCGATCGTGACTTGGCACGCGCCTGGCGTTACCTCAACCGCGCCTTGCCCCGCGCCGCGTTCGACTTACTGACACGAGCGATCGAGCTCCATGTCCTTACGGCGGAACTTGACCTGGCGCTCACCGACGTGCTGCCGGCGGGGCCCGTTAGCGCGCAGACATACGAGACGGCCTATCGCACGCTGAACAGGCGCGGAGCACGCGCCCATCAGATCGATCTGGTGGTGGCCATCGGCCAGGACCTGAGTCGCTTAGTGCGGCGTCCCTGGGTCGCGCTCGCACTGCGCGCGGCACACACCCCCGCGCACGCGGCAGGTTTGGGCACGTTGCAGGACTTCCTGGAGCGTGGATTTGCCGCCTTTCGTCAAATGAGTGACCCGCAACGCCTCCTGCAGGCCGTTCGTGACCGCGAGACGCGCTTAATGGATGCATTCCTCAATCAGCGTCCCCTTGCTCCCGGCGAAGCGTCCGCCGCCGAAGAGCTCCAATGACTGAGGACGTCTTCGACTACGTGATTGTCGGTGCCGGCTCTGCGGGTTGCGTCCTGGCGAACCGGCTTTCGGCCCGCGCCGATCTCAAGGTGCTGCTGCTGGAGGCGGGGGGCACGGACCGAAGTCCATTCATACACATGCCCGCAGGCCTGGCGCGGCTGATTGGAAACCGGGACATGAACTGGCGTTACTTCACGGAGCCCGAGCCGGAACTCCTGGGACGCCGGCTGTATTGGCCACGGGGCCGCGTTCTGGGTGGCAGCAGTTCGATCAACGCAATGTGCTATACGCGGGGCCATCCTCTGGACTACGAGGAATGGGTCGCACTCGGCGCGGACGGGTGGGGTTACGCGGGCGTACTACCCTACTTCCTCCGCTCGGAAGATCAGTCTCGCGGTGCCAGCGCCTACCACGGCGTCGGGGGCCCGCTTGCGGTTGAGGATCTGAGATATCGCAATCCTTTAGATGCCGTCTTCGTCGAGGCCGCGAGCGCTTGCGGCCTGCCACTCAACCCGGATTTCAACGGGCCGGTGCAGGACGGCGTTGGCTTCTACCAGGTCACTCAGCGCAACGGCCGCCGCTGCAGCGCGGCGGTTGCGTATCTGCGGCCCGCCGCGAAACGGAAGAACCTCGCGATTCTCACCCGCAGTCTGGGCATCCGGGTGGCCTTTCGAGGAAGGCGCGCGGAGGGAGTCGCGTACCAACACCGGGGCGCAGTCCGCTTCGCGCGGGCGGAGCGCGAAGTGCTCCTGGCAGCAGGCGCCATTGGTTCGCCGTTGATGTTGCTGCGATCGGGGATCGGCCCCGCGGACGAGTTGGGCGGACTCGGCATACCGGTAGTTGCCGAGAGCACCGAAGTCGGCCGCAATCTCCAGGATCACCTGGATTTCTGCACCCTCACCAAGTGCACCAGGAAGATGACCTACGATTTCAATGCTTGGCAGGAAATCGTCGTTGCTCTTCGCTACGCGCTCACCCGCTCCGGCCCCGGTGTCAGTAATATTGCGGAAGCGGGCGGTTTCGCGCGTACGCATCTTGCCCCGGATGTGCGGCCGGACATTCAACTTCACTTCGTGCCGGCCCAACTCGATGACCATGGGCGCAATCGATTCAGCGGCAATGGCTATACGATACATTCATGCGCCCTCAGGCCCCACAGTCGCGGCCATCTTTCACTGCGATCAACCCGAGCCGAGGACCCGCCGCGCCTGTACGCCTCCTACCTGAGCGATAAGCGCGATGTTGACGTCATGCTGGAGGGGATTCTGTTGGCACGTGAGATCAGCCAGTCTGCGGCGTTTGCGCCCTTTCGCGGAACGGAGATCTTTCCCGGCGACGGGGTTACCACGCGTGAGGGCGTGGAGCTTGCGCTCAGGCGCAAGGCCGAAACGATCTATCACCCGGTGGGATCGTGTCGTATGGGCAGCGACCCGGCCTCCGTTGTCGATTGTGAGTTAAGGGTGCGCGGCGTTGAGGGGCTGCGGGTAATAGACGCCTCCATCATGCCGAAGCTAATCGGTGGCAATACCAACGCCCCTACCATCATGATTGCCGAGAAGGCGGCCGACCAGCTGCTGTCGACGCCCTCGTTAGAAGGCCAGTAGTCCCCCGGGCTTCACCGCCCCCCAGCATCGCGATTCGAAGCGCATGGGCCGGGCCGGTGCGAGCTTAGATTACCTGGCGGCGGGATGACGCTCTGCAATCAACGCGTCTGCAGAGTCTCGTCAAGCCGCCGGTCGAGGCAGGACCACTTCCCTGGGGTCTTTGTCGTCACGAAGTCCCAGAAACACCGGCTGACGCAGCTTGCGGTCGGCCGTCCACTCCTGAAATGACACCTGAGCAATCAATCGGGGCCTGAGAAATACGACGCCCTTCTCACGAGGCGGATCCACGAGCGCCGCACGGGATCGCACCAGGGCTCGAAACTTGCCGTGCAATGCGGCGAGCGTCTCTCGATTGAAGCCGGTTCCCACCTTGCCGACGTAATGGAGTTCTCGGCCGTCATAGGCTCCGAGGAGAAGAGCACCAAAGTACTCGCGCGAGCCCGCGGGCCTGGTGTACCCGCAGATGATGAACTCATCCTCCTGGTGCACTTTCACCTTGAGCCAGGACTTACTTCGCGCCCCGACGTACGGACTTGCCATGTCTTTCGCCACCACTCCCTCGTACCCCCTGCGCTTTGCAATCCGATAGGCCTCAAGACCGTTCGCGGCGAGCTGCCGTGAGAGCAACAGTCGCGCGCTGCCGCCCACCGCCCGCTGCAGTACGGATCGACGGATAGAAAGTGGCTCCTCCCGCAGATCCTTACCAGCGCAGTAAAGACAATCGAAGACCGCATAGACCGCCTCACCGCCGCCCTGCTGCAGGAGTTGGAATCTGGATACGCGCCGCCGGTCAAAGACCACGATTTCACCATCGAGCAGGAGCGTCTGCGGACGCAGCCGCTGTATTGCCGCTACGATCTGGGGAAAGCGTGCGGTACGGTCCTTGCCGTTTCGAGACAGCAGGCGTACTCGAGTGCCCTCCTTGTACGCCAGCATCCGGTCTCCGTCGTACTTCTCCTCATACTCCCACCCCGGCTTGTGGAAAGGCCGCGCCACGAGCGTGGCGAGCATGGGGTTGGGGAGAATTGGGATTCTGCTCGCCATGGCTGCCCCTCGTCCGGTATCTCGCCCTTCAATGTGCATCAGGCGCGCGATCAGGTTCGCACATCGCGGGCTGTTGCCATAGGTAGGGTCACCCGTGCCGGGCACCCGCATGCACAAGTACCGCAGTATCGCGAGCGGCCTCTGCGGCCACGATGCACATCGGCGGATAGAGAAATCGCCGTGCGACAGCGCCGACGCGCTGGCTTGTGAAAGCCGTCTCGCGCGGATAAGCGCGCCGCACCCCGATCGTGCGATCGGCCGGGAGCGCCGCATGCCCGGACTTGCCGCACGACGTTTTCCCGAGCGCCTTCACGAATCGCCGGCCCGCAGAAACCGCACTGCGCAGCGCAGGTCCCGGAGCAGCAGGCTACGCACCTCTTCAGCCGCCGCATCCGCACGCAGAACCGCGGAAGGATGGTACGTCACGAACAAGTGTGCGCCGAGGGAATGCACCAGTCGTTGTGTGCGCAATGCGGCAATCGTGCCCGGTTGCTTGATGAGTGCGCGCGCGGCGGTGGCGCCCAGGGCAACGATTACCTTGGGCTTGAGTGCGGCGATCTCCTGCTCCAGCCACACACTGCAAGCCTCGATTTCTGTGGAGTTCGGCCGACGGTGCAACCGCCGTTTGCCCCGCGGCTCCCACTTGAAGTGCTTGACCGCATTCGTGACGTAGCACGCCGAGCGGTCCAGGTCCGCCTCACGCAGCAACCGATCGAGCTCGCGGCCTGCGGGCCCGACAAAGGGTTGACCGGTTCGATCTTCCTGGTCGCCCGGCTGCTCGCCCACGAGCATGACGAGGGCGGTCGAGGGCCCTTCTCCCGGCACGCCGTGTGTCGCCCTTCGCCATAGGTCGCAGCGGCGGCAGGACTCGATCTGCGCGGACGTGGGCGCCGCGAGATCCTTGGAGGAAGGGCTTCTGGATTGACGGGATTCGCGCATCGCCAGACAACACTCCCAGGTCCACAGCACCGTAAACGCGATAGGCCGCTGTACGGCGGGGACCGGCTAAGTCAGCACATCACAGCAAATCACTGGCGCCTATCGGATTGTGCATCGGGAATCTGTACTACGCGGTCCTACAGTTGTCGCGCTTCGGCCCTTTCGCCCGCTCTCAGACTAGCGATTCAGCTCATAGACACAAATGTTGACGGCCGAGGCCAGATTCAGTGATTCGAGCGCACCACAACCGGCGATCGTAAATGGCCTGGCGCCGAGCGCGGCAAGTTGCTCTTGGGGAAGGCCACGGGCTTCGTTGCCGAACAGATAACAGCCGAACGTCCTAAAGGCCGGGGACGACACGCGATCACCGGTAACGTCGAGGCTGGCGATATGGACGAAACGCTCGCGCAAAGAAGGCAGCGCCACATCCTGCTCGATCGGCACATGAAAGATTGCACCCATGCTGGCGCGCACGGCCTTCGAGTTGTAAGGGTCGACGCTGGCCGGGCTGAGCAGACAGCGGAGCTTTCCGAACCACGCCAGCGTGCGCAGGATGGTTCCAAGATTTCCGGGATCCTGGATTTCATGAAGGTAAACTGCGCGCTCATCGCCCCCCGGAGGAGCTGGTTGCAGCAGCGGTACGCGGGCGATGATGCCCTGGGGCGATCGGGTGTCAGCTATGCGCGCCATCTGGACTGCGCTGATCACATGCGTCGTGAAGGGACCGCGCCAATGCTCCCATTCACGGGTCACATACAGCTCGCAGCCCCGTAACTGTGGGTTCCGCAGAGCCGCCTTCTGCAGCTCCAGCACCAGATGCTCTCCTTCGACCAGAAAGCACCCGAAATCCTCCCGGTATTTCTTCTGATGCAGTTTCTTGAGGTCCTCGAGCTTCATCGACTTGCCGCCCCGCTGTGCGCTGCACCGGTAAGCAGCGATCTTGCCACCGCCTCGGCAACTTTGATCCCATCGACTCCCGCCGACAGAATGCCCCCTGCATATCCGGCGCCCTCTCCGGCGGGGTACAGGCCGCGCACGTTGAGGCTCTGCAGTGTCTCGTGGTCGCGAGTGATCCGTACCGGCGATGACGTGCGGGTTTCAACGCCAGTCAGTACCGCGTCGTCCCGATCAAACCCGCGAATCTGCCTGCCGAATGCCGGCAGCGCTTCGCGAATCGCCTCGATCGCGTAGTCCGGCAGCGAAGTCGCCAGGTTCGCCAAGCGCACCCCGGGTTTATACGAGGGTTCGATCTCGCCGAGCTCGGTCGAGGGGTCGCCGCGCATGAAGTCCCCCACCAGCTGAGCCGGCGCACAATAGTCGCTGCCGCCCAACTCGTAGGCGCGCGATTCAAGGCCCTCCTGCAGTTCCACGCCCGCCAGAGCGCCGCCGGGGAAGTCCTGCTCCGGGCTGATCCCCACGACAATTCCGGCGTTGGCATTGCGTTCCTTGCGCGAGTACTGGCTCATGCCATTGGTGACCACGCGCCGCGGCTCGGACGTGGCGGCGACCACCGTGCCCCCGGGGCACATGCAGAAGCTGTAAACCGCGCGTCCATTTCTCGCGTGATGGACCAACTTGTAGTCGGCGGCGCCGAGCTTCGGATGCCCGGCATATCTGCCCAGACGCGCCCTGTCGATCAGCGATTGGGGATGCTCGATGCGAAACCCGATGGAAAATGGCTTTGCCTCAATGTGCACGCCGAGGCGATGCAGCATGCGGAAGGTGTCGCGCGCGCTATGGCCGGGTGCCAGTACCACGTGACGGCTGCGGATGGTCTCGCCGCTCGCGAGCACCATGCCTTCAAGGCGCCCGCTGTCGAGCCGCAGATCCTCAACGCGGCTCTCGAAACGCACCTCGCCCCCCAGGGCGATGATCTCATCGCGCATCCTCGCGACCACCCCGGTGAGGCGGAAGGTACCGATGTGCGGTTTGCTGACGTACAGGATCTCCGGGGGTGCGCCGGCGCGCACGAACTCCTGTATGACCTTGCGGCCGTAGAAATGAGGGTCCTTGATCTGGCTGTAGAGCTTTCCGTCTGAGAACAGCCCGGCCCCGCCTTCGCCAAACTGCACGTTCGATTCGGGCGTCAGGATCTTCCTGCGCCACAGCGCCCAGGTATCGGCGGTACGGCGGCGCACATCCCTTCCCCGCTCCAGCACGATGGGCCTGAAGCCCATTTGCGCCAGCAGCAGCGCCGCAAACAGCCCGCACGGACCGAAACCGACGATCACGGGTCGCTCGCGCAGATTCCCTGGCGACCGTGCCACAGGATGGTAGCTGGTATCGGGTGCGCGGTGCACATTCGGATCGCCGGCCAGGCGGTCCAGAATCGTTGCCTCATCGCGTGCCGCCAGATCGATGACGTAGACGAACGTAATGCTGCTGCTCTTCCTGCGCGCATCGTAACTGCGCTTGAAGACGGTGAAATCCAGCAGGTCGGCGTCACGCATCTTCAGCCGCGTGACAATCGCGCTGCGCAGCGCGTCAGTGTCGGAATCAAGCGGCAACGACAGTCCGGTGAGGCGAATCACTTGGCCAATCCTGGCCGGTTACTCCCGGCAAAGGAGGAGTCGATATAATAGAGTATTGAAAGTATCGCCGCTTCGGGCTCGCACCCGAGCCATCCACTCTGCGGATTAATCCATGGCACGATCCAAGAGCAGCGGCAGCTGGCTGCAAGAGCACGTCAACGACCCCTACGTCAAACAAGCACGGCAGGAAGGCTACCGCTCGCGTGCCAGCTACAAGCTGATCCAGCTGAACGAGAGGGACAAGCTGATGCGTCCCGGGATGCTGATCGTGGATCTGGGCTCCGCCCCAGGTGGCTGGTCGCAGGTTGCCGCAAAGCTCATCGGGCCCCAAGGTAAGATCGTGGCCACCGATATCCTCCCCATGGAGCCACTGAAAAACGTCGATTTCATCCAAGGTGACTTTACCGATGAGGCGGTACTGAAGCAGATCCTCGCCCGGCTTGAGGGCAGGAGGCCTGACCTCATACTCTGCGACATCGCCCCCAACATCTCGGGCATCGACGTTGCCGATCAAGCCGCCTCCATGTACCTGGTCGAACTCGCACTCGATATGGCCCGACAAGCGCTCAAACCCAGGGGCGATTTTGTGACCAAGGTGTTTCAGGGCGCAGGCTCAGACGCCTATCTGAAGGAACTGCGTGGATCGTTCGAGAAACTGACGATCCGCAAGCCGGCCGCCTCGCGACCCCGATCGCGGGAAGTCTACGCGGTCGCGAAGGGGTTCAAAGGCGCCGCGCCCGCACAGAGCTGATGAATTCGATCGTTCAGCACAAAGGTTCTAGTCACCGAGCTCCGCGCATGATGTCGCGAGGGATTTACTTTGGATCTTCCGGGTTCGAACGGTATCTACAAAGAGGGCTTCCCTTATGGCGAATAACCGATGCGCTGCGCTTCGCTGCCTCCTTGCGCTCACGCTGTGCATTTCAGGCACGCCTGAGTCCGTCAAGGCGGGGACAGGGCCGCACCCACGGCGTGAAGTCCTTCCCGCCGACGTCATCCCCATCCACTACGAGCTCGCGCTGGCACCCAATGCCGAGGCCCTCACCTTCACCGGCAGGGTTTCGATCACGCTGCGGGTGGTCGCGCCCACCGCGAGCATCACGCTCAACGCCGCGGGGCTGACGTTCGACCACGCCAGCCTCGACGGAGGTCCGGGCCCGAAGGTCATCCTTAACGAGAAGCTCGGTAGGGCCACCCTGGACTTTGGCAAGACGATCCCCAGCGGGCAGCACGTCCTCTCCATCGATTATCACGGCAATATCGGACGAGCGACGACTGGTTTCTTCGCAATGGATTACCGCGGGCCCGACGGTCCGCGCCGTACCCTCGCCACAAACTTCGAGCCCACCGACGCCCGCGATCTGCTGCCGTGCTGGGACGAACCTGGCCGCAAGGCTACCTTCACCGTCTCCATCGACGTGCCCAGGCAGCGCATGGCGGTCTCGAACATGCCGATTGCCGCCGTGACGCCGCTGTCACCCTCGCTGCAGCGCGTGCGCTTCCAGCAAAGTCCCAAGATGTCGACGTACCTGTTGTTTGTCGGCGTCGGGGACTTTGAGCGTGTTCAGAAGCGCGTGGACGGTGTGGACGTAGGTGTGGTCGTCAAGCGCGGCGACACCGGCAAGGCCACGTATGCACTTGAGCAGGCCGGGAGGCTTCTGCACTACTACAACGAATATTTCGGCGTGCCTTATCCGCTGCCGAAGCTCGATCTGATTGCAGCCCCTGGCCAGCTTGAGGGTGGCTCGATGGAGAACTGGGGCGCGATATTCTATTCGCAGAATCACCTCCTGTTCGATCCACAGACCTCCACTGAGTACGATCGTCAGGTCGTGTTCCTGGTGGTCGCCCACGAGATGGCACACCAGTGGTTCGGTGACCTGGTGACGATGGCTTGGTGGGATGATCTGTGGTTGAACGAGGGCTTCGCGCGCTGGATGCAGACCTATGCGGCGGATGAGCTGCACCCCGAGTGGGATACCGGCCTGCAGGCGGCTGAGATCTACGAGGCCGGCAAGCAGGCCGACTCCGTTCCTTCCACACATCCGGTGGTCCAGGAAGTGGACACCGCCGACCAGGCGCAGGAGTCATTTGACTCGATTACCTACGACAAGGGCGCGGCGATCATCACCATGATCAACGCCTATGCCGGGCGGGAGAAGTTTCGCGACGGTGTGCGCCGCTACATGCGCGCGCACGCCTTCGGTAACACGGTGGACACGGATCTGTGGCTTCCGATACAGCAGGCCGCGGGGCGGCCCATCGTCGAGATCGAGCGCGATTTCACGCGTCAGGAGGGCCTGCCATTGGTACGCGCGGGCCGTGCAGCCGCGGGCGTGAACCTGACGCAGACACGCTTCGCCGACGATCCGGCCACCATCAGTCACCTGCCGCCTCAGCACTGGCGACTGCCGCTTGCGGTGGGGCCGCTCGAGGGCGCGAAGCACTACATCCTGCTGCGGGGGACCGCCGAGCTGTCGACGCCACCGCCACTGCTGGTCAACGCCGGGCAGCTCGGCTATGCACGTGTCCTTTACGACAGCGAGAGTTTCGACGGCCTGGCTTCGCACCTGGACGTCCTACCCGCCATGGACCAGCTGGGTATCTTCAATGACTCCTGGGCGCTAGGGATCGCAGGCTACGCGCCGGCCAGCAACGTAGTTCGGATCGCAGCACAGCTGCCGGCGCAAGCCAACCCCGTCGTCTGGGGTCGCGTACTCGAGGTGTTCGCCAACCTCGACCGGCACTACGCCAGTGCGCCGCAACGGGAAGCGTTTCGTCAATTTGCGCTGCGGGTGCTCAATCCGCTGGCGGTGCGACTTGGCTCGCACGCTTCAGAACAAGAGCCCGCCAACCTTCAGATCCTGCGCTCCCGGCTGCAGGAAGCCCAGGCGCGCTTCGGAGATGCGGCCGTGATCGCCGCGGCCCGCAGACGCCTCGACTCCGGCGAGGGCACCGCCGCCGAGCGGCGCGCGGCCCTGAACATTGTCGCCGCCCAGGCCGACGCACCGACCTTTGACACGTTGCTCGCCCGCGCTCAAAGGATCAGTGATCCGCTGGAGAAGCTCCATCTGCTGCGAGCGCTTGCCAGCGTGGCCGATCAGAGCCTGGCGCGGCGCATGGTTGACGTCGCGCTCGGGGATCAGGTCCCCTCCGGTTCCAGCCCCGGTCTGATCGATGCACTCGCCCGTGAGCACCCCGACATGGTCTGGGAGGTGCTTGCGCCTCAGCTGGATGACCCGAAGCTGCCGTTCTCGAAATCACAGCGCTGGGAACTGGCCGCGCAGATCGCCGCCTACTCCGCCGCGCCCCAGCGCATCGCGGATCTGGAGGCGTACGAGGCGCGCAGCGTCCCGCCCGAAGCGCGCAAGCCCTTCCTCGGCGCGGTGGCTGACATTCGCACCAATGAGCGGATCGCCCAGAACGTACTTCCGGACATTGATCGCTGGATCGCTGCGCAGAGATCTTCCCCGTCAACTGCGCCGAGTGCTCTCACAGGAGCGGCCCAAGCGTTGCGATGAGGTTGTTCCACAGTCGGCGCGACCTCGGCCATGCCGCCACGGCCGCTTTGGTGACGGGATGCGATCGCGTGAGGTACTCGTGCTGACGCTTGCACACGGTGTCGGTCAGCGCCGGATCGTAGAAAAGGATATTGTTCTCGTAGTTGAGGTCGAAGCTGCGGCGATCCATGTTCGCTGAGCCAATCAGGGTCACTTCCCCGTCCACGGTCAGCGACTTGGTGTGCAGCAGTCCGCCCTCGTACTCGTGGATCCGGACCCCGGCGCCCAGCAGGTCCGCATAGTAGCTGCGACTGGCCGCCCCCACGATCCAGGAGTCGTTGCGGGCCGGGAAGATGATCGTTGTATCCACGCCCCGGTACGCGGTGGTGCACAGCGCGCTGTGCAGTGACTCATTGGGAACGTAATACGGGGTCGTGACGATGACCTCGTGACGCGCTGCGAACAGCAGCGATTCGAACACCTCCGGCATCGCCGAGTAGCGCACCGTGGGGCCCGTGCCAATGACCTGTGCGGGAGTGCCGCCGCGTGCGGGCAGGCACAGCGGTCGGCTCAGCAGTGCATCGAGATTCTCATCCACCGAGGTCATCCAGTCGCCGGCGAAGAGGAACTGGTTCTGGCGCGCGATGGGTCCCTCAAAGCGAACCACCGCGTCCACCCAGGGTGCGTACTTCGCTTTTACCAGGAACTGCGGGTCGGCACAGTTCTGGCTGCCACAGTAGGTGATGCGGTCATCGATGACCACGATCTTGCGGTGGTTGCGCAGGTCGATGCGGCCGTGGAACGGACGCAGGAGCGGATTGGCAATCGGCAGCCCGGCGGCAACGTGTACGCCTGCGGCGCGCATTGCGCCCCACTGCGGCCCGCGAATCATCGCGCGCGACCCGAGGGCATCGGCCATGGCCCGGCAGGCCACGCCCCGGGCCGCGGCCCGCTTCAGCGCCTCAACGACCTTGCAGCCATTGCGATCGGCGAGCCAGATGTAGAACAGCACATGGACATGCTCTGTGGCGGCGTCGATGTCGGCCACGATCGCATCGATCGCGGCATCGGAGTCGGACAACAGCTGCGCGGCGTTGCCGCCGATCGGATTGAATGCGCTGATCGAGCGACCGAGTTCAAATAAATGCCGGTAACGCTCGGGAATCTCTCCCATGGGGTCGACGACGTCCACGATCGGGGTGGGAAACGCCGGCATGCGCTCGAGAACCGCGTGCAGGCGCTTCAGGCGGCGCCGGCCGATGCTGACTTCGCCGAGAAAGAGATAGGCAATCATGCCTAGGATGGGCAGCACTCCCACGACCACCATCCATGCGATCCGGGATGCCGGGTCGCGGTGGGGGCGCAGCAGGATGCGCGCGAACACAGCCAGTTCCAGCAGCACCCCGAGGGTGACCGTGACCAGCGAGTGGTGAAAGGAATCAAACATGGCGGGGAATTCGCTGGGTAGTCTGGGGAAAGCTCGATTATCACCGAGAAAGCGCGACGCGCTGAAACCTGCGCTGCGCGCTACTCGGTTGCGGGTGCTATCCGGTGCAGGTCATCGAGCAGCGCCTGCGGCGTCACCCCGCGGCCGAGGAACTGCCGTAACTGCAGCGCCGTTGGCTGCTCCTCGCCGCTCCTGAGGAGCTTCTCGGAGAGCCAGCCAAACCAGCGCGGCTCGCCTGCATCGAACGAACCGAGCCCACTGACAATGCGCTGTCTGATATCGGCGGTTATCAGCGCCCCCAGGCCGTAATTCACCATGTAACCGGGTTTGTCCACCAGTTGCACCCGCACCGCCCACCACGCGAGCTCCGGATGTGGCTGGATGTGCAGATAGTGGCTGGTGATCGCCGTCCATACCGCGTTGGGGTCGGCTGCCGGTTCGCGCAGCATGTGGCATTCAAACAGGGCCCAGGCGACATCCAGCATCACCGCGGCATAGCGCGCACGCAGCGACGCGGGCTCACTGGCGTGCTTGCCGAGGTACTTATCCTGCCACCGCGGTTCATAGACGCTCCAGGCCGGGACATCCGCGAACGCCTCGTAGAAAAGCGGATCACCCAGGTCCATGAAGGCCGGGCGCGTGTGCAGGGCGAGCATGTGCGCGGCATGACCGTTTTCGTGCACAAACTCATTGAGCGGGCCCAGGCCACCGTGCTCGTAAACCGCCGAGACCCTCACGAGGGTTGGCTGCCAGCCGCTCGCCAGCTGGCGCCCCCGGCGCACGTAGTCGGTGTAGGCGAGCGGTGCCTTGCCGGGGCGCGGGTCGAGATCGTAAAGCACCTGCGCCTGCACGAGATCAAGACCAAGATCCCGGTAGAAACGCTCGTTCAGCGACTGCAGCTCCACGCGCGGCACTGCAGCGACCAGCTCGCGTTCCGCGGCGCCCGCGGCATAGCGGTAGTCCCACGGCTCCTGCAGTACGTCGGGATTTGCCCGCCGCCAGGCCTCCAGCACCACCTCGAGCCAGCGTTCGAGCTGCGCCACCGGCACGCCGATGGTTTGCGCTGCCTCGCTGACCGGCGAACCCTGCGCGCGCGCCTCGGTCGCCGCTTCGCCGATCATGCGCCGATAGGGACTGTCGGGCTGATCCGTGCCATTGACGGCCTGCCACAGCGGCACGAAGGCCAGGAAGAGCGCCTGGCGGCGCTCGGGCTCCGGCATGCGCGTCAGCAGTTCGAAGGCAGCGACGCGCGTAACACTCGCGCCCTCGAACTGCAGGCTGTTGGCCAGTTCGCTGAAGCAGGCATAGAGAGATTGTTGCAGGGCACGCAGTGATCGTCCGCGGCGCCGGGCCTGCGCACAGTGTCCGTTCGGCGCCAGCGAGTCGGGCGTGGCCGAACTGTCGCGCACCGCCGCGCGCATGAGCGTCAGGGCCCTTTGATCCTCGCGCGAAAGGCCGGCCCGGTGCTGCCCGAGCGCAGCGTTCAGCTCATCGCGCCGCGCCACGTACAGCTGCTGCCACTCGGCGCGGGTCTTCGCCTCGAATTGCGGATACCGCTGCGGGTCGGAATCAATGAGCGAAACCGCCCCTTGGGCGTCGTTAAAATCCGCGAAGGCATTCTCCACGACCGCCACGGACGGCGCAGCGCCCGCGGCTACCGGATGCACGCAGACCAGGGCCGCCACCGCGGCCCACCGGCCGCGCACGGGCGCACAGCTGCCGCGAACGTGAGTACGTCGGCTCATGCCGGTGCTTCTAACCAAGCCCTGGCGCGACGGGGATCTTTATCGAACTGGTTAGCTATGGCACAGCTGTGCGCAAAGACCAGCGCACACCGGCGATTCACCGGCGCGCGGCCTCGGGCACCCTCAGCACTTCACCGCGTACACACTGACGGAGCCCGAGCGACAGGCACCGCGTGTTGATCGATATAACAGGCTCACGGCCCGGATCGCAAGGCCGTCAAGGCTGGCTTGGCGGAAAAAACGGCGGGGAATACGTCTTTTCCGCCAAGCGGCCATTGCAGTCCTCGATAAAGCCCCCGCCGCAGTGGCATGCTAACCACGTGCCGTCAGGGTGCCCGCGGTCTCGGACTGGTAACGTGCGACGTGGTCCTGGGCGTCATGATCGAGTACGACAAGTTCGGCGGTAGTCAGCAACAGGGCGGCCAGCAGTGCAATGATTCTGGTGATGTTCATGGAGAAGCTCCTCGTGTTATCCATGGCACGCAGTCTTGATCCGCACTGTCCGGGCAGCAAACGCGATGTCTGAGAGACGCTTAAGAAAAACTGAACTCAAAAAGAGCTTCGACCGACTGCCGCTGAATGCATTGCGCGTGTTCGAGGCAGTGGCCACGCAGCTGAGTTTCGCAACCGCCGCCGACGCGCTGCACGTAACGCCTGCGGCCGTCAGCATGCAGATCCGCACGCTCGAGGAATACCTGGCGGTGCCGCTGTTTCGCCGCACCGGCCGCGCGATCCAGTTGACCGCGGAGGGCGCCCTGCTGCTGCCGGGGGTGCGCCGCGGGCTCGCCGAGTTGCAGCAGGCGATGCAGCAGCTGCGCCAGGACCGCCGCAGCGGCGTGCTCAACATCAGCACGGTCGCCTCCTTCCTGCAGAAGTGGCTGCTGCCGCGCCTGCCGCAGTTCTATGACCGCTGTCCGCAGATCGAGCTGAGCATCCATACCTCTCCGGAGCCGGTGGATTTTGCGCGCGGCGACTTTCACGCCGCGCTGCGCATGAGCGCGGGGCCCACGCCGGGGCTGTACAACGAGAAGCTGATGGATGAGTGGTTCCTGCCGGTATGCACCGCGGAACTGCGCGCACGCTACGGTGCGGTGGAAACGGCCGCGGACCTGAGGCGCTACCCGCTGCTGCGCTCCGCCGACGAATCCTGGAGCATGTGGCGGCGTCCCGACGCGGAAACCAGCTGGCGCGAGCGCGGGGCCGCCTTCGACGATTCACTCACCGTTCTGGCCGCCGCCGAGCAGGGTCAGGGACTGGCGCTGACGCGCTGGACGCTCGCCGCCCAGGACCTTGCCACCGGCCGCCTCGTGCGGGTGAGTGACCGGGTGCTGCCCTGCCCGCGTTCTTACTATTTCGTGTGCCCCGAAAGCTACCTCGCCTTACCCAAGCTGCAGCAGCTGCTCGGCTGGGTGCGCGAGGCCGCCGCCGCCTTCCCCGGGCCCGACAGCGTCACGGCTGCGCGCCGCGCGTTGCCGCCATCGCGCCCGGCCCGCTCACGCAGGCTCGCCCGCTAGTTCTTCACGACCGCGTACGCAGGCGCAGGCTTTCCCAGCTCGCATCCGCGAGCCAGCCGCCGTCGACCGTCAGCGTGGTGCCGTTGACGAAGGCGCTCTTGGTGTCATCGGCGAGGTAGGCGATCGCCTGGGCCACGTCTTCGGGACGGGCGAAGCGCGCCTGCGGCACGCGATCGGTGATGTCCTGATCCGAATAGGCCCCGCTTCCCTGGTCGGCGGCGTCCATCTCGGTCTTGATCCAGCCGGGGCATACCGCGTTGACCCGCACGCCACGGCCGCCCCACTCGGCCGCGAGGGTGCGGGTCAGGCCGACCAGACCGTGTTTGGAGGCATTGTAGGCGCTGCGGTGGCTCACGCCGGCAAGTCCGGCCACCGAGGCGACGTTCACGATGCTGCCGGACTTGCGCCGCAGCATCTGGGCACCGAGATGCTTACACAGCAGAAATGGAGCGAACAGGTTGACGCTGAGAACTCGCTGCCATTGCTCGGCCGTAGTGTCCTCCGCCGGCGCAATGCAGCTGATGCCGGCGTTGTTGACCAGTACGTCCGCCGCGCCATGATCGCGCGCAATCCCCGCCGCCAGCATGCGCACGAACTCTTCCCGGGTGAGGTCTCCGCGCAACCCCTCCACCGGCAGCCGCTCGGACCGCAGCCGCTCCACGGGCGCATCGAGCGATTGAACGTCCGTCAGCAGCACGCGAAAGCCGAGCCGCGCCAGAAGTGAGGCGGTAGCGAAGCCGAGCCCCTGTGCAGCACCCGTCACCACAGCAACCTTCACGATCCCACTCCCCGTTGATCCGGCGGCGGCCGGTGATCTGCGCTCACCGTACCGGCGAGGTGCGGGCATTCTATTCTCAGATCGACGCTGCCGAGGTCCCTGCAGCGTTAGGCCGCCTTGCGCGAACCTGTCAGGCGCCTGAGCGCCTCCGAGACGGGCCGGGCAGCGGCGCCGTAGTCCTTCCACGCCCCCGACTTCGCGAGCGCGGCCGCCGCAGAGCGGATCGTGTAGCGCCCCGGCTCCAGAGCCGCCTCGACCTGCTCCCAGCCAAGTGGCATCGACACCGGCGCCCCGGTGCGGGCGCGCGGCGACAAGGGCGCGACCGCGGTGGCCATGCGGTCGTTGCGCAGATAATCGAGAAAGATGCGGCCCGTACGGTCCTTCTTGGTCATGGTCAGCAGATACTTCTGCGGGCTGTCCGCGGCCATGCGCGTACAGATCTCCTTGGCCATCGCCTTCGCCTGCGGCCACCCGAACCGCCCCTGCGCAGGCAGGCAGAAGGGCACGACGACATGCAGGCCCTTGCCGCCGGTGGTCTTGCAGAAGGGCACGAGCCCGAGCCGCTCCAGGCGCTGCTTCAGTTCCCGGGCCGCCTCGATCACCCGGGAGAAGTCCAGCCCGGGGGCCGGATCCAGATCGAACACGAAGCGTCCCGGTCGCTGCGGATTTCCCGGTGCACAGTTCCAGGGATGTAGCTCCACGCCGGCAACCTGCGCCACGGCGGCCAGACCCGCCACGCGGTCAATCTGCAGGTACGGTTTGCGATCGCCGGGGACGCTGACCAGACTGAGCAGGGCGGACGTCCCGGCCATCGCGTGGCGCTGGAAGAAGCGCTGCGCCCCGATGCCATCCGGTGCACGTATGATGGAGCACGGCCGGCCACGGATATGCTCGATCATCCAGCCGCCGATGCTTTCGAAGTAGCGCGCAAGATCCAGCTTGGTGATGGGCGCGGCGCCCTTCTCTGCCGCCGGCCACAGGGGTTTGTCGGGGTTCGAGATCGTGACCCCCATGACCACATCGGCCGATCCTGTCTTGCTCCCTCCCGCCGCCCCGCGGGCGACGGGGCGTGCGCCTGGTGCGCGTGGCGATGGCTTCGGCTCTGCGGATGCGCCGCGATGGGAACTCCACACCGCATCGGGCCCGAACCCTTGCGTGCGCCGCATGAAGGGCCGCGGCCTCGCTCCCTCGCCGGCCGCAATCTGCGCCATGGATCGCCCCGAGGCGACCGAGCGATCGTCCTCGGGTTGCTTGCGATCCCCCGCCACGGCGAACGGGTCGCGCTGCTTGATGAGAAGCCAGTTGGTGCGCTTGGCGCCGCGAGCGGCCCGCATGCGCACCAGCACCCAGCTGCCGTGCAGGCGCTCCCCGTCGAGACGGAACTTCAGGCTCCCGCCGCGCAGCATCTGCGCCGCCGTGCCCTCACCTTCCGGATTCCAGTAGCCGCGGTCCCACAGCTGCACGGTGCCGCCACCGTACTGGCCCTTCGGGATCGTGCCTTCAAAGTCACCGTAATCGAGCGGGTGATCCTCGACCTCCACCGCGAGCCGCTTGACGCCCGGGTCGAGCGCGGGTCCCTTGGTAACTGCCCAGGACTTGAAGATACCGTCGAGTTCCAGTCGCAGGTCGTAGTGCAGGGCGCGGGCGGCGTGCTTCTGGATGACAAAGCGCAGTCGCGCGCCCCGGGCGAGGGGGCGTCCCCCGCTCGGCTCTGCGGTCTTGGTGAAATCGCGCTTGGCCTGATAGGCGGCCAGCTTGCGGCGCGAAGTCGCAGGCCGCGTCGCGGCGCCCACGCGCCGCGGCTTGGCTTTCTTGGGCCGCACGGCCATCGGGGGCCTAAGGCCCAAGGGGAAGGCCATGCGCCTTCCCGTTCGTGGTCAGCTTGCGCGCGATGCCCACGGCACTCCTAGGAAGGCGCCAGCTGCTGCTTCGCGGCCTCGAACTGCGCGTTCATGCGCACCCGCTCCTCCTCATCGAAGTGCTCACGCACGTCGCGCCATATGTTTTCCTCCTCTTCCTCGATATGGTGCTCCACGAGGTCCTTGAGTACCTTTGCCGCCGCCTTGTGTTCGGCGGAGTCAGGGTCTGCCGCTTCCAGGCGCTCGAGGGTCTTCGCTGCCCATTCATGCTCCAGGTAGCCCTCGTACCCATCGGCCTGGGCTTCGTCCTCGCTGGTGGCGATGACGGCGTCGTACACCACCTTCTCCTCCGCCTTCGTATGCGGCACCAGGGCTGCCTTGATGTTGCGCACCAGCTGGCGTCGTTCGCCTGCCGGTCCTGCGTCCTGCAGGTCAGCGAGCAGGGATTTTACCTCCTCGTGTTCGCGCTTCAGGGTATCCAGAATATCCGCAACCTCGGCGGGCGCCCCCTTCGTGGGGAGGGCCCTGGCCGCGCGGCGCGGCGTGCCCTTGTGGATCGACTTCATTGCGGCTCACTCCTCTTTTACCCGTGGTAAGTCGGAGCGGGACTGTAGAGCCTACGGGCGTGGCGGCACTGACAGCAACGCGCGCGTTCCGGTGTCAGACGGTGCGCCCATCCCATATCCCGTGCCGCACACGACGCCATCAAACGAGAGCTTTGCCTGCGACGGCCGGCGCCGGCCGGATTATTTTCCGGGGGACGCCTGCTTCGCCCGATCCAGCTCGGTGCGCAATGCCTTGGCCCATCCGCGCGCGGCCGCGCGCGCCTCGGCGGCGTTGTCGACGCTGGTGATGCGCTGCGGACGGAACGATTCACGCGCCAGCGCACGATCGAACACCCGCATCAGCACCTCACCGGTCGCCGAATCGCGCAGTTCAGCCACGAGCGTCATCTCGCCGGCCGAGACTGCATAGCTCGTCGTGCGTCCGACGCCCAGATCCGGCGCGTTCACCTGCAGGTTCACGATCGCCAGATCGACCTCGAGAACGTTGTCCCCGGGGGCGTCCACGAGCTGATAGCCCCCGCTTCTTAGCTCCTGCACGACTTCGTCGCGCACCAGCTTCGCGAGGCGGTCGCGGATGCGCTGCGAGTCTGCGGCGCTGACCGGTCGGTGCGAGCCCGGAGTTGCGTTGCGCTCCCAGTTGCGCTGAAACGCCACCGTCATCGGCCCGAGGAGGATCTGGGCATACGCCCCGAGGTCCGCATCGGGGCGGGCGTAGACGACGTCCAGTCCCTTCACCTTCAGCGGCTGCAACCCTTCCTCGGACCAGGCGCTCGTCGCCTGCGCCTTGCTCAAGGGGGGCGGCGCATCCGCCGACGCCACAGAAAACTGCGCGCAGGCTATCGCTGCGCCGAATAAGACAGCCCACGTTGCGCTCTTCACAGGCTCTGCTTCCTCTTGTTCTTCGATCCCAGTGATGCCGCGGCGCCCGCGGCGCGGACAACTATAGGACCTTGGCCATGGGCCGAGCAATGCGCACGCCCGCCGATGGCGCCGGGCCTCGGTCACTCCGGGTGTCGCCCGAAGAATGCGGACAGCGGGCACATCAGCGCCGAGGGTGCCCCTGGGATGGGGGTTCGCGGCAGCCATCACGAACGCCGGCGCAAGCTCTGCCATGCGTAAACACAGCGGCGCGATTGATTGGGCGTAGGATGCGCGGCATGCATGTTCGGGCACGTCCATCGAGTCGGCACATGAAGGGTCGGCAGGTCGCGATGACGCTCTATCTGCCGCCGCAGAAATACTGGCTTCTGAAATCCGTCAGTCACAGAACCGGGATCACCATGCAGTATCTGCTGCGTCGCGCCGTGGACGCGGTGCTCGCAGACACACACCGCAATTTCCCACCCAGATAACGCTGCCTCACTCGCGTCCCCGCAGCTCCTCGAGGGCCGGGGGCTTCGATGACCCGGGGAAACAAGGTGTGGAGTCGCGCGCACAAGGAGCCAGTGTCGCCATTGACTGAACGATCACAAACCGCCCGCAGTGCGAGCGCCTCTGCGCGCCTGCGCCGCTCCGCCAGGACCCGGAAAAGAAAGCCGTACGACTACCTGTTGAAACCGGTGGACCTGGAGATGCTCGATCAGATCCTCGCGCCGCGCCCGCGGTGAGCCCCTCCCGGCACCCGGGAGCAGCCCCTCCTGACCCAGCCGCACGCCGGGGGCCCCGCAGCGGCGTGTTAGGCTCAGCGTGCGTCGGCAACGGCTGGAGGACGCGCTTGAACCGCTCACGACCGCGACTGTCCCCCCGCGAGCTCAACCGCACGATCAGCTGCGTGTTCCGGGCATTCAGGGAAACCGACGCCCTGATCCTTTCGTACCTGAACCGGGTCAGGATCCGCCACAAGCCCGACGGGAGCGAGGTCACCGCCGCCGACCGCGGCGCGGAGCGGCTGCTGCGCCGCCACGTACGCGCGGCGTGGCCGCACGATGCCGTGCTCGGGGAGGAGTACGGCGGAGAGCTTTCCAAGCACGGCCGCTGCTGGCTGCTCGACCCGATCGATGGGACCGCCTCGTACGTCCTGGGGATGCCGATGTTCGGCACGCTGGTGTCGCTGCTCATCGACGGCGAGCCGGTGTTCGGCTGCATCCGACTGCCGGCGCTGCGGGAGACCACGTACGCGGCGCGCGGCTTCGGCTGCCACCTGCTGCGCGATGGCGGGCGCGCGCGGCGGGTACGGGTCGCCCCCACGCGCGCGCTGCGCACCGCGCGCCTGGGACTTACGAGCTTCAAGGAGAGCGACCTCGCGGCCGGCGGCGGCCCGTGGCGTCTGAGCCAGCTCGCGCGCGCGAGCGGTCGCATCCGCCTGGTGGGAGACTGCGTGCAGTACGCGCTGCTGTGTCGCGGGATCCTCGACGCCGCGATCGACCCGCTCATGAAGCCCTGGGACATCGGCGCACTCGCGATCTGCGTGCGCGAGGCGGGCGGCTCGGTCAGCGACCTCAACGGCGAAGAGCGCGCGCTGGTCGAGCGCCGCTCGCTCGTCGCGGCGAGCTCCCCGGCCCTGCGCCGGGCGATCTGCCGCGCCGTCGCCCCGCCGCCGCCGCAGCGGGAGTGAGCACCGATGGTGGTGCACCTCCTCGATGGCACCTACGAGCTGTTTCGCCATTTCTATGGCCTGCGCCGCTTCAACCAGGGCGTCGACCGTCCCGGCGGGGCGGTCGTCGGGGTCCTCAATACCGTCCTGCAGATGATCGAGACCGGGGCCACCCATCTGGGCGTGGCGACCGATCACGTGATCGAATCGTTCCGCAATGATCTCTGGGCCGGTTACAAGACCGGCGACGGGGTGGATGCGGCGCTCTACGCCCAGTTCCATCCCCTGGAGACCGCGCTCGAGGCACTCGGGGTCCCGGTGTGGCCGATGGTCGAGCTCGAGGCCGACGACGCCCTTGCCGCGGCCGCCCGCATCGCCGCCGGCGACCCGCAGGTGCGGCAGGTGTGCATCTGGAGCCCGGACAAGGACCTCGCGCAATGTGTGCAGGGGGAGCGCGTCGTGCAGGTCGAGCGCCGCACCCAACAGGTACGCACCGCGGCGGGGGTGCGCGAGAAGTTCGGCGTGGAGCCCGCCCGCATACCCGATCTGCTGGCGCTCGTCGGGGACAGCGCGGACGGCTACCCCGGCA
The DNA here is from genome assembly GCA_035518135.1 of Steroidobacteraceae bacterium. GTDB lineage: Bacteria > Pseudomonadota > Gammaproteobacteria > Steroidobacterales > Steroidobacteraceae > 13-2-20CM-66-19. The sequence goes on from DATIXW010000020.1 coordinate 28,492, forward strand.
TCCGCGGGATCGGGCGGGTCGGCGCAGCGCGCCTCATCGGCAGGTACGGGCCGATCGAGGATTTCCCGCCGCAGGCTCTCGGGGAGCAGCGCGCGCTCGCGCTCCTGTTCAAGGACCTGGCGACGCTGCGCTCCGATGCGGCCCTGTTCGGCCGCGTCGATGAGCTCAAATGGCACGGACCGTCGGCGCGCTTCGCGGCGAGCGCCGAACAGCTCGGGGAGCCCAAGCTCATCGCGCGTGCGGCCCGGGCGGCTGCCGGGCGCTAATCCCCGACCCCGGTCGGCAGCGCGGTTATCATGAAGGCCCGGCGACGGCTCCCCGCGCGCGCGGGCTTCCCGGTCTGAACCAGGTATCGGACACTCGCCCCATGTCGCACACGGACGCGGACGTCATCGTGATCGGCGCCGGCGCTGCCGGACTCGCCGCGGCCGGGGCGCTGGTGCGCGCGGGTCGCTCGGTGCTGCTCCTGGAAGCGCGCGATCGCATCGGCGGGCGCATCTGCACGCGCCACGAGCCCGCGCTGCCCGTGCCGCTCGAGCTCGGCGCGGAATTCATCCACGGACCGGCCCCGCTCACGCGGGCACTGCTCGAGCGCGGCGGCTCCGGCGCGATCGACGCCGCCGGCTCACGCTGGAGGCTGCGCGAAGGCGAGCTGCAGCCGGCCGCCGACTGGCTCGACGAGCTGAGCGCGGCCTTCGGCAGTGCCGGGATCCTCAGGCAGCAGGACCTCTCCTTCGATGCCCTCCTCGAGCAGCTGCCGCTGCGGCCCGAGACTAAGGTCGCCGCCCGCCGCATGGCCGAAGGATTCGACGCCGCCGACACCGCGCGCGCCAGCGCACGCGCCATCGCCGCGGAGTGGGCGGGCGACACCCTGGGCGACACGCCGCAGTCGCGTCCTGAGGGAGGCTACGCGGCGCTCCTTGCGGCGCTCATGCAGCCCCTGCACGCCGCCGGTGCGCGGGTGCAGCTGCAGTCACCGGTGCACTCGGTGCTGTGGTCGCACGGTTCGGTGAGTGTTGCGGGCGAGCGGCTCGGGGCGCGCTTCGAGGCGCGCGCCGCGCGCGCCGTCATCACCCTGCCCCTCGGGGTGCTGCTCGCCGGGGATTCGGGTGAGGGCGGCGTGCACTTCGCCCCCGCGCTCGCCCGCAAGCGCGCAGCCTTGCAGGGACTCGCCTCCGGAGCGGTCCTCAAGGTACTGCTGCGCTTCCGGACGCCGTTCTGGGAGCAGCTGCAGCAGGGCCGCTATCGCGACGCGACGTTCTTCCATACACCCGAGGCGCTGTTCCCGACATTCTGGACCTCCTACCCGGCACGCTCGCCGCTGCTCGTGGCCTGGAGCGGCGGCCCGCGCGCGCAACAGCTCGCCGCGGGCGCCTCTTCGGCGCAGATCGCGCGTGCCGCCGTGACGGCGCTCGGGTCGCTCTTCGGGGCGGCCGCCGAGGTGGATCGGCTGCTCGAGGCCTACTACCTGCACGACTGGCAGTCCGATCCCTACGCGTGCGGGGCCTACAGCTACGTGCTCGTCGGTGGCGGGCAGGCGCGTGCGCAGCTGGGCGAGCCGCTCGAGGGCACGCTGTTCTTCGCCGGCGAGGCCACCGATCGGCAGGAGGCGGGCACGGTGAGCGGTGCGCTCAGGAGCGGCGTGCGCGCGGCACAGCAGGTCCTCGAGTCAGTCCCCTGAAGCCACCGCGTGCGCGCTGCGCCTCAGAGCAACAGCGGCTGTCGCCGCCGCAGCTCGCCTTCGAAGTTCAGCAGCGGCTGCTCGCGCGCAAGGCAGGCGCAGATCAGCGAGCGCTCGCAGACCCGCGCCTGCGCGGGCTCGACCCAGGAGGTCACCACCATCACCGGCAACCGTCCCTCCTCGCCGAAAAGTTCCCGGATCCAGCCATAGAGCGGCCGCAGCCGCGGTGAGCGCACCCACCAGGGCCGCTCATCGGGCAGCCACAGGCGCGCGGTGCGCACGTGCTGCAGGAAGCGTCGGCGCGGGGCGGCCGTCTGCCCGACGTAGCGCACCGTGGAGAGCTCGCGCGGATCGGCGAGGGTGTAGAGCGCGACGCCTTCGGCCGCGACCCCGGAGTCATCGCACACGAGCGCATCCAGGCGCCGGCGCACCTGATGGGCGAGGGCCGCAGCGCTCAGGGCCCCGGCCCCTGATCCTTCCCCGGCCTCAGGCAGTGCGAACGATGTCGACACTGCTGGTGTCCGGATCGAACCAGATCTGCGCCTCGCCGGACTCGAGCTGCGCGGCCACCTGCGCGACCTTCGTCTCGAAGGACACCTCGCGCGCACCGTAGTCCGTGCCCTCGCGCAGTACGAAGGCCTCGATGAGCCCGCGCAGCGCCGCGGGCGAGAGCCGCTCGTGCGGCACCGCGATCGGCGCCTGCGCCACGGCCTGCCCTTCCATGGATTCCCCGGGCGGCTGATCGCTCATGAGCGGCGCGTGCGGAAGGTGATCGAGTAACGCAGCTCCTTCGGCGGGGAGACGGCGTGCTGCCATCCCCAGCGCACCGCGTCGCGCATCACGTACGCCGAGCGGGGCGCAAGATCCACCGCGTGGGCGGTGCGCTCGCGCGGCTTCGGCGGCCAGGGCCGCAGCCGCAGCCGCGCATGGCCCTGAAGTGACACCCCGATGACGTGCTCGAACTGCGGCACGTCGCGGTGCCAGCCCAGCGGCGCGCCGGGCTGGTACTCCGCCACGATTGCCTGGGCGATCTGCGCCACCGCAAGTCCTGCCCAGTCGGCGACCTCGGCGCGCAGCGGCTCGAGGAACTGCGGCAGTGGCGGCGCCGCCTGCAGCTCGTGGCGCGAGAAATCGTAGCGGCCGCCGAAGCTCACGATGCGCCGCCGCGCGTGCCACTCGCGGTACTGCGCCGGCTCAAACGGCAGCGCACGGATCTGCTCAAGCAGGCACTCATGCTGCGCGGCCGTCAGAAACTCCGGCGCGTAGCGAAAGCCCTCAGGCCACGCGGCGGGCGCGGCAAACAGTTCTCGCTGGTTCACGCGCGTAAGTATGCCGCGGGAAAAGCAGCCGTGCCGCAGCGGCGCGCGACTATTTCCTTTCATCCAGTAGTGGCGTGAGCGCGCAACTGTGCAGGCGCGCACAGCGCCACGCGCAAGAGCTGCCCTCAGGGCGTCCAGCTCCCGGTTGCCGTCGATGAACTTGAGATTGAACCTGGCCATCCCGATGCGCCACGCGGCGGCCTGCATCAGCAACTCCAATTCATAGCTGCCGACGAAGGTGCGCGACTTGCCTGCAGCGGCGGCCGCGTCGCGGTAGTGGAAGGCGATGCCGTAACAGCGCACGGACGCGTGCCCTCGACTTGAGTCTGGACATTGCCCGCCCTGGTGGTGCGCGTGGTCGAGACTGCGAAACGCCTCCACCCACATGCGCGTCGCCTCGCGCGGTGAGGTGAGCGCGGGGGATCCACCGGCGAGGGAGGTCATGTCCAGGGTGAAAGGATCGGTGAAGCACGACTGCACGAGGGGCCAGTTGCGCTCATCGGTCGCCACCTGTTCGATCCCACCCGGCCCTCCGACTCGGGCGCCACGGGCGGCTCCGGTGCAGGCGCGGGTTCGGGTCAGGCGCAGTAAGCCGGCGGCAGCATGGGTGATTCCTGTGGCTGCCCATCAATCGCCCGGTCATGTTCGTCCCAAAGGCGAGTGGTTCCTGCGACCGCCCCGAGCAACATCCGGCGGTCAATCTGTTGCATTACAACGAGTTAACGTACGTTACTCGCCGCGGACGATGATCTGCACGCGGTCGCCGCCCTGCCAGAACCCATGCGGGATGCCGAACTGCGAGCGCCGGAGGATCGCCCGGCCCACGAACCGGCAACCCTGGGCGGAAACGTCCGGGCAATCGATGTCGGAGATGCTCAGGGCCAGGCCCCGCGTCACCCCATGCAGCGTCAGCTCGCCCTGCAGGGTCGCATGCGCGGCGCCGTCGAAGCTGAAGCCAGTCGAACGGAACGTCATCTCCGGGAAGCGCTCGGTATCCAGCCACTGGGGCGAGCGCAGCCGCTCGTTCCAGTACGGGCTGCGTGCATCGATCGAGGCGGTGCGCACCACCACCGTAAGACTCGCCCCCTGGCGATCGGGGGTGAGCAGGAAGTCCCCCGTCAGCTCGTGGAAGTCCACGCTGAACCAGCGCAGGCCGAGCCGCTCGATCTCGAAGCTCAGGCGCGTGTTGGTGCCGTCGAGGTGATACGCCTGCGCGGCGCTTGCCTGCCACAGTCCGAGAAGTCCTGCCAGCACGATCCGTGTCCGCACGCGCCACCGCTTTCGCATCCGCATGCTGCCCGGGAGTGAGTGGTGCGGGGGAAGCGGGCGGTTTCGTGGCTGCCTCACGCGTACAGCCGACCCGGATGCTCCCGGAACGCGTCGCCCAGGCGCTCGATGAGCAGCCGCTCGTGCTCGTCCTGGGGAGAGATCTGAAGGAACGGATAGCGCGTGAGGTGATCCCCGATGGTGCTGAAGGGCAGCCGCGCCGCGACACGGTGCCCGCGCTGAACGACCGGGGCGGCCTGGTCGAGTGGCTCGTACAGCTCGAGCGTGCGCGCCTGCACGGCGAGTGCGCGCGAGGTCGTCCCGGCCTGCGCGTTCGCATCGATCAGCCGCACCTGCACTCCCGGGCGCGCAAGCCCCAGCGCCAGCACGAGCCCGGTGGGACCTGCGCCGACGACCAGTAGGTTGGCATTGGGCACGGGCGCCTCCGCGGTATCACGGTCCGGCTGCGCGGGACGGCGCCATCTGAAGCTCGGCGCCGCGCGATGGCCTCATGAGCCTCACGCATCTCAGCGCTCCCTCCTTGCCCTCCCGCGTGCACGCGCTGTCACTCCTTATGCGCGCCGCAGGTGGCGCGCCGCGAAGCCTGCGCGCCACTATCGCACACGTGCGCGCGCGAACGCAGTCCGCGCACGCTCCTGAGGCGCGGGCCGGGTCCTCCTACGCCAGCGTGCGACCTGCGCCGACTTCCCCGCCCGACGGCCGCCCCCATGATTGGCTGCTCTTCCCCATTGGCTTGAGCATCACAAGGAGCAACGCATGGTTACCGCCAGCGGACACACCTCGGCCATTCGCGCCAAGAAGGTCATCGGGACCGCCGTCAAGGACCCCTCCGGGAACAAGATCGGCGTGATCGAGGACGTCGTCCTGGACAAGCAGTCCAACAACATCATGTTCGCCGTCGTCGGCTTCGGAGGCTTCCTCGGGGTGAGCGAGAAGTTCCATCCGCTGCCCTGGGAGACGCTCGATTACGACGAGGACCAGGGCGCTTACTGCGTGAATTACTCCCGCGCGCAGCTCGAGGCCGCGCCGGCCGGCTCGATCGAGGAACTCACGCGCGACGACGGCCAGTTCCGCGAGCGCGCCTACGAGTACTACAAGGCCCCGCGCGACTGGTAGCGGCCAAGGCCGCAGGCTCGGATCCTCACCCCTGGGAGGGACCCGGGCCGAGGAGCCGCACTTCGCGCTGCGGGAAGGGGATGCCGATGCGACGGGCGCGGAAGGCCGCGACGATGGCACCGTAGAGCTCGCCGGTGGCGCTCGCCTGATCATCGATGAGTACCCAGGGACGCACGGCGATGTTCACCGAGGAGTCGGCGAGCTGGACGGGCTGCACGACCGCGGCCGGGTCCTTCAGCACCCGCGCGTTCGCGGCGAGCACCTCGCGGATGAGGGCGAGCGCGGCCTCAAGGTCGGTGTCGTAGGCGACCCCCACCAGCACCTCCAGCTGCCGGATGCGGCCGTAGTTGTGCAGGATCTCCCCCACGATCTTGCGGTTGGGGACGACCACGCGTGAGCGGTCCACGTGCAGCAGCGTCGTACTGAAGAGTGTGATGGTCTCCACCGCCCCCTCGACGCCTGCGATGGCGATGTATTCCCCGACCCGGAAGGGCTTGGAGAAGATGATCGACAGTCCCGCGACGACGTTGCTGAGCACCCCCTGGGTGGCGAGCGCGAGGCCTGCGCCGGCGACGCCGAGACCGGCGATCAGGGGCAACAGCTCCACGCCCAGGTTCTGCAGCGCCATGATGCAGAAGAGCAGGAAGGAGGCCGCCCAAGCCACGCGCGCGAGCAGCAGGCGCACGGGGGATTCCAGGTCCAGGCGCTGCAGCACGCGCAGCAGCCAGCGGCTGACGGCGCGGCTCACGAAACCGCCGGCCACCAGGATGAGGATGGCCACGAGCATGCGCGGCCCGAAGCGGATGGCCAGATCGAGCAGGGTGTCCTTCAGGCTGCCGATGGCGGCGATCTTGTCGTTCACGAATCCCCCTGTAGCACCGGAAGCCGTCATCTTACGAGCTTCGGCGCGCGCGTTAAGCGCGGCGTGCGGGTACGCTAAGATGCGCGCACCGGCCGCGCGGGGCGGCCTTCTGCGGGCACCCTTCGTTGCGCACCCATGGCCTACCAACTCACCGTCACGCAAGAACCGGGCTACCTGCACGCCATCGTCACCGGGACCAATGATGCGGAGACGGTGGCGCGCTACCTGGAGGAGCTGCGCCGCGAGTGCATCGCGCGCCAGTGCTTTCGCCTGCTGATCGAGGAGCGCCTCGAGGGGCCGCGGCTCGGCACCTTTCCGATCTACAAGGTGGCGAGCGAGGGGAGCGAGCGGGCGCGCGGGCTCCTGCGGGCGATCGCCTACGTGGACGTGCACGCCGCGGGGCAGCTGATGCGGTTTGCCGAGACCGTGGCGGTGAACCGCGGCCTGCCAGTTGCGGTATTTGCCAGCGTCGAGCAGGCGCGTCAGTGGCTGCTGCAGTCGGTGGCCGCGGATCAGCCGCCGGCGGCCATGTAGCGCGGGTCGTGGGGGGTGCGCGCGAAGATGCGCCGTACCATCGGCTCGAAAGTGGCGAGTGGCTCGCTCGGATAGTCCGGGTCGAAGGAACTCTGGTCCCACGCGGCACAGAAGTGCACGCAGGCGCCATACCAGGGATGCTCCCGCAGGCGCTCGCGGGCGTTGCGGTCGCCGCCGAAGTGGTGCACGTAGTAGTAGTTCTGGAACAGCCCGTGCTGCGCGACGATCCAGGTCACCTCGGGGCGCACGTACGGGCGCAGGATGGCCGCGGCGAGCTCGGCGTGGTTGTAGGGGGCGAGCTCATCACCGATGTCATGCAGCAGCGCCGCCACCACCAGCTCCTCGTCGGCCGCATCGCGCAGGGCGCGTGTCGCGGCCTGCAGTGAGTGAGTGAGCCGGCTGACGGGGTAGCCCTCGAGGGAGTGGTCGAGGCGGCCGAGGCTCTCGAGCACCCGGTCGGGGAGCCCCAGGGCGTACTTCTTCTCGGCCTCGTCCAGGAGCTCGTAGTCCTCCTTGGTGCCGTCCTTCATCTGCCGGAAGCTCACGATGCGCGTCATGCGCTGCGCCTCACGCTTTCGCCGCTGGCACGCCGCCGGCGCAGCACCCGATAGAGGCTGCGCGGTCCGTCGATGTCGATGTAGGCACCCTGCAGGTGCCGCAGGCCTTCGGCGGGGTCAAAGCCGGTACGCCCATGCAGCAGGCGGCAGTTGTCGAACATGACGAGATCGCCGCTGTTCAGCAGAAAGCGGATCTCGAAGTACGGCGCGCGCAGGCGCCGATCGAACTCGCGGCGCGCCTGGAAGTAGGCGCTGAGCTTCTCCGGCGCAAACAGCGGCACGTAGTCCAGGCGCGGGCTGAAGTGGATCGCCTTGAGCGCCCCGGTCACATCGAGCTCGATCGGCGGGGCACTCGCGGTGAGCTCGGTGTCCGCGTCGATGTACTTGAAGCGCACCGGGGTGCTGCTCAGCACCGCGAACGCCGCCGGATCGTGCTCACGCAGCGCCTCGGCGACCGCAAAACCGTCGACCAGGGTGGAAAGACCGCCGCGGGTCTCGTTCACCAGGCAGTGCAGCAGCTGAATTCCCGGCACCGGAGTGCGGTAGGGGTTGTCGGTGTGCGGATCGAGCGCCACCGAGGTGTAGGCGAGATCGGTGGCGTTGGGCGTGGAGCGCACGTCAAAGAGCGGCCCGAAGTTGGTCTCGCGCGTGAAGCCGAACGCCGCGCCAACCTTGAGCACCGTGCCGGGCGTGGTCGGTACGCCCTCGAAGATCAAGAAGCCGAAGCGCAGGAACGCCTCCACCCAGGCCAGCCGCTCGCTCTCGCTCGCGTCAGCCCGCCAGCGCACGCGCGGCAGCTCCTTGAGCGAACCGTCCCACAGCTGCGGCGGCGGGCAATCGTGACTGTTGGGCTCGAGCGCGGCCTCCTCGAGAATGTCCGCGGCGCTGAAGGTCGCCTCGTGACCGTCGCTGAACTTCACCCGCAGGCTCCCGGCGGCGGGCTGCGTGACGGACACGATCGACAGCTGCGGATCAAAGTCGGAAGGGTCGGCCCAGCGCTGCTGGGTCTTCAGGTCCATGGAGGCGGCGTCGCGACAGCGCTCGCGCAGCCACAGCGGGTGAATCGGGTAAGAGGCGCCGCCGGAGCGCTCCAGCAGCAGCTGCGTCGGCGAGTCGATCTTCAGTGCGAGCGTGCCGGGCGGTGTCTTCATGCCGGAAAGTCTAGCGTCGGCTCTCCTGGCGTGTCCATCCGGGACGGCGCGTGCGAAGAATTCCCTCACCGGCACGCTCGGGCGTACGCTGCGCGTGAGCCGCGCGTGCGGTGGGCGCCCCGAAGGAGAACGTTATGTCCGTGAACCGCCGCGAACTCCTCAGCGCCTCGGCGCTGCTGCTTGCAGGTCCCGCGCTGTCGCTGCGGCTCGCAAGCGCGCGCACCGCCCCCGCCGAGCCGATCGTGCTGTGCTGGAACGAGAATCCCTACGGCCCCTCCCCGGCCGCGCGCGCCGCGGTGGCGCGCTCGATCGCGGAGGGTTGCCGCTACCCCTCCGATGCCGAGATTCTCGATCTCGAGCAGGCGATTGCCCGGCACGAGGGCACCGATCCTGCGCACATCGTGACCGGCAGCGGCTCCGGAGAGCTCCTGTGCGCGCTCGCGCTCCTGTGCGCGCGCGAGGGCGGCAGTGTGATTGCCGCCGAGCCCACCTATCTTGAGCTCACCGACTATGCGCAGGGCCTCGGCGTTGCGACGCGCTTCGTGCCGGTCGACGCAGGACTCAGACACGACCTGCCGGCCATGCACGCCGCCCTCACCCCCGCGACGCGCGCGGTCTACCTCTGCAACCCCAACAACCCGACCGGCACGGCGCTGCCGGCGGGCGAGATCCGGGCCTTCATCGAGAGTCTGCCGCTGCAGGTACTGGCGATCGTGGACGAGGCCTACATGGACTTTGCCACCGAGGCGGACGTGCGCTCGGTGGCCGATCTCATCGACGGCGAGCACCCGGTGGTGGTGTTGCGCACCTTCTCGAAACTGCACGGCATGGCGGGGATGCGCATGGGCTACGCGCTCACGAGGCCCCCGCTCGCGCAGCGCCTGAAGCAGGCGCGCATGACCACCCCGAACATCCTCGCGGTGCGCGCCGCGCGCGCAAGCCTCGATGACCGCAGCTTCCTCAGCGGCACGCGCGCGAAGATCCTCGCGAGCCGCGCACGCATCACCGCGGAGCTCGAGCGTTTGAAGCTGCGCTACGCACCCCCGCAGGGCAACTTCGTGTTCTTCGACACCGGCATGCCGCTCGCGCTGTTCACGCAGCGCATGAAGGCGCGCGGCGTGCTGGTCGGGCGGCGCTTCCCGCCCTACGACTCCTGGTGCCGCATCACCATCGGCACCGAGCCCGAGGTGAAGGCGTTCCTCGCGGCGCTGCGTGCGAGCGTGAACGCCTAGCTAGAGGATCAGGCTCAGGCAGGTGAGCGCGGCTTCCGCCTTGTGCAGCTCACCCACCTCGAGCGCGCGCGTCGCGATGCCTGCCGCCTCGAGCCGCTCCTGCGTGCGCGGGTAGGCGGCACTGACCAGCGTGACGCCGCCCACGGTCAGGGTGTTGGCGCCGTAGGGCTCCCCGGGCGCGACCTCGATCCGCGTGGCATCGGGCAGGCGCGCCGCCTCGACCCACGCGGGGTTCACCAGCAGCGTCGCCGGCGGGATGAAGGTCACCGCGCTCTTCAGGTGCAGGCAGTCATGCAGCGGGAGCGCCTCGACCGTATAGCCGAAGGGTGCGAGCGCGGCGGCGAGCTGCGCCACGCCCGCGGCGTTGGTGCGTGCCGAGGCGCCCACGTAGAACGCGCGCCCGACGCGCAGCACGTCCCCGCCCTCGAGCGTGGCGGGTGCTTCGAGATGCACCAGCGGCAGGTGCCGCGCGAGCGCTGCGGCCACCGAGTGCACCTCGGCGCGGCGCGAGGCCGCCCCGGGACGCGTGATGACGCCGATCTCGGGAACCAGTACCGCGGTGTCCTCGACGAACACCCCGTCGGCGTGCTCGGGCAGCCGCGCGAGCCACTCGATCTGACAGCCGAGGCGGGTGAGCTCTTCGACGTAGCGCGCGTGCTGGCCGCGGGCACGCGCCAGGTCGATGGGCTCGCGCGTCAGGTACGACAGCTCGCACTGCGCCAGAAGGTCACTCGGTTCGCGTACGAAGGCCTGCGGCATGGCGCGAGTATACGGGTCGGTCGCGCACTCGACAGTGCCCGCGGTGGCCCCTATCGTAGTGCGCATGCTTCCCGCGGCTCACCTGGCCGGCACCGAGGTGGCCCTGTCCATCGCCCTCGGCGTGGGGCTCGCAGCCGCGGTCGGCTTGCGCGTGTTCCTGCCGATGCTGGTGCTGAGCGTGGCCGCCTTCAGCGGGCACGCGCACCTGAGCGCCGGCTTCGCCTGGCTCGGCACGGCGCCGGCGCTCCTGACGCTCGCGGTCGCCGCCGTGCTCGAGGTCATCGCCTACTACATCCCCGGGGTCGACAACCTGCTCGATGCGCTCGCCACGCCCGCAGCGCTCATCGCCGGCACCGTCGTCGCGGCGGCCGTGATGACGGAGCTGCCGCCGCTGGTGAAGTGGAGCACCGCGGTCATCGCCGGTGGCGGGGCCGCCGGGCTCACCCAGGGCATCACCTCGCTTCTGCGCCTGAAGTCGACGACCCTCACCGCCGGGGCCGGCAATCACGTGCTCGCCACCGGCGAGCTGGTCGGCTCGCTGGGGGTCTCGCTCCTCGCCCTGGCCGCCCCGCTCCTCGCGGTGGCGGTGGTTGCGGTGTTCTGCGTCCTCGCGATCCGCATCCTGCGGCGGCTGTTCCGGCGTGCGGCGCGCAGCGAGGGCAGCCCCTCCAGGGCAGGCCCGTGAGGAGGCTCACAGCCTCGCGCGCGGCACGTCCTTCGCCGCCGCACGCAGGCACTCGAGGAAGGCCCCGGCTGCGGGGGGAAGCTGCGCGGGTGCGCGCAGGATGGCCCCGACGGGCGTCTCGATCGACTTCAG
>DATIXW010000021.1:0-17165 GCA_035518135.1 Steroidobacteraceae bacterium
GAGATATTCGCCGCCGTCGCGAACAGCGGCGCGCCCACGGGGGATGAGCACCTGCGCCTCGAACGGGTGAGCGCAGCCCCGGGGATGGTGCTGCTGTACCAGTACACGCTGCTCGATCCGACCGACGATCTCGCGGCACTCAGACAGCAGCTGCCGCCACGCACCGCCCCGGCGAAAGTGCTGTGCGATGACCCGGACATGCTGCGGGCGGGCGTGCGGGTGCGCTGGCACTTCAGCGACCGCAGGGGCCGCGATGTGGGCACGGTCGAGGCCGGGCCGCAGGACTGCGGCGCGGATAAGGCGCAGGACGCGCCGGACTAGGCGACGGCTGACTTCACCACGCGCTGCGGCTGGGCGATGCCATAGCCCTGCGCGTAATCGACGCCGATACTGGTGAGCATCTGGATGATCTCGGCGTTCTCGGCGAACTCGGCGATGGTCTGCTTGCCGGTGAGGTGCCCGATCTCGTTGATCGAGCGCACCATCTCGCGGTCGATCGGATCGCGCAGGATCTCGCGCACGAAGCTGCCGTCGATTTTCAGGAAATCGACCGGGAAGTGCTTCAGGTAGCCGAACGAGGACAGCCCGGTGCCGAAGTCATCGAGCGCGAACTTGCAGCCGAGCTCCTTCAGCGCCTGGATGAAGCGGTTCGCCTGGCTGAAGCTCGCCACCGCCGCGGTCTCGGTGATCTCGAAGCAGATCTTCGAGGCATCCAGCCCGCTTGCGTGGAACTGCTCGATGACGAACGGCAGGAACTTGTCATCGCCCAGGCTCTGCCCGGAGAGGTTGATCGAGCAGCGCAGCAGCTTCTCGCGCTCGTCCGCCTCGGACACGAGCCAGCGGAAGGCGTTCTCGATCACCCAGCGATCGATCGCCGGGGTGATGCCGTAGCGCTCGGCGGCCGCGATGAAGTCATTCGGCGCGACGATCCGGCCGGTCTCGTCCTTCAGGCGCAGCAGGAGCTCGTAGTGCGCGCCCGCTTCGGGGCGCTGCAGCGGCTGGATGGCCATACGGTAGAGCTCGAAGCGTCCCTCTTCGAGGGCCGCGTTGATGCGCGCTGCCCACTGCATCTCGCGGCGGCGGCGCATGAGCTCGATGTCGTTCTCGGCGAAGCTGTGTACGCGGTTGCGCCCACCTTCCTTGGCGGCGGCACAGGCGGAATCGGCCGCTGACAGGATGGATGCGACGTCCTCGTTGTCGGCGGTGATGGGGACGACGCCGATGCTCGCGCCGAGGCGAAACACCCGGTCTTCCCAGGTGAAGCGGAAGTTGCGCACGCCCTCGCGCAGCGTCTCGGCCGTACGCATCGCCTCATCGAGCGAGCAGCTCTCGAGGAGGATGCCGAACTCGTCACCGCCGAGGCGCGAGAGCGTGTCGCGCCAGCGGACCTTGGACTTCAGCAGCGCGCCCACCTGGCCGAGCAGCGCATCGCCGGCGGAATGCCCGCAAGTGTCGTTGACGATCTTGAACTGGTCGATGTCGAGATAACACAGCGCGTACGAGGCCTCACGTGCCTTGGCGCTCTTCAGCGCCCGCTCGAGGCGGCTCTCGAACTCGCGCCGGTTGACGAGCCCGGTGAGCAGATCGTGGCTCGCATGATAGGAGAGGCGGCGGTTGAGTTCGCGCGACTCGCTGACGTCGTGGAACACGAGCACGCCTCCGCCCACGTGACCGTGGCCGTCACGGATCGGGGCGGCGGTGCTCTCGACGTACAGCTCGTTGCCGTCGCGCCGAATGAGCAACATCGGGCGCACCGACTTGATCGGGCGGATGCGGCGGATGGCCACCGACAGGGGGTTCTCGAGCGGCTCGCAGGTCTCTTCGTGGAAGGCGCGGAAGATCTCCTCCACCGGGCGGCCCATCGCATCCTCGAGCCGCCAGCCGGTGAGCTCCTCGGCCACCGGGTTGATGTAGTCGATGATCGAGCTGGCATCGGTGGTGATGACGCCATCACCGATCGACTGCAGCGTGATCTGCGCGCTCTCCTTCTCGCGGAACAGCGCCTCCTCGTACAGCTTGCGCTCGGTGATGTCGAGCTCGACACCCACCAGGCGCAGCAGGCGTCCGTGCTTGTCCACACGCGCGGTGGCGCGGCTGATCACCCAGCGCCACTCGCCGTTGCGGTGGCGCATGCGGTGCGTGCTCTCGAAGATCGGCGTCTTGCCGGCCACGTGGTCGCGGATAGCCGCCTGCACGCGCGCCAGATCGTCCGGGTGCACCAGGGAGCGCCAGTCGGGCGAGCCGCGCATGTCCTCATCGCCGTAGCCGAGCATCGCCTTCCAGCGGGGCGAGAAATAGACCTCGTTGCTCTCGACGTCGAAGTCCCACAGACCGTCGTTCGCGGCGGCCTGGAAGAGATTGGTGCGCTCCTCGAGCTTGGCGAGACGCGCTTCGGTGCGGATGCGATCAAGCCCGGTGGCAAGACTCGTGCCGATGAGCTTCATCAGCAGCTGCTGGTTCACGTCCCATGCGCCACGCGGCAGCGTGTGCGCAAGTCCGAGGAAGCCGGCGGCCTTGTTCTGAATGCGCAGCGTCACGAGCAGCGCCGAGCCGATGTGCAACTCCGCCATGCGCACCGCTTCGGCGGCCTGCTCCCTGCGCGGACTTGAGGTATCGCGGAATTCCGAGAGCCGCAGGTGCTCGAGGCGGCTGCGCAGCCACGGGAAGGCCTCGAGCGAGGTGCCCCCGAGCGCCTCGGGGCGGCACTGTGCAAAGGCGCTGCGCGCCGCCTGCACTTCGGTGATCTGCAGTTCATCAGGCGCGAGCGCGATGAGGAACGCACAGTCAGCGCCGCTCGCGCCGCGCAGCAGCTCCAGATTGCGCTTGAGACAGTCCTGAACGCCCTCGCGGCGCATGTTCTGGAAGTCGACCGCGATCTTGGTGCAGACCACGTCCATGCCCAGGACCGGCTTCGGAGTGCGGCCCGTCCAGGCGTCCGCCGCGAGGATGTCCGAGGCGGTAAAGTCCGCCGGCTTATCCGGCGGCGGAGTGGTCATTGAGCCGTGTCTCCCACGAAACCGTCGTGCAGCCTACCCAATCTGCCGACTCCCTGACGCGGCGTCCCGTCACGGAGTTGAAGACTGGTCGCTGCTATTTATTAGGCGCTTGCGCCGGATTCTCGCACACTGCTGAAGGAACACAAGCTAAGGTCCTGTACGGATTCGGATTCATCGACTTTACAGAATCTGGGCCCGCGCCGGGACGCTCTATGCGGCTTTGAGCTCCGCGCGAGCCGCGGCGAACAGCGCGTGCAGCCGCTGCGCCATTTCCACCTGCAGCTTCTCGAAGGCCGCCGGATCGGTCACACGTGGCACGTACAGCGGTTCGCCGATGGCGATGACGATGCGCGAGAACGGCATCGGGATGACGAACTTGTCCCACTTGATGAGCCAGGCGCGCGAGGCAGCGTACGCCATCGGCAGGATCGGTCGCCCGGACATCTGCGACAGCAGCAGCGCCCCGGGCTTGAACTTGAAGCGCGGCCCGCGCGGTCCGTCGGGCGTGATGACCGGGGAGACCTGGTCCTTGACGAGCGCCTGGTAGTAGTCGCGCAGGGCGCGTGCGCCGGTGTGGGTCGAGGATCCGCGGATCACCGCCCCGCCGAAGCGCCGCACCAGCATGGCGCCGAGTTCACCGTCGACCGACGGGCTGATCAGCCAGCCGACCGTCAGTCCGCGCGCACGCTGCTCCACGAGGAACTTACCGCAGTAAAGCTGGTGCTGATGCCAGTAGCACGGCACGAGCGAGGGCGCACGGGCGAGCGCGGCCTCCAAGTGCTCGACACCGAGCACCCGCACGACGCGCGCGCCGAGCCACCACAGCCGGATGAGCCCGTAGCCGAGCGGCACGACGATGCGATACAGGAGCCGGCGCGCCGGCGTCATGCGCCGCCCGGAGCGCGTGGTGGTGCGGTAGATGGTGTTCTTGAGCTCGCCGTCCTCGCTCATGCCACGAACAGCTCCGCAAGCGGCACCGCCGCCGCCACCACCGCCTGCACCGGAATGCTCGTCATCGCGCAGGCCGCGGCGCCGGGGAACTGCGCGAGCGCGCGTGCGTGCCAGCTCGCACCACGACAGTGCGCACCGGCTGCCGTGAGTTGCACCTCGTTCAGCGCCCGCACCCCGAGGCCGGCGGCCTTGACCACCGCTTCGCGTGCCACCCAGCTCTCAAGGCGCGGATCGCTGCCGAACTCCAGATCGAGCCCCACCCGGCCCTCGCGCAGCGCCGCGCAGCCGACGTAAGGCCCGGAATGCGCGATGGAGAAATCCGCGACGCGACCCTCGAGCTGCGGCTTCTCATCCGTGCCGAAGCTGAGTTCTGCGGCCTCTACGGGCCTGCCGGTCGCGCGCGCCAGCGCGCGCAGCGCGAGCGCCACGCCGGCGAGCGAGGCGCGGGCGGCCTCGGAGGCGCCCGACACGGCGAGGCGCTTCAGGTACGGCAGCCGCGCCGCGAGCGCCCGGGCATGACCCTCCGGCCACTGACCCCGCAGGTCGGTGTGATATAAGATTAAGGTTTGGCTTTCAACAGCTTGCATGACCGCCGCCGCGCCCTCGAAGTCCGAGCCTCCTGAGTCAGAGCTCCAATTCGACATCGGCTCCACGGATGACTCCCTGGAGCGCATGATCGAGTTGTTCGCCCGCCATGGCGACACGTACCGCGTGTTTGTGCCAGCGCGCGCATCTTATACCTATGTCATTCACCACCCGGACGATGTCAAGCGGGTGCTCGTGTCGAATCACCGCAACTACACCAAGGGCCTGGGCCTGGATCGGGTGAAGATTCTGCTCGGCAAGGGAATCATGACGAGCGAGGGCGAGCTGTGGAAGCGCCAGCGCTACATGATGCAGCCGTTCTTCCATCGGCGCCTGGTGACGCGCTTCGCGAGCCTCATCGCCGAGGTCAACGAGCGCTTCATGGCGCGCTGGGATGCACTGTGCGGGCGCGGTGAGCCGCTCAACCTCACCGACGAGCTGAGCGAGCTCACGCTCGAGATCGTGCTGCGCTCGATCTTCGGCACGGACCTGGACCGCCTCACGCAGCAGCTCGGCGGCAACCCCTTCGAACTGGTGACCAAGGAGTCAGGTCGCAACCTGCAGTTTGCCTACAAGTTCCGCTCCCTCACCCGCCTGGTCGCGGAGGTGATCGCCCGCCGGCGCAGCGAGCCGGCCGAGCACTTCGACTTCCTCGCCATGCTGCTCGCGGCCCGCGACAAGGAGTCCGGCGAGCCGATGCCCGAGCGCGAGCTCATCGATGAGGTGATGACGCTCATCGTCGCGGGGCATGAAACCACCGCGAGTGGCCTGAACTGGACCTGGTACCTGCTCTCGCAGCACCCGCAAGTGCTCGCGCGGCTTGAGGCGGAGCTCGATGCCGCCCCGGAATACGCCGCCCCGAGCCTCACGCAGATGGAATCCCTCACCTACGCACAGCAGGTGGTGAACGAGTCGCTGCGCCTCTATCCGCCCGGCTGGCTGCTGTCGCGCCGCACGATCGAGGCGGACGTGCTCGGTGGCTTCACCGTGCCCCCCAAGACCAACGTGCTGCTGCCGCTTTACCTGCTGCACCGGCACCCGCAGTTCTGGCGCGAGCCGGAGCGCTTCGACCCGGAACGCTTCGCGCCCGAGCATGAAGCCGAGCGGCCGCGCTTTGCCTACATGCCCTTTGCGGCCGGCCCGCGCCACTGCATCGGCGAGACGGTCGCTCTGTACGAGATGCTCATGCACCTGTACAAGGTGGGCCGCCGCTACCACCTGAGCTACGTGCCCGACAAGCCGCTCGAACTCGAGGCACAGATCAACCTGCGCACGCGCCACCCCTTGTATATGCGACTGGAACGCCGGTGACCCCAAACGTCAAGACCCTGATCGAGCTCATGGATGTCAACCGCGGCATCGAGCGCAGCATCACGTACCTGGAGGGAGAGAACGACACGCGCCAGGTCGGCTTCGCGGAGCTCTACGAGCGCGCCCTCGGCATCCTCTATCACCTGCAGCGCCTGGGCGCGCGCCGCGGCGACAAGCTGATCCTATTCCTGAACAACAACGAGCAGTTCATCGACGTCTTCTGGGCGGCGATCCTCGGCGGCATCGTGCCGGTGCCGGTGGCGCTCGGCATCAGCGACGAACACCGCCACAAGGTGCTGCGTATTGCGCGCCGCCTGGGCTCGCCCTACCTGTACGCCGAGAAGCGTACGCTCGAGCGCCTCGGCGCCTTCGCCACCTCGGTGGGCGAGACGGCGCTCTTCACCCAGCTCGCCGCGCGCACCTTTCTCGTGGACAACCTCGATGACATCTCGCGCCCCGGCAGTGTGCAGAAGGTGGGACCCTCCGACACAGCCTTCATCCAGTTCTCGTCCGGCTCCACCAGCGAGCCGAAGGGCGTCGTGCTCACGCATGCGAACCTCATCGCCAACACGCGCGGCTCGACCGAAGTGGCGCACTTCGGCGAGGACGACGTCAGCCTCTCGTGGATGCCCCTCACGCACGACATGGGCCTCATCGGCTTTCACCTGGTCATGTTCGCCAACCGCGTGCACGCGCACCTGATGCCGACGGAGTTGTTCGTGCGCCGGCCGCTGTTGTGGCTCACCCTCGCCGCGCGCGTGCGGGCGACGATCCTGTGTTCGCCGAACTTCGGCTACAAGCACTACCTGAAGGTGCTGGGCGATCGCACGCTCGAGGGGCTGGACCTCTCGGCGGTGCGCCTGATCTTCAACGGCGCGGAGCCGATCTCGGTGAAGCTGTGCGAGGAGTTTCTCGGGCGCCTGGCGCCGGCGAAGCTTTCGCGCCAGGCGATGTACCCGGTGTACGGCCTGGCCGAGGCCTCCCTCGCGGTGAGCTTCCCGGAGCCGGGGGCGCCGCTGCGCACGCTGACACTGAATCGCCATCGCATGACTGCGGGCACCCCGGTCGAGACGGTCGCTGCGAGCGAGCGTGACGCGGTGCAGCTTGTCTGCGAAGGCCGCCCGATCCCCTACTGCCGCGTACGCATCGCCGATGATGCGGACCGCGAGCTGCCCGAGGACCGCATCGGCCACGTGCACATCACGGGGGAGAACGTGACCCAGGGTTACTTCGAGGACCCGGCGGCGAATGCCGCCGCCTTCAGCGCCGATGGCTGGCTGCGCACCGGGGACCTGGGCCTGTTCCACCAAGGTGGGCTCTACATCTCAGGCCGCGCGAAGGAGATCATTTTCGTCAACGGCCAGAACTACTATCCGCACGATCTGGAGGCGCTCGTGCAGCGCGCACCGGGCCTGGAGCTCGGCAAGGTCGTCGCCGCCGGCGCGCAGCTGCCGGGGGCGCAAACCGAGCAGCTGGTCGTGTTCGTGCTCCACCGCGGCAGCATGGAGGACTTCCTGCCGCTCGCCGCGCAGACTTCGCGGCTGATCAACGAGCACTCCGGGCTCGAAGTCGCCGAAGTCGTGCCCGTCAAGCGCATTCCCAAGACGACCAGCGGCAAGGTGCAGCGGCATGTGCTGGCGGAGGGCTATGTCGGGGGCGAGTTCGACGCCGAGCTGAAGGAGCTCGCGGCGCTGCGCGCGGCGCGCACCTCCCCGGAGTCGAAGTCGCGCAACGAGATCGAGGAGAAGCTCAAGTCGATCTGCGATGCGGCGCTGCCCGGCAAGCGGCTCGACATCCACGACAACCTCTTCGAGGTCGGCGCCAGCTCGCTCAAGCTGATCGAGATCCACGAGCAGATTGACCGCGAGTATCCCGGCAAGGTGGACCTCACCGAGCTGTTCGACTTTCCCACCATCGCAGAGCTTGCCCTACACCTGCAGGGCAAGCTGGCGGCCGGCTGATACGGACCTGACGCCAACCCGAGCGCCGCGGCGCCCCCCGCGGGAGGGCGCCGCCGGGACTCCGAGGGCCCGCGTTTTCCAGCCGAACGTAGTTATTTAACTGAACGACCGTATAATAGGGTATGGAGCTTATGACCCCCTCGTGCGGCGCCGACCCCCAGCGCTGCGAGCAGCGACTCGCCGATTGCGGAATCCGCCCCACCGCCCAGCGCGTGCGCATCGCCGCGCTGCTGCTGTCCTCGCCCCAGCACCTGTCCGCGGAGCAGATTCTCGCCAGCCTGCGTGTGCACGGGGCGCGGGTCTCCAAGGCCACCGTCTACAACACGCTCAACCTGTTCGCAGGACGGGGCCTCATCCGGCAGCTCTCGGTGGACGGCTCCCGGGCGTGGTTCGACTCCAACGTCGATCCGCACTACCACTTCCACGACCTCACCACCGGGGCGCTGATCGACGTCCCGGTACCGGCGGTCGAGTTCAGCCGCCTGCCCGCACCGCCCCCCGGAACCGAGGTGGCGGGCATCGATCTGGTGATAAGACTGCGCAAAAAAATGTAGAATGCGCGGCTTTCCGTGGCGAGAGCCGGGATAGCTCAGTTGGTAGAGCAGCGCATTCGTAATGCGCGGGTCGTAGGTTCGAATCCTATTCCCGGCACCATCCCCCGGAGCCCCGTGATCGGCCCGTCGCCTGCCGGGCTCCCCCTGGCGCTTCCGGCACGAGAATGCCGGTGGGACGTTTAAACTGCCCGATGATTCGAGCAAGCCGGCGTGGGCCGTCGGCGGCCAGCAAAGGAACCGCGCTGTGGGCACGAACCTTGAACAACTCCCCGACCCGCAAACCGACTCTGACGGGGTCAGGTGGATCGGGCGCGACCGCCTGGGCCTGGAGCGCTTCTCCGCCCCAGAGCCCGTGGTGACGCTGCCGGACCCCCAGGCCCGCGCCCCGCGGCTGAGGTTGCCGGTTATCGGCGCCATGGTCGCGCTGGTACTGATCGCGCTCGTGGCGTGGAAGCTGCTCGGGGGCACCAAGGCCCCGCCGACCATCCTCGCCGACCGCGGCGCCATCCCGCTCGTCTCCGTCATCGTGCCGGCGCTGCAGCCGGTGACCGCGAACGTCACGCTCACCGGCGCGATTCAGGCGCGCTACGACATGCCCATCGGCAATGAGGGCGAGACCGGACGCATCGTGGCGGTCTACGTCGAGGCCGGGGACCACGTGAAGCGCGGGCAGATCCTGGCCAAGATCGATGACTCGGTGATGATACAGCAGGTAAACCGCCTCGCCGCATCGCTCGAGCAGGCGAAGGCGCAGGCGGCCTTGTCGGCCGCTGAGTACAAGCGCGCGCAGGGCGTGGAGGCGGCCGGCGCGCTTTCGGCCGAGGACATCGAGAAGCGCCGCGCCACGTCCGTGACCGATGCCGCCAACGTGAAGGTGGTCGCCGCGCAGCTTGCGGAGGCCGAGGCGCGCCTCGCGCGCACGCGCCTCACCGCACCGGTGGACGGGGTCGTGCTCACCCGCAATGCCGAGGTGGGGCAGATCGCCTCCCCCGGCGGTGCGACGCTGTTTCGCGTGGCGAGCGGCGGGGAAGTGGAGATGCGCGGCCAGATCGCGGAGCAGGACCTCGCCCGGGTCAAGGTCGGCCAGCCCGCCACCGTGTACCTGACCGGCCTCTCGCAACCCTTCAGCGGCAGCGTGCGCCTGCTCGGTGCCGTGATCGACCCGGCCACGCGCCTCGGGGACATCCGCATCACGCTCAAGCCCGACCCGGCGCTGCGGCCGGGAGCGTTCGCGCGCGCCGAGGTGACCGTTGACAAGGCGCAGCGGCCGGTGCTGCCTCAGACCGCAGTGCTCGCCGACAGTGATGGCAGCTACGTGCTGATCGTCAACGAATCCAACAAGGTCGAGCGTCATGCCGTGCGCGTCTCCGGCGTCACCGCTGCCGGCGCGGTCATCAGCGAGGGTCTCAGCGGCAAGGAGCGCGTCGTCGCAACCGCCGCCGGCTTCCTGCGCAACGGCGAAGAGGTGAAGGTCGCCCCGGCGCCGGGCGGCAAGTCCTAGAGGGCAGCCGCGTCATGAAAAACATTTCCGCCTGGGCCATTCGCCACCCGGTGACCCCGGTCGTGCTGTTCACCGTGCTGCTCTTCATGGGCCTCGTCGGCTTCGTGCGGCTGCCGGTGACGCTCAACCCGGACATCTCGTTCCCGGGCGTGGAAGTGCTGGTCTCGCAGCCGGGCGCCTCGCCCCAGGAGATCGAGACCCAGATCATGCAGAAGGTGGAGGGCGCGGTCGCCGGCATCGGCAACATCAACAACATCACCTCGCTCGCCATCGAGGGCCAGGCACGCATCTTCATCGAGTTTGCCATCGGCACCCCGATCGATCGCGCCGTGGCGGACGTGCGCGACGCGGTCGCCAAGGTCCGCGTGAACCTGCCGCAGGGGATCGAGGAGCCCGTGGTGCAGCGGCTCGACATCGACCAGCAGATCGCGATCTTCGCGGTGAGCTCCAGTGCGCTCACCGCCGAGCAGCTGTCCTGGTTCGTGGACAACAACATCAACAAGCGCCTGCTGAGCATGGAGGGCGTGGCGCAGGTGTCGCGCGGTGGCGGCGTCAGCCGCGAGATCCGCATCGAGCTTGATCCGGCGCGCATGCAGGCGCTCGGCGTCACCGCCGCGCAGGTGAATCAGCAGCTGCGCTCGCTGAACCTCGACTCCCCAGGCGGCCGCGCCCAGGTCGGCGGCGGCGAGCAGGCCATCCGGGTGCTCGGCGAAGCCCGCTCGGCCGGAGATCTGGGGGATACGCAGATCGTGCTGCCTGGGGGGCGTTTCGCCCGCCTCGCGGACCTGGCCACGGTCAAGGACAGCGTGGGCGAGATCCGCTCCCTCGCACGCCTCAACGGGCGTCCCGCGACCACCTTCAGCATCTCCAAGGCCAAGGGAACCTCCGACGTCAACGTGATGAAGGAGGTGAACGAGGAACTCACCAAGATCCGCAAGGAGAATCCCCAGGTCACGATCGCGCAAGTGTTCACGACCGTCGATTACACCGAGGCCACCTACCACTCGGCCATGAGCGCACTGCTCGAGGGCTCGATCCTCGCGGTGCTGGTCGTGTTCCTGTTCCTGCGCGACGGCCGCGCGACGCTCATCTCCGCGCTCGCCATCCCGCTGTCGGCCATTCCAACGTTCCTCGTCATGCAATGGCTGGACTTCACGCTGAACTCCATCAGCCTGCTGGCGCTGTCCTTGGTGGCGGGCGTGCTGGTCGATGATGCCATCGTCGAGATCGAGAACATCGTGCGCCACATGCGCATGGGCAAGAGCGCCTACCAGGCCGCGCTCGATGCCGCCGACGAGATCGGGCTCGCGGTGGTGGCCTGTTCGGCGACCATCATCGCGGTGTTCCTGCCGGTGAGCTTCATGGGCGGGCTCACCGGGCAGTACTTCAAGCAGTTCGGGCTCACCGTCGCGGCGGCCGTGTTCTTCTCGCTCCTGGTCGCACGCCTCATCACGCCGGTGCTCGCCGCCTACACGCTCAGGTCCGGCGCGATCGCCACCCACGAGGACGGCCCCGTGATGGCCTGGTACCAGCGCGTGCTGCGCTGGACCACGCTGCATCGCTGGAAGACCCTCGGCGGCGGCGCCGCATTCTTCGCCCTGTCCCTGGTCGGGCTCATCCTGGTGCCCAAGGCCTTCATCCCCCCTTCCGACGACAGCTATACGGAGATCAACATCGAGCTGCCCGCCGGTGCCCGGCTCGAGGACACCTCCGCGGTCTCGGCGGCCGTCTACCGCATCCTCGCACGCCAGCCGGAAGTGAGCTCCGTGGTCGAGCGCATCGGCGGCGATGAATTCGATGAGGTGCGCACCGGGACCCTGCAGATCACGCTGGTGAAGCCGAGCGAGCGCAAGGCCTCGCAGAGGGAGTTCGAGGACCGCGTGATCAACGACTTCGCCACCATCCCCGATGCGCGCATCCACTTCAACCGCGGCGGCAACAACGGCCGCGACGTCAACATCTACATCACCGGGGATGATCCGCGGCTGACGGAGGCGAGCGCACGCAAGCTCGTCGCCGAGATGCGTCAGCTGAAGGAGCTGCGCGACCCGGGCATCGACGGGGACATGCCGCGCCCGGAGATTCTCATCCGGCCGCACCTGGACCTCGCCTCGCAGCTGGGCGTGACGGTCGCCTCCCTCAGCGACACCATCCGCATCGCCACGCTCGGGGAACTGGATCAGTACAGCGCCAAGTTCTCCCTCGCCGACCGGCAGGTGCCGATCCGCGTGAGCCTGAATGAGGACAGCCGCCGCGACCTCTCCACGCTCGAGAACCTGCCGGTGCCCACGGCGAGCGGCGGGGCGGTGCCGCTCAAGGCGGTGGCGGATATCACCTTCGGCGAGGGCCCGACGCGGGTGCGCCGCTACAACCAGGCGCGGCGCCTGTCGATCGTCGCGGACCTGAGCGAGGGGGTGGAGCTCGGCACGGCCATGGAGAAGATCCGCGCCCTGCCGGCGCTGAAGAACCTCCCCCAGGGCGTGCATCAGGTGGACGTTGGCAACGCCAAGTACATGAACGAGCTGTTCGTCAACTTCCTCATCGCGATGGTCACCGGCATCCTGATGGTGTTCGCGGTGCTGGTGCTGCTGTTTGCGCGCGTGCTGCAGCCGATCACCATCCTCTCCTCGCTCCTTCTGTCTTTCGGCGGCGCCGTGGCCGCGCTCATGCTAAGCGGCAGCGCGCTCTCCCTTGGCGCTATGATCGGGTTCCTCATGCTCATGGGCATCGTCGCCAAGAACGCCATCCTGCTGGTGGATTTCGCCATCGAGGAGATGCGTGCCGGCAAGGACCGCCTCGCAGCCATCCTCGAGGCCACCCACAAGCGCGCCCGCCCGATCGTCATGACCACCGTCGCGATGGTCGCGGGCATGGTGCCGGTCGCCATCGGGCTCGGCGGCGACACCTCGTTCCGCCAGCCAATGGCGGTGGCCGTGATCGGGGGCCTGATCACCTCCACGGCGCTGACGTTGGTCATCGTGCCGGCGCTGTTCACGGTGGTCGATGACATCGAGCGCTGGCTCGCGCCGAAGTTCGGGCGCGTGCTCACCGCGCAGCCCACTCCGGCCGGCACGCGCCAGCACCCCCACCCGGTCAACTAGGTGCGCTGCTGAGCGCGGTTGCCCCACGCCCGAGCCCACCGCATGACGGGAGCAAGCCTGCGCCCTCGGCCTGGTGGGTAGCGCTCCTCGCGCGTGTTCCGCTGCCGATGCTCTACGGTCTGGCGAGCCTGCTCGGCTGGCTGTCCGTGCACGTCTACGCCTACCGCGAACATGTGGTGCGCGAGAACCTGAGCAAGGCCTTCCCGCAGTACGATGAGTCGCAGCTGCGTGCGGTGATGGGCGCCTACTACCGCTCCTTCGCACAGATGCTGGTGGAGATCTTCAAGGCCGTCGTCATGTCACCGCAGGAGTTGCGTCGGCGTGTGCGCATCCGCAACCTGGAGCTGGCGCGCGAGCTGCTCGACCGCGGTCAGTCGGTGCTGCTCGTCGCCGCGCATCAGTGCAACTGGGAGTGGATGCTGCTCGCGCTGTCGCTCGAGCTCGGCTATCCGGTCGACGCGGCCTACAAACCCCTCGTCGACAGCTGGGCGGAGCGCGAGATGAAGAAGCTGCGCTCGCGCTTCGGCGGCCGCCTCGTGCCGGCCAAGGAGCTGCTGGCGGACATCATCAAGCGCCGCGGCGTCGTGCGCGCCGTCGCCATGGTGGCGGACCAAGAGCCGACCACGAGCGAGCACAAGCACTGGACGCGATTTTTGAACCGCGACACCGCCTTCTATATGGGGCCGGAGGAGATCGCGCGCGTGACGCGCTTCCCGGTCTTCTTCATAGGCTTGAAGCGCACCGCGCGCGGCTACTACGAGATGCAGTTCACTCAGCTCTGCGGTCCCGGTGAGACACTCGCGCCCGGTGTGCTCACCGAGCGCTACGCGCGCCTCGTCGAGGCGCAGATCCACGCAGCCCCGGCCGACTGGCCGTGGTCCCACAAGCGCTGGAAGCTCAAGAAGTCGCTCTACCAGGGTCGCACGCGCGCGAGCGCCTGAAGCGGTCTGAAATTCAGCACCGGTTGGAGTGACCGGCCCGAGCGGCAGTCCGCGACGGGCCGGTCTAGGGGGTTTGCATCCCTGCAGCGGGGGAAGTTCCCGCTTGCCGGCCGCGTTCGCGCCCAGCCGGCGTCCTCGTTTGCAGACGTAAGTGGCCTGCGCGCGCCCGCCGGTTTTACGAAACGCACGAAAAATATTTGCGCGGGAACGGGAACCCGCCTCCCGCGCGGCCGGCACCTACGTGCGTGTGAAATCAGCGCGGAAGATGCGAAATGCCCCACTTATCACCGCGGCGCTGTGCCGCGCCGCTCGCGGCGGCGCTGCTCGCCGCCTGCGCCGGCAACGGCGACGGACTCAACGCCAACGGCCAGCCGATCACGCCGGGCACGAATCCAACCAACAACCCGCTGACCGCGGACTTCCAGTCGATTCAGGACAACGTCTTTACGCCCATCTGCGTGCGCTGCCACAGCGGAGCTGCAGCCCCCGAGGGCCTGCAGCTCGACGCCGCGCACAGCTACGCGCTCTTAGTCGGCGTGCCGAGCGCCGAGATGCCAAACCTCAATCGCGTGAGCCCGGGCGATCCGGACGGCAGCTACCTCGTGCAGAAGCTCGAAGGGGCAGCTGGCATCGCCGGCGTGCGCATGCCCTTTGGTGGCCCGTATCTGCCGCAGGCCACCATCGATGTGATCCGCCAGTGGATCACCAATGGCGCGCTGCCCGGCACGCCACCGGCGGCCGTGGCACTTTCCCTGACGGCGACCTGGCCCATCGCCGATATGCATCTGGCGCGCGTCCCGCAGCAGCTCGTCGTGGCCTTCAGCCGCGAGATCGACTTCTCGCTCGTGAACGAGACGACGCTCTCGCTCGAGCAGCTCTCGCCGCACACCCAGATGCTGCCGCACATGCACTACTCCCTGGCCGCGGGCAATCCCGCCACGGTCCTCATGCGCCCCGCCGCCCCGCTCGCCAACGGCACCTACCGGCTGCACGTGCGCGGCACGGGAGCCGCCGCGCTGGCCGACCTGAGCGGTAGTGCGCTCGGGGAAGACGCGGTGGTCGAGTTCACGGTGCAGAGCGTGCCTTGAGCGCCCGGCGGCTCTCATGGCTCGGCCTGCTGCTGGTGCTGCTCGCGGCGCGCGCGCCGGCGGAACCTTACCTGGCCGTGGCCAACGGCTACAGGTGCGGCCAGTGTCACGTCAATCCCACCGGCGGCGGTGAGCGCACCGCCTTCGGCGAGATCTTCTCGCAGACCACGCTCCCGGCCGAGCACGTGGACACCGGCACCGATGTATGGACGGGCGCCATCAACCGCTTCATCTCCCTCGGCGGCGACGGGCGCTACCAGTTCGCGGCGCAGCAGGTGCCCGGGCAGACGACCGCCAATCAGTTCGACGTGGAGCAGGCGCGCGTCTATCTCTCGGCGAACGTGATTCCCGAGCGGGTGCTGTTCTATGTGGATGAGCAGGTGGCGCCGGGGAGTGCCCTCAACCGCGAAGTCTGGGGCATGCTGTGGTCGGCCGATCACACTTGGTACCTCAAGGCGGGGCAGATGTACCTGCCCTTCGGGCTGCGGCTGCAGGACCAGAGCGCCTTCGTGAACTCGGTCAGCAACATCGACATGTCCACACCCGACCGCGGCGTCGAGGTCGGCTACGAGCACGGGCACTGGGATGCGCAGCTCGCCGTCAGCAACGGCACCGCCGGCGCAGCCCCGACCAGCAACGGCAAGCAGGAGAGCCTGCAGGCGTCGTACGTGCAGAACCGCTGGCGGCTCGGGGCGGCGGCAAACTTCAACGACTCCAACCCCGACGGCAGCCGCGAGACCTACGCGCTGTTTGGTGGAGTGCGCACCGGCCCCATCGCCTGGCTCGCCGAGCTCGACTACCTCAACGATCACAGCCTGCCCTCCGGTCCGGGCGGAGGCCAGAAGCAGCTCGGCGGGCTGCTCGAGGCCAACTACTCACCCTGGCGCGGCCACAACCTCAAGGTCAGCTACGAGTACTTCGACCCGGACCGCGACGTCTCGAACAATCAGCAGACGCGCTGGAGCTTCGTCTACGAATGGACTCCCATCCAGTTCGTGCAGATTCGCGGTGGGGCGCGCCTGTACGATGGGATCCCGCAGCAGCCGACGCAGAATCAGCGGCTGTATTTCGTGGAGCTACACGGGTTCTTCTGAGTTGCGCCGCAGGCCCCGCGGCAGCGTGAAGGACACCCGCTCCTCGCGCCCGCTCACCTCGGCGGGCGCCTCACCGCCCCAGGACCTGAGCTGCTGCACGACCTGCTGCACGAGCAGCTCGGGGGCGGAGGCGCCGGCCGTGACGCCCACCGCCGCACGGCCGGCGAACCATTCGGGCCTGAGGTCCTGGGGGCCGTCGATGAGGTAGCCCGGGACCCCGGCGCGATCGGCGAGCTCGCGCAGGCGGTTCGAGTTGGAACTGGTGCGCGAGCCCACCACCAGCAGCACGTCGCACTGCTCGAGCAGCTTCTTCACGGCGTCCTGGCGGTTCTGGGTGGCATAACAGATGTCCTCGCGGCGCGGGGTGGCGAGCTCGGGAAAGCGCACCCGCAGCGCCCCGACGATCTCGGCGGTGTCATCGACCGACAGCGTCGTCTGGGTCACGAAGGCCAGGCGGCGCGGGTCACGCACCGCAAGGCGCGCGACGTCGCGCACGTTCTCCACCAGGTGGATGCGGCCGCCGCCGCTGGGGTCGAAGCGCCCCATGGTGCCCTCGACCTCCGGGTGCCCCGCATGCCCGATGAGCAGCACGTCGCGGCCCTCGCGCGCATAGCGCTGCACCTCCATGTGCACCTTGGTGACCAGCGGACAGGTGGCATCGAACACCGTGAGTTGCCGCCCGTGCGCCTCCTGTTCGACGGCGCTCGAGACCCCGTGTGCCGAGAAGATCACCGTGCTGCCGGCCGGAACCTCCGCGAGCTCATCCACGAACACCGCCCCGAGGGCGCGCAACCGCTCCACCACGTGGCGGTTGTGCACCACTTCGTGACGCACGTAGATCGGGGGCCCGAAGAGCTCGAGCGCGCGCTCGACGATGTCGATGGCGCGGTCGACGCCAGCGCAGAAGCCGCGCGGATTGGCGAGCAGTACCTGCATCAGGCCCGCTCCCGTGGGTGCGCGCGGCTCTCGCGCCAGGCATCCAGCAACAGCAGCGCCGCACCGATGGTGATGGCGGAATCGGCCACGTTGAAGGCCGGGAAGTAGTGCTGCTGCCAGTGCACGTGCACGAAGTCCACCACCCG
>DATIXW010000022.1:0-19750 GCA_035518135.1 Steroidobacteraceae bacterium
GCCCGGGCGGTAATCTGGGCCTGCAGCCCCGAGTACGCCGCGCGGCTGCTCGCCCTCGATGAGGGCGCCTACCTCGCCGAGCTGCAGAGCGCCTTCGGCTGGCGCGCCGGCCGCTTCACGCGCGTCGGGCGTCGCGGCGCCTATCCGTTGAAGCTCACGCGGGCCGCGGCCGCCGTGGGTACGCGCACCGTGCTCATCGGCAACGCCGCCCAGGCCCTGCACCCGGTCGCCGGCCAGGGCTTCAACCTCGGGCTGCGCGATGCGGCGATGCTCGCCGAGGTGCTGGCGCAGAGCCCCGCCGAGGCGGGCTGCGCCTCGCAGCTTGAGCGCTTCGCGGCGTGGCGCGCGCAGGACCGGCGCGGGGTGGTGCGCTTCACCGATTCGCTGGTGAAGCTCTTCGGCGACGAGCGCCCGGGCGTGGGGCTGCTGCGCGACCTCGGCCTGCTCGCGTTCGATCTGGCCCCGCCCGCCAAGCGCGCGCTCGCCCGCGTCAGCGCCGGCTTTGCCGGTCCCAGCCCGCGCCTCGCGCGCGGGCTGCCGGTGCGCGATGGCTGACGTCGCGGTCGTCGGCGGTGGGCCGGTGGGGGCGTGCGCTGCGGCGCTGCTGCAGCGCGCGGGCCTCGAGGTGGTGCTGCTCGAGCCGCACCCGCCGGCGCCGGTCGAGGCGCTCTCACCGCTGGATTCGCGCGTGGTCGCGCTGTCGCGTGCCAGCGAGCGGCTGCTGAGGGTCGCGGGCGCGTGGCCGATGATCGAAGGAGCGCGCGTGTGCGCCTACCAGCGCATGCGCATCTGGCACGAGAGCGTCGCGCCCTCGAGCCCTGCGGTGCTGGTGTTCGATGCCGCCGACGTGGGGGAGCCCAACCTCGGCTACATCCTCGAGAACCGCCTGCTGCAGCACGCGCTCCTCCAGGCCTTCAGCGCCGCCGGCGGCCGCATCACCCAGGCCGCGCTCGAGTCGCTCACGCTCACCGAGGAGGGGGTGCGCCTGAGCACCGCGGCCGGGGAGCTGACCGCGCGCCTGGTGGTCGGGGCGGACGGGGCGCACTCGCGGGTGCGTGAGGCCGCGGGCCTCACCGCCGCGCGCGCCGCTTACGAGCAGCTGGCGATCATCGCCAACGTCGCCACGGCCGAGCCGCACCAGCTCACCGCGTGGCAGCGCTTCATGAAGGACGGCACGCTTGCGTTCCTGCCCCTCGCCGACGGCACGAGCTCGATCGTCTGGTCGGTCGATGCCACCCGCGCGCCCGCGCTCCACAGTGCCACCGATGCCGAGTTCGCGCGCGCGCTCGATGAGGCGGCGGACCGCGCCCTGGGGGCCACCCGGCTCGTGAGCGCGCGCCGCTCGTTCGTGCTGCAGCGGCTCGCCGCCGCGCGCTACGTCGCCAGCCGCGTCGCCCTCATCGGGGATGCGGCGCACGTCGTGCACCCGCTCGCCGGACAGGGGGTGAACCTGGGATTGCTGGACGCCGCGGCGCTCGCGCAGCTGCTTTCCGAGGCGGTCGCGCGGCGCGAGGACGTCGGCGCGCTCGGGGTGCTGCGGGCCTACGAGCGCTGGCGCAAGAGCGAGGTGTCGGTGATGGCGACCGCGATCGATGCCTTTGACCGGCTGCTGGCCCACGGCACGGGGCCCGTGGCGCGCGTGGCGCAGGCGGGGCTCGCCGCGGTCAATCGCAGCCAGGAGCTGCGGCGCTTCTTCATCCGGCGCGCGCTCGGGGTGACGGGGGAGCTGCCGCAGGCGGCGCGCGAGGCACCCACCCTCAGCTGAGCGGCACGCGGTCGATCTTGGCCGCACACACGAAGTCGTTCTGCGACAGCCCGCGCGCCGCGTGCGTCGTGTAGGTGACGCGGCAGTAGTTGTAGCCGACCGCCAGGTCCGGGTGGTGGTCCTCGATGTTGGCAATGTGCGCCAGGGCATTGACGAAGCTCATGGTGCGGTAGAAGTCGCGGAAGCGGAACTCGCGGCGGATCGACAGCGCGTCTTCGGCGAGGCTCCAGGCGCCGTCCAGCTGTCGCATGAGCGCCTCGGCCTCGGCTCGGGTCAGCGGCGCCATCCCGCCCTCGCAGGGCTTGCAGCGGCGCTCGGCGAGTGTGCTCATGGAGGCTCCGCGCGCGCGTAGTGGCGCGCCACATAACTCTCGACCAGCTCCTGGAACTCCTCGGCGATGCGCTCGCCCTTGAGCGTCACGGTCTTGGCGCCGTCCTCGTAGACCGGCGCCACCGCGCGCTCGCCGGTGCCGGGCAGGCTGATGCCGATGTTGGCGTGCTTGCTCTCGCCCGGACCGTTGACGACGCATCCCATGACCGCGACGGTCATGGCCTCGACGCCGGCGTACTCGCGCCGCCACTGTGGCATGCGCGTGCGGATGTGGCTCTGGATGCGCTGCGCGAGCTCCTGGAATACCGTGCTCGTGGTGCGTCCGCACCCGGGGCAGGCAATGACCAGCGGGGTGAAGGCGCGCAGTCCCATGGTCTGCAGGATCTCCTGCGCCACCAGCACCTCCTGGGTGCGATCCCCGCCGGGCTCGGGGGTGAGGGAGGCGCGGATGGTGTCGCCGATGCCTTCCTGCAGCAGCACCGCCATGCCGGCGGTGGAGGCGACGATGCCCTTGGAGCCCATGCCGGCCTCGGTGAGACCGAGGTGCAGCGGGTAGTCGCAGCGGCGCGCCAGGTCGCGATAGATGCCGATCAGGTCCTGCACTGCGGACACCTTCGCCGAGAGGATGATGCGCTCGTGCGCAAGTCCGAGCTCCTCGGCCCGCCGGGCGCTCGAGAGCGCCGACTCGACCACCGCCGCGCGCATCACGGCTTGCGCGTCCAGCGGCTGCGCGCGCTGGGAGTTCTCGTCCATCAGGCGCGTGAGGAGCTCAGGATCGAGGCTCCCCCAGTTGACCCCGATGCGCACGGGCTTCTCGAAGCGGCAGGCGGTCTCGATCATCTCGGCGAACTGCGGGTCGCGCTTGCTGCCGCGCCCGACGTTGCCCGGGTTGATGCGGTACTTGGCGAGCGCTGCGGCGCAGCCCGGATACTCGCGCAGCAGCTTGTGGCCGTTGAAGTGGAAGTCGCCGATCAGCGGCACGCGCACCCCGAGGGCCTCGAGGCGTTCGCTGATGACCGGTACCGCGGCGGCGGCCTCGGCGGTGTTGACCGTGAGGCGCACCAGCTCGGAGCCGGCGCGGACGAGCGCCTGCACCTGGCGCGTGGTGCCCGTGACGTCCGCGGTGTCGGTATTGGTCATCGACTGCACGACGATCGGCGCGTCGCCGCCGACGCGCACCGCGCCGACCCTGACCGCCACGCTCGCGCGCCGCTGCTGCATCGTCATGAGGCCGGATGGTTCATGGGGAGGTAATTCTACCGTCGCCGGGCGTGAGCGGCACGTGGCGAAGGCTGCTATGATCGCCCCCGCCCGAAACAGTCTGTTCGGAGAGAGCCCGGCGCGAAACCGGGACGCCGAAGGCGCAATTCCCGCCCGGAAACGCTCAGGCCCACGAACGGCAGACGGCGGTGACAGCACCGCGGGGCTTCTGGAGAGCGGTGCAGCGCGCGGCAAATCCGCGCGATCCACCCACCGAAGGGGAGCGGCGCTGCGCGCGCCTGATCTCTCAGGTCACAGGACAGAAGGGCGGCAGGCGTCTCGCTTCAAGACGAGCGCAAGCGCCTGCCGCGTCTTTTTTGGCCGTGACAGCTCGTCGGAGTGCGTTCGTGGGAAGAAAGACCCCGCTCTTCAGGCTGCACCAGGAGCTCAACGCCCGCATCGTCGACTTCGGCGGCTGGGACATGCCGGTGCAGTACAGCTCCCAGATCGGCGAGCACCATGCGGTGCGCCGCGCCGCGGGCGTCTTCGACGTCTCGCACATGTGCGTCATCGACCTGCAGGGCGCGCGGGTGCGCGAGTTCCTGCGCCACCTCATCGCCAACGACGTGGCCAAGCTCACCACCCCCGGCAAGGCGCTCTACAGCTGCCTGCTCAAGGAGGACGGCGGCATCCTCGATGACCTGATCGTCTATTACCTCGAGGAGCGCTTCTACCGCATGGTGGTGAACGCCGGCACGCGTGACAAGGACCTCGCGTGGATCCGCACGCACGCGGCGCCCTTTGCCGTGGAGCTCAGCGAGCGCACCGACCTCGCGATGCTCGCCGTGCAGGGTCCGGAGGCGCGCGCCAAGGCCGCGCAGCTGCTCGCGCCGGCGCAGGCCACGGCGGCCCTCGCCCTGGACAACTTCGTCGGGCGCGAGCTCGGCCCGTGGTTCGTCGCGCGCACCGGCTACACCGGCGAGGACGGCTTCGAGATCATGATGCCGGCGGCGGATGCGGTGCCGGCGTGGCGCAGCCTCAACTCCCTCGGCGTCGCCTCCTGCGGGCTCGGCGCCCGCGACACGCTGCGCCTGGAGGCGGGCATGAACCTCTACGGCAACGACATGGACGAGAGCACGCACCCGTACGAGTCCGCGCTCGGCTGGACCGTGGCGCTCGCGCCGCCGCAGCGCGACTTTCTCGGCCGCCGTGCGCTCGAGGCCATCCGCGCCGCCGGCAGCGCGCGCAAGCTCGTGGGCCTCGTGCTCGAGGACCGCGGCGTGCTGCGCGGCCACCAGCAGGTTCTGGTAAGCGGTGCCGCCGTGGGCGAGATCACCAGCGGCACCTTTTCCCCGACGCTTGAGCGCTCCATCGCGTTCGCGCGCGTACCGGCGGGCACCGGCGCTGCCGTGCAGGTGGACATCCGCGGCAAACTCCTCAATGCCCGCGTCGTGAAGCCCCCGTTCGTGCGCTTCGGGCGCTCCCTGATCACCCAGAGCGAAGGACCACAAGCCCCATGAGTAACGTCCCCGCAGATCTTAAGTACACCAAGTCGCACGAGTGGGTGCGCGCGCTGCCCGACGGCACCCTCGAGATCGGCATCAGCGATCACGCGCAGCACGCACTCGGTGACCTCGTGTTCGTCGAGGTGCCCGAGGCGGGTCGCGTGCTCGCCGCGGACGAGGCCTGCGCGGTGGTCGAGTCGGTCAAGGCGGCCTCCGATGTCTACGCGCCGCTTGCGGGCACCGTGACGCTCGGCAACCCGCAGCTCACCGGCGAGCCGCAGGCGGTGAACTCCGACCCCTACGGCTCCGGGTGGCTCTTTCGCCTCAAGCCCGCCGCCGGCGCGCTCGCTGCCGCGGCCCTGCTGTCGGCGGCGGAGTACCAGAAGTTCCTGGACGCGGAGGCGGGCTGATGGCTTTCATTCCCCACACCGGCGCAGACGTGGCGGCGATGCTCAGCAGCATCGGCGCCGGCAGTATCGAGGAGCTCTTCGATGAGATCCCCGCGACGCTGCGCACCCGCGCGCTCGCGGGGATCCCCGAGGCGCTGAACGAGATGCAGATCGGGCGGCTGATGAGCGAGCGTGCACGCGCCGACGGGACGCTGCTGAATTTCATCGGCGCCGGCGCGTACGAGCACCACATCCCCGCGGCGGTGTGGGCGATCACCACGCGCGGGGAGTTCTACAGCGCCTACACGCCCTACCAAGCGGAGGCGAGCCAGGGCACGCTGCAGCTG
This sequence comes from Steroidobacteraceae bacterium, assembly GCA_035518135.1. Classification (GTDB taxonomy): domain Bacteria; phylum Pseudomonadota; class Gammaproteobacteria; order Steroidobacterales; family Steroidobacteraceae; genus 13-2-20CM-66-19. The sequence continues at coordinate 5,537 of DATIXW010000022.1, forward strand.
ATCTACGAGTTCCAGAGCATGATGACGCGCCTGACGGCCATGGACGTGGCGAACGCCTCCATGTACGACGGCGCCTCCGCCACCGCCGAGGCCTCCCTCATGGCGGTGCGCGCCAACCGCAGGTCCAAGTCCGCGCGCATCCTCGTGCCGCAGACCCTGCACCCGCACTACCGGCGCGTCGCGGTGAACACCGCCCACAACCAGGGGCTGAGGTTCGAGGAGCTGCCGTACGAGCCTGCGGGCGGCCTCACCGCGGCCGCCGCCCTCGAGCGGTACGAGGGCGAGGACGTGACCGCGCTGCTCATCCAGCAGCCGAACTTCTTCGGGCGGCTCGAGGAGGTGGACGCACTCACCGACTGGGCGCACGCGCACGGGGCGCTGGTCATCGCCGTGGTGAACCCGATCGCGCTCGCGCTGCTGAAGCCCCCGGGGCAGTGGGGGAGGCGCGGCGCCGACATCGCCGTGGGCGAGGGGCAGCCCCTCGGGGTGCCGCTGTCCTCCGGTGGCCCGTACCTGGGCTTCATGACCGCTCGCATGGAGCACGTGCGGCAGATGCCCGGGCGCATCGTCGGGCGCACCCTCGACGTCGCCGGCAAGGAGGGCTTCACGCTCACCCTGCAGGCGCGCGAGCAGCACATCCGGCGCGCCAAGGCGACCTCCAACATCTGCACCAACCAGGGCTTGCTCATGACCGCGGCGACCATCTACCTCTCGCTCATGGGTCCGCAGGGCCTGGCGCGCACCGCCGCCGCCTGCCACGCGCGCACGCGCGAGCTCATCGGCGCGCTCACCCGCGTGCCGGGAGTGCGCTTAGGCTTTGCCGGCCCGTGCTTCCACGAGGCGGTGCTGCTGCTCGATCGTCCCGTGGCGCCGCTGCTGAAGGCGCTCAGCGCGCGCGGCATCGCCGCCGGGCTCGATCTTGCGCCCTATTACCCCGAGCTCGGGCACGCGCTGCTCGTGTGCGCGACCGAGATGAGGACCCAGGCGGACATCGAGCACTACCGCGCCTCCCTAAGCGAAGTGATGCAGGCGGCGCGCGCCGCCTGACGAGGAACACCATCCGTGGCAGTCAGCGAACAGGTGATTTTCCAGTACTCCACCCCCGGGCGCGGGGCGAGCGATCAGTGGCCGGCCGAAGAAGGCGCAGGTGCGCTCGAGGACCTGCCCGCGGCATTGCGCCGCGCCGCGCCGCCGGCGCTGCCGGAGGTGGGCGAGCTCGAGGCGGTGCGCCACTTCACGCGCCTCTCGCAGCTGAACTTCTCCATCGACACGCACTTCTACCCGCTCGGCTCGTGCACGATGAAGTACAACCCCAAGGCCTGTAACCAGTACGCGATGCTGCCGCAGTTCCTCGCGCGCCACCCCCTCGGGCCCGAGTCGCACGGCCAGGGCTTCCTCGAGTGCATGTACGAGCTGCAGCAGATGCTGCAGGAGGTAACCGGCATGCAGGGGGTGGCGCTCTCGCCCATGGCCGGCGCGCACGGGGAGTTCGCCGGCGTCGCCATGATCCGCGCCTATCACCGCGCCCGCGGGGACCTCGAGCGCAACGAGATCATCGTGCCCGAGGCCGCGCACGGCACAAATCCTGCGACCGCCACCATGTGCGGCTGCGTGGTGCGCGAGATCCCGGTGGATGCGCACGGGGATGTGGAGCTCGAGGCGCTGCGCGCCGCGGTCGGCCCGCAGACCGCCGGCATCATGCTCACCAACCCCTCGACGCTGGGGGTGTTCGAGCGCCACATCGAGGAGGTGGCGCGCATCGTGCACGAGGCCGGTGGCCTCCTTTATTACGACGGCGCCAACCTGAACGCGATCCTCGGCAAGGTGCGCCCCGGGGACATGGGGTTCGACGTCATCCACATGAACCTGCACAAGACCTTCTCCACCCCCCACGGCGGCGGTGGCCCGGGCGCCGGGGCGGTGGGGGTGGGCGCGCGCCTGCTGCCGTTCCTGCCGGTGCCGCTGGTCGCGCGCGAGGGCGAGCGCTACCGCTGGCTCACCGAGGCGGACCTGCCCCAGTCGATCGGGCGGCTGTCGGGATTTATGGGCAATGCCGGGGTGCTGCTGCGCGCCTACATCTACATGCGCCTGCTCGGGCGCGAGGGCATGCAGCGGGTGGGCGAGTACGCCACGCTCAATGCCAATTACCTGCTGAAGCGCCTGCAGGAGGCCGGCTTCGATGCGGCCTATCCCAAGCGACGCGCGAGCCATGAATTCATCGTGACGCTCAAGCGCCAGGCGCGCGAGCTGAACGTGACGGCCATGGATTTTGCCAAGCGGCTGCTCGATTACGGCTTCCACGCCCCGACCACCTACTTCCCGCTCCTGGTGCCGGAGTGCCTGCTGATCGAGCCCACCGAGACCGAGAGCCGGGAGGTGCTCGACGCATTTGTGGCGGCCATGTCACAGATCCAGAAGGAAGCCGAACAGGAACCCGGGCGCGTCAGGAGCGCACCGCATACCATGCCGGTGCGCCGCCTCGATGACGTGCGGGCGGCCCGACAACTGGATCTCACATGGAAGCCGACGGCGCCGCCGTAGAGCGCTACAAACCCCGCGGGCTGACCCGCCTGCTGCGTGCCTTTGCCTCCAGCTGGAATGGCCTGCGCGGCGCCTTCCGCGAGGAAGCCGCGTTTCGGCAGGAACTTGCGTTCGCCCTGCTCGTCATACCGCTGGGGCTGTGGCTCGGACATGGCGCCCTCGAGCGGGTGCTGCTCGTCGGCCCCGTGTTCCTGATCCTGATCGTGGAACTGCTGAACAGCGCCATCGAAGCCACCGTGGACCGCATCAGCCTCGAGCGCCACGTGCTCGCGGGCCTGGCCAAGGACATCGGCTCCGCCGCGGTCTTCATGTCGTTCGTGCTGCTCGGCTTCGTTTGGTTGATCGTGCTCGTCGGTCGTTAGGAAGAGTCGCCGCATGATGCGCTTGCGCCCCCTCGGGCTGTGCCTGCTCCTGTTCTCGTGCGCGACCCCGGCGCAGACGCCCCAACCCCCGGGCGCGGCCCCCACCGCCGAGGCGGCCGCGGCGCCGGCGATACCGCCGCCCCCGGCCCCGCCGAGCACACGTCCCGGCGCCCCGCCGGGCCTCACGCCCGGGCCGCCGCCGCCCGGGGGCGAGACCGGCCAGCAGCCCAATCCGGCGCAGGCCGCCGTGGCGGTCGAGGGCAATCCGGACTGGGCCGTGACGCTCGAGCGCATCGCCCCGAGCGTGGTCTCGATCAACGTCGACCTCACGCGCGCCTTCGACACCGAGTGGAACACCACCGCGCAGGCGACCGGCTTTGTGGTCGACGCCGAGCGCGGCCTCATCCTCACCAACCGGCACGTCGTGACGCCCGGCCCGGTGACCGCGGAGGCCACCTTCCTCAACCGCGAGGAGGTGCAGCTGTACCCGGTGTACCGCGACCCGGTGCACGACTTCGGCATCTACCGCTACGACCCGAAGAAGCTGCGCTTCATCAAGCCCAGGGCGCTGCCGCTGTACCCCGAAGGCGCGCAGGTCGGGCGCGAGATCCGCGTGGTCGGCAACAATGCCGGCGAGCAGCTGTCGATCCTCGCCGGCACGCTCGCGCGCCTGGATCGCGACGCGCCCGACTACGGGATCACCAAGTACAACGACTTCAACACCTTCTACCTGCAGGCCGCCTCGGGCACTTCCGGCGGCTCCTCCGGTTCCCCCGTCATCGATATCCGCGGCCGCGTGGTGGGGCTCAACGCCGGCGGCGCGAGCGGCGCGGCCTCGAGCTTCTACCTGCCGCTCGGGCGCGTGAAGCGCGCGCTGGAACTCATCCAGCAGGGCAAGCCCGTGCCGCGCGGCACGCTCTATACCGTCTTCAACTACACCCCCTACGATGAGCTCGAGCGCCTCGGTCTCGCCGGCAACACCGAGGCCGCCGTGCGCCGGGAGTTTCCGCACAACACCGGCATGCTGGTCGTGACCGAGGTGCTGCCCGGGAGCCCGAGCGAGAAGGTGCTGCAGCCCGGGGACATCCTGGTGCGCCTCAACGGGCACTACCTGGACCGCTTCGAGCCCCTCGAGGAGGCGCTCGACAACACCGTGGGCGGGGAGGTGGAAGTGGAGCTGGAGCGCGGCGGCAAGGCCATTTCCGCGAAGCTCCCGGTCGGGGACCTGCATGCCATCACCCCGAGCGCTTACGCGGAGTTCGGTGATGCGGTCGTGCATACGCTCTCCTACCAGCAGGCGCGGCACCTGAACGTGCCGACCCGCGGGGTGTACGTCGCGAACCCCGGTTACGTGCTCGGCGCCGCCGGCGTGCCGCGCGGGGCGGTGGTGCTCGCGCTGAACGGCAAGACGACCGACGCGCTGAAGGACTTCGAGGCCGGCATCGCGCAGCTCAGCGATGGCGAGCGCGCGAGCGTGCGCTACCTGACGATCGAGGCCTCCAACAGCACCGAGCTGCATACCATGCGCATGGACCGGCTGTGGTTCCCGGCGCATCACTGCGAGCGCAACGACACCGCCGGGCTCTGGGACTGCCACGACTTGCCGCCCGGTCCGCCGCCGAAGCCCGCGGCGGTGAGCGCGACGCAGTTCCCGCGCTACCCGGATGCGCGCATGAACGCGCTCGCCCCCTCCCTGGCCATGGTGACCTTCGACATGCCGTACTCGGTGTCGGGGATCACCGAGCGCAACTACCACGGCACCGGACTCGTCGTGGATGCGCAGCGCGGTCTGGTGGTCGTCGACCGCAACACCGTGCCGGTGGCCGTCGGAGACGTCACCGTCACGTTCGCCGGCACCGTGCAGGTGCCGGGGCGGGTCGTGTACGTGCATCCGCTGCACGATTTCGCCGTCGTCGCCTACGACCCCAAGCTCATCGGCGACACGCCGGTGCGCGCCGCACGCCTGTCCACGCACGAGATCCAAAGCGGCGAGCGCGTGTGGGTGGTGGGACTGACGCCCGACAACGAGCTGCGCGCGCGCAGTACCGAGATCGCCAGTATCGATCCGCTCGAGCTGCCGCTGTCGCGCACCATGCGCTTCCGCGACAGCAACATCGAGACCGCCCAGCTGGTCAACCCGCCGAGCGAATACGACGGCGTGCTCGCCGACAGCGCCGGCAACGTGCTCGGCACCTGGTCGAGCTTTGCCTACGAAAACGGCCGCGAGATCGCCCAGGACACCCGCGGGGTGCCGATCAACGTGGTGGCCGACATGATCGGGCGCGTGCGCAGCGACAAGATGCTGCACTCGCTCGAGGCGGAACTCGCCGAGATGTCGCTCGCGCAGGCGCGCGAGATCGGCCTGCCACAGAGCTGGACGCAGCGCCTCACGCAGCACAGCGCCAGCCGCCGCCAGGTACTGGCCGTGACGCGTCTGGTCGGCGGCTCGGACGCCGCGCGGCAGCTGCAGCCCGGGGACCTGGTGCTCGCCATCGACGGCAACGTCGTCACGCGCTTCCACGAGGTGGAGCAGGCGGCCGCGGACCGCGAGCACGTGCGGGTGACGATCTGGCGCAACCAGCAGGAGCAGACGCTCGAGGTCGCCACCGCCGCGCTCCCCGGGAGCGACGTCGATCGCCTGGTGCAGTGGGCGGGTGCGACGCTGCAGGCGCCGCACCGCGCCATGAGCGCGCAGCGCGGCATCGAGCCGACCGGGGTGTACGTCGCCTACTTCAACTACGGCTCACCGGCGACGCGCTACGGGCTCTACCCCGGGCGGCGCATCCTCGAGGTCGACGGCGTGCCCACGCCGGACCTGGATGCCTTCCTGAAGGTGGTGCTCGGGCGCCCCGACCGCTCTTCGGTGCGCCTGAAGACCCTCGCCTGGAACAACGCACCGGAAGTGATCACGCTGAAGCTCGACAAGCACTACTGGCCGGCGTACGAGCTGGTGCACGGCGAGCGGGGCTGGGCGCGCCGCTCCCTCGAATGAGCGATACGCGCGCACCTTAAGTAAACCCGCCGCGGTGCGCGCGCGCACCCACGCCCCCCGCAACCCCCGCCCCGCGCTTGCCGTCGCGCGCAGCGGGTGATGCTTCCTTACAACACGCGGCCAGCCGGTGCCGGCGGCTTGGTAGAATCGCTTCCCTCTATGGCACGCAACGTCCGCGCAAGTCAGGTCGAGATCGAGTCCGCCGTGCAGGCGCTGCGCGACGGGGAGCTGGTCGCGTTTCCGACCGAGACGGTGTACGGGCTCGGAGCTAACGCGCAGAACCCGGCCGCGGTGCGCCGGATCTTCGAGGCCAAGGGACGTCCGCACGATCATCCGGTGATCGTGCACCTGGACAGCCCGCGCTACCTGCATCGCTGGGTGCGCGAAGTCCCCGAGCTCGCCAACCGCCTCGCGGAGAGCTTCTGGCCGGGGCCGCTCACGATGGTGCTGCCGCGTGCCGCGCACGTGCACGAGGTGATCACCGGCGGGCAGGACACCATCGCCATCCGCGTGCCCGCGCACCCGATGGCGCAGCAGCTGCTGACCGCCTTCGGCGGCGGGATCGCCGCCCCTTCCGCCAATCGCTACGGGCGCCTCTCGCCCACGCGCGCCGAGCACGTGCGCGAGGAGTTCGGCGAGACGGTGCGCGTGATCCTCGACGGCGGGGAGTGCCAGATCGGGCTCGAGTCGACCATCGTCTCCTTCGAGGGCGAGCGGGTGCGCCTGCTGCGCCCCGGCAGCGTCACCGCGGCGCAGCTGCGCGGCATCGTGGGCGAGCTGGCGATCGGCCCGGGCGGGGAGTCCCCGCGCGTGCCCGGCGGCACGCCCACGCACTACGCGCCCACCACGCCCCTCACCATCGTGCCCGCGGGCGAGATCGATGCGCAGGCGGATGCGGCCTCCGCCGGCGGAAGGCGCGTCGCGGTGCTGGCGCAACGCCTGCCGCTGCGCTCGCACAAGACCGTCACCTGGATCAACGCCGGCCGGCGCGCGGAAGTTTACGCGCGCGAGCTGTACAACAATCTGCGCACCCTCGACCGCGCCGGCTGCGAGCGGATCCTGGTGCAGAGCGTGCCCGACGGGGAGGCGTGGGCCGCGGTGCGCGACCGCCTGCTGCGCGCCGCGAGCAGCATCGCCGAGAGCGATGACGGCTCGGCCACCTTCGCCGTGCTGCGCTAAATCCGCCCCCGGTGCCCCGCCCGCGACTGATCGATCCGTTTGCGCCCGCGCACATCCGCCGCCTGGTGCGCGAGTTCGGCTCCCCGCTGCTGATCCTGGACTGCGCGCGCGTGCGCGCGCAGTACCGCAGCCTCGCCGGGGCGCTCCCGGGCGTCGCGCTGCACTACGCGCTCAAGCCACTGCCGCACCCGGCGGTGGTGCAAACGGTCGTGGAGGAGGGCGGCGGCCTGGACCTCGCCACGAGCGGGGAGGTGCAGCTCGCGCAGCGCTTAGGGGTGGCGCCCGAGCGCTGCATCCACACGCACCCGATCAAGCGCCCCGCGGACATCGATAATGCGCTCGCCTTCGGGGTGCGCCTGTTCGTCGCCGACAATCCCGACGAGGTGCGCAAGTTCGCCCACCTCGGCGGGCGCGCGCAGCTGCTGCTGCGCGTCTCGTTCCGCTCCGCGGGCGCGGTGGTCGACCTGTCACGCAAGTTCGGCTGTGACCCGCAGGATCTGCTGCCGCTCGCGCGCCTGGCCGCGGACCTCGGCATCAGCGTGCGCGGCCTGTCCTTCCATGCCGGCTCCCAGACCACCGATGCGGTGCGCCACGCGCAGGCGGTGAGGGCCTGCGCGCACCTCATGGCGGCGGCGCGCCGCGAGAAGCTCGGACCCTACGACACACTCGACATCGGCGGGGGCTTCCCGATCGAGTACACACGCCCGGTGCAGGACATCGGGCGCTTCTGCGCGCCGCTGCGCGAGGCGCTGGACGCGCTTCCGCGCGGCATGCGCGTGCTCGCCGAGCCCGGGCGCTACATCGCCGGGCCCGCCGCCATCGGCGTCGCCTCCGTCATGGGGCGCGCGCGCCGCCAGGGCCACTGGTGGTACTACCTCGATGACGGCGTGTACGGCTCCTACAGCGGACAGCTGTTCGATCACGCGCGCTACGCGGTGCAGCCGCTGCGCACCCAGGGGCCGCGCCGTCCCTCGGTGCTCGCCGGTCCCACCTGCGACAGCATCGACGTCATCGCCGAGGACCTGATGCTGCCGCCGCTGAAGGCGGGCGACCTCGTGGTGGGGCGCGCCATGGGCGCCTATACCTGGGCGAGCGCCACGGACTTCAACTTCTTTCCGCGCGCCACCGTGGTCGCGGTCAACCGCCATGCGGGCGACGGCGGCAGCGTGTGGACGACGCCCGCGGCGCCGCGCTGATGTCCGGGGTGCACATCGAGGCGGTGGTGTTCGACATCGGCTGGGTGCTGCTGCACCTGAACTACCGCCCGCTCCTCGAGTTCCTCCTCGCGCGCGGCGCGGTGGTGGATGAGCGCGATGCGCTGATGAAGCGCATCGCCCTGGAAGAGCACGAGACGGGGCGCATGCACGGGCAGGGCCTGCTCGAGCGTCTCGCCACGCTCACCAGCGAGCCGGTGGCGCTCGCCGACGTGCACGCCAAGTGGCTCGACATGTTCGTCATCGACGCCGCCATGGTCGAGCTCGCCCACCGCCTGAGCGAGCGTTACCGCGTGTACCTGCTCTCCAACATCGGGGACCTGCACTGGGCGCACATCTCGCGCGAGTACCGCCTGCACGCCCTGGGGCACGGGGCGCTGCCCTCCTATCTCGCCGGGGTCATGAAGCCGCACGCGGGCATCTATGCGGAAGCGGAAAAGCGCTTTGCGCTGACACCCGGGCACACGGTATTCATCGATGATCGCGCCGACAACGTCGCCGCCGCCGGCGCGCGCGGCTGGCACGGCATCGTGCACGCGGACTACCCGCAAACGCTCGCGGCGCTGCGCGCGCTCGGGGTCAGCTGCTAGGGTCCGGCCGAACACACCGAGGAAGGCGCCCGTGAGCCCATTTTCTTCCGCCACACTGTCCGCCACGCTGCTGCTGGTGTGTTCGAATGTCTTCATGACGTTCGCCTGGTATGCGCACCTGAAGAACCTCGCCGACCGCCCCTGGTACCTGGCGGCGCTGGCGAGCTGGGGCATCGCCTTCTTCGAGTACCTGCTGCAGGTGCCCGGCAACCGCATCGGCTATACGCAGCTCTCGCTCGCGCAGCTGAAGATCCTGCAGGAGGTGATCACGCTCACGGTGTTCGTGCCCTTTGCGGTGTTCTACATGGGCAAGCCCTTGAAGCTCGATTACCTGTGGGCGGGCCTGTGTCTCCTTGCTGCGGTATATTTCATGTTCCGCACCCCGGCCCCCACATGAAGAACAACAGCGAGACCATCACCGACACCCAGACCGCCATCCACGCGATGGTGAGCGATGCGCGCGAGGGGCGCGACCCGAAGGTCATCGCCCGCCTGTTCAGCGGCTGGGCGGTGTTCGGTGAGCGCCAGTTCGTGCGCGGCTACGCGCTGCTGCTGCCCGACCCGGTCGTGCCGAACCTGAACGCCCTCGGTGCGCAGGAGCGCATCGCCTTCCTCTCGGACATGTCGCGCCTGGGGGATGCGCTGCTGAAGGTGACCGGTGCGCTGCGCATCAACTACGCGATCTTCGGCAACCAGGAGCCGGCGCTGCACGCGCACGTGATCCCCCGCTACCCGGATGAGCCGCCGGCGCTGCGCACCCAGCAGCCCTTTGCCTATGACTGGAGCGCCGCACCGGCCTTCGAGCGAGCCGTGCACGCAGAGCTCGGCGAGCAGCTGCATCGCGAGCTCACGCGCCTCGGGGTGACCAAACCGATGCGCTACAGCCCCGGCGCGAACGCCGGGGGCTGAAGCGCCACCGGGCCCGTGGCGGGCCCGGTGGCCGCAAGCCTCACTTCGCGGGTGTCGGCGTCGGCGCCTTGGGCGCCGCGGCCGCCGGCGGTGCAGGCTTGGCGCTGATCAGCTCCACTTCGAACACCAGGAGCGAGCCGGGCGGAATGCCCGGCGGGGAGTGCAGGTCGTAGCCGAGCTGCGGCGGGATCCACAGCTGATACTTCGCGCCCGGCTTCATGAGCCCGACGCCCTCGGACCAGCCCGGAATCACGCGGTTCAGCGGGAACTTCGCCGGTTCCCCGCGCTTGTAGCTGCTGTCGAACTCGTTGCCATTTAGCAGCGTCCCCTTGTAGTTCACCGTCACCTCGTCGGTGGGGTTCGGGGAGACGCCGCTGCCCGGGGTGAGCACCTTGTACTGCAGGCCGCTCGCGGTAGTGATGACGCCGGGCTTCTTGCCGTTCTCGGCCAGGAACTTCGCCGCCGCCGCATGGTTGGCATCCCCCGCCGCGCTCGCCATCTTGGTGATGTTCGCCTTGTCGGCGTCGCTGAGCTCGACCTTGCCGCCGAGGGCATCCTTGATGCCGGCGGCGAGCTGGGTGGCGTTGACCGACTCGTTCGTGAGGGAGCTGGCGCGCAGCTGCTGGCCGAACATGACGCCGAGGCTGTAGCTGGGCGTGTGCGCGGCGGCGGGGGCCGCGGCGGCCTTCTTGGCCGGCGCCGCGGCGGCGGGTGCGGCAGCGGGCGTCGGCGGCTCCTGCGCGAGCGCAAGGGCGCTCCCGAGCACGGCCGCACAGGCGGCGGGGAACAGGAATGTCCGGCCCTGACGGCGGGACGCTGGCAATCTCATGGGGGGACCCTTTTTCCGGTAAAGCATGCGGCGCCGCGCAGGGGGCACGGCCTTGGGGATCCGCAGCGGGGGCGAAGTTTCGCCGATCGGCGGGACCGGCGCTGGTGTTTTTTACCCTCAGCCCGGCAGGCGGAAGCCGCCCGCCACGCTCAGGGCTCTCTGGTAGGGCGCACGGGCGTGGATGCGCTCGAGGAAGCCGCGCACCTTCTGCCCCAGGGGGAGCCCGGAGCGCGCCGCGGCCGCCTCGACGGGGAAGCTCATCTGGATGTCCGCGGCGCTGAAGTCCGCGCCCGCGAACCAGGCCTCGCGCGAGAGTTCCGCCTCCCAGTAGCGCATATGCAGGGCGAGCTGCGGATCGATGTAGCTCTTTTGTGCGCCGGCGGCGATGGCGCGCACCAGCGGGCGCAGCAGCGCCGGCACCGGACCGCGCGGCAGGTACTGGAAGATGAGCTTCAGCAACAGCGGCGGCATCGCCGAACCTTCCGCGTAATGCAGCCAGTAGGTGTAGCGCAGCCGCGCCTCGCTACCCGCCGCCGGGCGCAGGCGCCCCTCACCGTAGCTCTCGAGCAGGTACTCGATGATCGCGCCGGACTCGGCAATCGTGTGCGCCCCGTCGGTGATGACCGGAGACTTGCCGAGCGGGTGCACGCGCCGCAGCGATTCGGGGGCGAGCAGGGTCTTCGGATCACGCTGATAGGGGATGAGCTCGTAGGGGCACCCGAGCTCCTCGAGCAGCCACAGCACGCGCTGGGAGCGGGAGTTGTTCAGGTGATGGACCTGGAGCACCCCTCAGGCCCCGTCCGTGGCGGCAGCGGACAGGAACGCCTGCGCCTGCTGCCACTGCGCGCTCGTCACGTAGATGCGCGACGGCGCCGCCTGGCCGAGGACGCCGGCATCGGAGCGCACGCGCACCTGCATGCCCGCCGCACTCAACACCTCCGCGATCGACTGGGCGGTCGGCAGGTCCGGGAGCGTGGTGAGCAGGCGCCATTGAGGATCTGACATCGACGCTACAGTGCCAAAGGCCGGATCTTTCTACAATGCGCTCGCGCGGGCCACTCATCCCGGGCTGTGAAGGAACCGTGCTCAGCATCCGCCACCTGTCCAAGAGCTTCCGCGAGGGCGAGCGCGTGCACCAGGTGCTCGCCGGCGCCGAGGCCACTATCGGGCGCGGCGAGATCGTCGCCATCACCGGGCGCAGCGGTTCGGGCAAGTCGACGCTGCTGAACCTCGTGAGCGGCATCGACATCCCCGATGAGGGCTCGGTGGCGCTCGACGGGACCGAGGTGACGGCGCTCGCCGAGCCCGCCCGCACGCGCTTCCGCCGCGCGCACGTCGGCTTTATCTACCAGTTCTTCAACCTCATCCCGACGCTCAACGTGCTCGAGAACGTGCGCCTGGTGCTGGAGCTGAACGGCGTGCGCGGCACGCCGGCGCGCGAACGCACCCTGGCGGCACTCGAGTCGGTGGGCCTGCGCGGGCGCGCCGGGAGCGCCGTGGATCAGCTCTCCGGCGGGGAGCAGCAGCGCGTCGCCATCGCGCGCGCCGTCGTGCACCGTCCGGCGCTGCTGCTCGCCGATGAGCCGACCGGCAACCTCGATGAGGCCACGGCGCGCGAAGTGGTGCCGGCGCTGCTCGCGCACGCGCGCGCCGGCGGCGCGACGCTCCTGATCGTCACCCACGACGCCGCGCTCGCCCGGCAGGCCGGCCGCGTGCTCGAGCTGCGCGGCGGGCTGCTGCACACCCCGGACGCCCCCGCGTGAGGACGCTGCGCGCCGCGAGCGTGCGTCACCTGCTGCGCCACCCGGCGCAGCTGGCCCTGGCGCTCGCCGGACTCACCCTCGGGGTCGGCACCATCGTGGCGGTGGACATCGCCGCAGCCAGCGCGCGCCGCGCGTTCGCGCTGTCGGTGAGTGCCGTGAACGGACCTGCGACGCATCAGCTCAGCGGCGGCCCCGGCGGGATCGAGGAGGCATTCTACGTGCACCTGGTGATGCACCCGCCGCGGAGCGCCCAGGTGCAGCCGCACTTCGCGCCGGTCGTGTCCGGCTACGTGCGCCTGGGCGAGCGGGTGCTCGAACTGATCGGGCTTGATCCGCTGGCCAGCAGCGCGCTCGGGGGCGAGGCGGCGGCGGGCGCCGCACCCGCGCTGCTCGCCGATCCGGCCGCCGCGCGCCGCTGGTTCACCGAGCCCGGCGCAGTATTCCTGAGCGCGACCACCGCGGGACAGCTGGCGCTGCGGCCGGGTGAGCGCTTCGCGCTCGAGGTGGCCGGCGTTCCGCGCGAGGCGCGCCTGGCGGGGCTTCTGCCGGCCGCGGCCGGCTTTGATGCCCTGATGCTCACCGACATCGCGCAGGCGCAGGAATGGCTCGGCGCCCCCGGGCGGCTGTCGCGCATCGACGTGCGGCTGCCGGCGGGCGCGGCGGGCGCGGCCCTCGAGCAGGCGCTGCGCGCGCAGCTGCCCCCCGATGTGCAGCTCACCGCGACCCGTGCCCGCGCGCGCGAGACCTTCGCGATGACGGATGCCTTCACCACGAACCTGCGCGCGATGAGCCTGCTCGCGCTCCTGGTCGGCACCTTTCTCATCTACGGCGCGGTGAGCTTCGCGGTGCTGCAACGGCGCACGATCATCGCCGTGCTGCGCGCGCTCGGGGCCACACGTGCCGAGGTGCTCGGCGTCGTCCTCGGCGAGGCTGCAGCGCTCGGCGCCGCCGGGGCGCTCCTTGGCACGCTCCTCGGCGTCGTGATCGGCCGCACTCTGGTGGGCCTGGTGTCGCGCACCATCAATGACCTGTACTTCGTGGTGGCGGTGAATGAGCTGGCGCTGCCGGGGCTGACCGTGGCGAAGGCGCTGCTGGCAGGCCTGGGCACGGCGCTCGTGGCGGCGCTCCTGCCGGCGCTCGAGGTGGCCGGCAGTGCCCCGCGGCTCGCCCTGGCGCGCTCGGTGATCGAGGCGCGCGCGCAGCGCCTGGCGCGCGTGCTCGTGGGACTCGCGGCGCTGCTGGCGGGGCTTTCGGGCGCCTGCATCGTGCTGTTCGCGCACAGCCTGTTCGCCGGCTTCGCGGCGCTGTTCCTGCTGCTGCTCGCGGTGGCCGCGGTGACCCCCGCGGCGCTCGGCGCATGCGCGCGCGCCGGGGTGCGCCTGGCGGGCGCGCGCAGCACGCTCGCGCGGCTCGCGCTCGAGGACGTGGCCGCCTCCCTGAGCCGCACGGGGGTCGCGGTGGCGGCGCTCGGAATGGCGCTCACCGCGATGATCGGGGTCGCCGTGATGGTCGAGAGCTTCCGCGGTTCCCTGCAGGAGTGGCTGCTCACGACGCTGCGCGCGGACATCTACGTGAGCGCGCCGGGCCCGGGGGCCGAGCTCAGCCGGCGCCTGGAGCCGCAGGTGATCCAGGGGCTGCTCGGGCTGCCTGCGGTGCGCGCGCACAGCGAGGCGCGGCGCACGGTGGTCGGCTCCCCCTACGGCGAGCTCGACGTGAACGCGCTGCGCTTGGGCCCCACCGGCGGCGCGGGCTTCCCGCTCACGGCCGGTGAGCCGCGTGCCGCCTGGCGCGCGTTCGAGGAGGGCGCGGTGCTCATCTCCGAGCCGCTCGCGTGG
>DATIXW010000023.1:0-6901 GCA_035518135.1 Steroidobacteraceae bacterium
TAGCATTTCCCGGGACTTCCGTGGGCCAGGGGGGCAGCGCCCCGATGCCTTCCGGGGCGGTCAACAGCAGCGGCTGACGCCGCTCCACTTGCGCCGCTGCTCGTGTGCGTAGAACTCGCCCCGCTCCATGGGGGCGACGCCGGGATGGCAGGCACGCTCATGCGCGCAATAGCGCTCGAATGCGTCATCGCCGCTCAGCCGCCGGATCCAGCACCACAGGATGCGCCAGAATGCACGCAGCTCTCTCATGAGGCTCCTCCGAGGATGAGCGTCTTCATGCGCGTGGCGCGGTAGGGAGCCTCGGAGCTCCCCGGGACCGCCTGGCCGCGCAGCCGGCGCACGCTGATGCGCACCATATCGAGAATGACGAACCAGAGGATCGCGGTGAACACCATCGCGAGCCAGGCGTCCAGGCGCTGATTGAAGATGAGCTGCGGGGCGACCGCGGCGCGCTCCGGCGCGAGCGCGCCGGCGGCGAGTTTGGCGGCGAGGTCGTTGGCGGCCGCGAACAGGCCGATGTGCACATCAGCGCTGGTGATCTTCTGCCAGGCGGCGGTGGTGGTCACGATGGCGAGCCAGCCAAGCGGCACGAGGGTCACGAGCGCATAGCGTGCGCGCCCCGACTTCACCAGGATCCCGGTGGCGATCGACAGCGCGATGGCCGCGAGCATCTGGTTCGAGATACCAAACAGCGGCCACAGGATGTTGACGCCGCCGTTGGGGTCGATGACGCCGACGTAGAGGAAGTAGCCCCAGGCGCCCACGATGACGGCGCTCGAGAACAGCACCGAGGGGTACCAGGATGTGCGCCCCAGCGGCTCCCAGGCGCGGCCGAGCAGGTCCTGCACCATGAAGCGGCCGACCCGGGTGCCGGCATCGAGCGTCGCCAGCAGGAACACCGCCTCGAACATGATCGCGAAGTGGTACCACAGCGCGAGCAGCCCCTGGCCGAAGGTTGAGCCGAAGATGCTCGCCATTCCGACCGCGAGCGAGGGCGCCCCGCCGGTGCGGGCGAAGAGCGTCTGCTCTCCCATGGCGTGCGCCAGGGCGCGCATTTGCTCGACCGTCACCGGGAAGCCCCAGCCGCTGATCGTGTGCACCGCCAGCTCCGGGGTGGCACCGACCACGCCGGTACCGGCGTTGATGGCGAAGAACACACCCGGGTCCAGCAGCGTCGCGGCGATGAGCGCCATGATCGCGACGAAGGACTCCAGCGCCATGCTGCCGTAGCCCACCAGCCGCACATCGGCCTCGTTGCTGATGAGCTTGGGGCTCGTGCCGCTGGCGATGAGTGCGTGGAAGCCGGAGATGGCCCCGCAGGCAATGGTGATGAACACGAAGGGAAACACCTTGCCGCCAAAGAGCGGGCCGGTGCCGTCGACGAAGGGAGTGATGGCCGGCATCTTGATCTGCGGATGCGTGATGACGATCGCGATCGCGAGCAGGATGACGGTGCCGAGCTTGAGGAACGTGGACAGGTAGTCGCGCGGGGCCAGCAGCAGCCACACCGGCAGGATCGCGGCCAGGAAGCCGTACACCACCACAAACCCCGCGAGCGCCAGGGCGGAATAGTCGAACAGCACGCGCAGCTGCGGCTGGTGGTCGAGCCAGCCGCCCCCGACCAGCGCGCCCAGCACGAGCGCCACGCCGAGCACCGTACCCTCCAGCACCCGCCCCGGGCGCCATACGCGCAGGTACAGTCCCACGATGATTGCCGCCGGTATGGTGGCAAACACGGTCGAGCTCGCCCACGGGCTGTGCTTCATCACGTTCACGATCACAAGACTCAGCACGGCACACAGGATCACCATGATGAGCAAAGTGCCGATCAGTGCGGCGAAACCGCCGAGGGGTCCGAACTCATCGCGTGCCATCTGCCCGAGGCTGCGCCCGTCGCGGCGGGTGGACAGCAACAGGATCGTCATGTCCTGCACGCAACCGCCGAAGACCGCACCGACGAGAATCCACAGCGTGCCGGGCAGATAGCCGAACTGGGCGGCGAGCGTCGGGCCGACGAGTGGTCCGGGCCCGGCGATGGCGGCGAAGTGATGGCCGAAGACGATCGCGCGGTGCGTGGGCACGAAGTCGCGCCCGTTGTTCAGCCGCTCCGCCGGGGTCGCCCGGGTCGGATCCACCTGCAGCACCCGGGCCGCGATCCAGGCGGCGTAGAAGCGATAGCCGAGCAGGTAGATGCAGATCGCCGCGGTGATGATCCACAGCGCGTTGATCGGCTCGTGCCGGTGCAGGGCGATCCCGCCGACCGCGAAAGCCGCCGCGATCGCCAGCAGCACGCCCGTCAGTTTCCTCAGCATCTTCGCCCTCCCCTCATGTATCGGCCAGCAGCCGCCCGAGCACCCGGGCATAACGCGTGCGGATGGCATCGCGCCTGCGGTGCTGTCCGTTCGTCACGAGCTTCACGCCCGCACGCCATACGCAGTCAATCGCACCGCATCCGGCGGCAAAGATCCAGCTGTCGAGGATCTCATCGCCCTGGCGGGCGATGAGCGAGGGATCATCGCGCCGCAGCGTCACGAGATCGAGCCAGCTGCCGACCCGCAGACCGGCCGGCAGGTGCGGGCCGTGCAGGGCCTGCGTCCCGCCGCTCAAGGCGCCATCGAACAGGGTGCGCCCGGTGGAGACCCCCGGACCGGCAGCGAGCACATTGCGCGCACGCTCGGTGAGGCGCTGCGAGTACTCCAGCAGCCGCAGTTCCTCGGTCGCATCCAGCCGCACATTCGAGTCGCTGCCGATGCCGAAGCGCCCGTGGTAACCGACAAACGCCGCGGCCGGGAAGATCCCATCGCCCAGGCTCGCCTCGGTGATCGGACACAACCCGACGACCGCGCGCCGCTGCGCGATCCCCTGCAGTTCGCCCGCCGTGGCATGGGTGGCATGCACCAGGCACCAGCGCGCGTCGAGCTCTACGTTCTCGAGCAGCCACTCGATCGGCCGCCGCCCGCTCCAGGCTTGACACTCCTCGACCTCGCGCAGCTGCTCGGCGATGTGGATGTGCGCCGGGGCATCCGGGGCAAGCGCGAGCACCGCCGCGAGTTCCTCCCGCGTGACCGCGCGCAGGCTGTGTGGCGCGACACCCACCGCCGCGCCCGGCAAGCCCCGCACGGCCGCGCGGCTCGCCTCCAGCACGCGCGCGAAGCGCGCAGGATCGGTGATGAAGCGCCGCTGCCGCGGCCCCGGCGGCGCGCCACCGAAGCCGCCGTGCGCGTAAAACACCGGCAGCAGGGTAAGCCCGATGCCGGTCTCGGCGGCGGCCGCGGCCACGCGGGCGGCGAGCTCGCCCGGGTCGGCGTAGGCAGCTCCGCCGCGCTCGTGGTGCAGGTAGTGAAACTCGCCCACGTGCGTGAAGCCGGCTTCGAGCATCTCCGCGTAGGCCAGGGCGCACAGTGCCTCGAACTCATCGGCGTCCATGCGCTCGACGAACCGATACATGAGCTCGCGCCAGCTCCAGAAACTGTCCGCCGCGGCGCCGCGTCGCTCCGTGAGCCCGGCCAGTCCGCGCTGGAACGCATGGCTGTGAAGGTTTGCCAGCCCGGGCACGCCGATCGCGTGCCGCTCATCCCCGGGGTGCGCCGCGACCCCGGTGGTGAGGTCCGCGATCCGGCCCGCGACGCTGCTGATGCGTACCTGCGAGGCCCACCCTTGCGGCAGCAGCGCCGCTTCGAACCAAAGAGCACTCATGGCGTGCATTATTGATGATTGGCACAATCAGCGCAGCCTAAGCAGATGGGTTCCAGATGGCCGAGGTAACAAGTCCTGCGTGGCTGAGCGTGCGCCGTGGCAGCGCGCCGCTGCTGCTATGCATGCCGCATACGGGCACGCAGATCCCGGCGGCCCTGGCCCCCTCGTTCCGCTCCGCGTGGCTGGCGCGCCGTGATACCGACTGGTACGTGGACCGCTTGTATGGCTTCGCCCAGGGCATGGATGCAACGCTGGTGCGCACCGAGATCTGCCGCTCGGTCATCGACCCGAACCGCGATCCTTCCGGCGCCTCGCTCTACCCGGGCCAGGCAACCACGGAGCTGTGCCCGACGACCACCTTCGACGGCGAGCCGCTCTACCGAGAGGGGCTCGCCCCGGGGGCGGCGCAGATCGCCGACCGCCGCAGCCAGTACTTCGCGCCCTACCACGACGCCATCGCCGCCGAGATCGCCCGCCTGCGAGGGCAGCATGCGCACATCGTCATCTACGACTGTCACTCGATCCGTTCGCAGATCCCGCGGCTCTTCAGCGGAGTGCTGCCACACCTGAATCTCGGCACCTTTTCCGGGGCGAGCTGCGCACCTACGCTCAGCGCACGCATCGAAGCGTTGTGCGACGAAAGCGCCTTTTCGCGCATCACCAACGGGCGCTTCAAGGGCGGCTACACCACGCGCCACTATGGGCGTCCGCCCGAGGGCGTGCATGCGCTGCAGATGGAGCTTGCCTGCCGCGCCTATATGCGCGAGCCGCTCGGGGAGGTCGACGAGGGTAACTGGCCGCCCCCCTGGGACGAGGCGTTCGCGGCCCCGCTGCGCGGCACGCTCGAGCGCGTGCTCGCCGGCTGCATCGAGTTCGCCCGCGGCGGCCGCTAGCGGCGCGCACGCAGGCGTCGCCCGAGCGCCGCGACGATCTCGTGCACCTCGGCGATTCGCAGGGCGTTCGCGCAGGCGAAGAACCCCGCCCCCGCCACCCCGATCACGAGCAGCAGGCTCAGGCTCTTCGGCCAGAAGGCCTGCGTCGCCCACTCCGACAGCAGGTAGTGCGAGCCCGCCCAGCAGCAGGCGAGCAGCACGAGCGAAGCCACCGCGAGCTTCGTGAGCAGCCCCAGCATGGCGCGCGACTCCAGGCGCCCCAGGTGCGCGCGCATCAGGAAGTACAGGATCAGGAAGTTACTGGTCGCGACGCAGGCGGTCGAGAAAGCGAGCCCGCGGTGTCCCCAGCCGAGCCGGCGCGTGAAGAAGTAATTGAGCCCGAGATTCAGCGCCACGGCGATGAAGCTGACCACCATGGGAGTCTTGCGGCGGTCCACCGCATAGAAGGCATTCACGAGCACCTTCAGCGCCGCGTAGCCGCACAGCCCGATGGCATAGAAGCGCAGTGCGCCGGCGGACTCCGCGGTCTCGTAGGCACCGAAGCGGCCGTGCTGGTAGAGCACGGAGATGATCGGCTCGGCGAGCACGATGAGACCGACGCTGGCCGGGATCGTCATGAGGAAAGCGAGGCGCATGCCGCGGGCGAGCTCGCTCCTGAAGACCGGCATGTTGTTGGTCGCGGCCATGCGCGCGAGCAGCGGCAGGGAAACCGTGCCGAGCGCCACGCCGAAGATCCCGAGCGGCAGCTGCATGAGGCGAAACGCCACGGTCAGCCAGAAGGTCGGCCCGTCGCCGAGCTCGGAAGCGAAGACTGAATTGATCAGTACGTTCACCTGCGTGGTGCTGGCGGCAATCACCGAGGGGCCCATGAGGCGCAGCACCGCGCGCACCCCGGGGCTGCGCCAGCTGAAATCGGCGCGGTAGTGATAGCCCTCGCGCCGCAGCGCCGGCAGCTGCACGCACAGCTGCAGCGCACCGCCCACCAGTGTGCCGATGGCGAGGCCCATGATCGCCTTGGCTCCGAAGTGCGGGTCGAGTGCGTACCCGATCACGACGCCGGTGATGATCGAGCCGAGATTGAAGAAGCTCGAGGCCATCGCCGGTACGCCAAAGACGTTGCGGGCATTGAGCATCCCCATGACGAGGGCGGCGAGGGAGACGAGCAGGATGAACGGATACATGACGCGCGTCAGCGTCACGGTGAGCTCCGCCTTGGAGGCGTCGAATCCGGGGGCGAGCGCGGCCACCAGCCAGGGGGCGGAGAGGATCCCCACCACCGTGATGGCGCTTAGGGTCACGACGGCCAGAGTTGCGACCTTGTTCGCCAGGCGCCAGGCGGCGGCCTCGTCCTCCACCGCCGCGGTGCGGGTGAAGACCGTTACGAAGGCCGTCGACAGCGCACCTTCCGCGAACAGATCCCGCAGCAGGTTCGGGATCCGGAAGGCGATGGTGAACGCGTCCATGACGCGCCCGCCGCCAAAGAGCGCGGCGAAGATCTGCTCACGCGCAAGCCCGAGAACGCGGCTGCAAAGCACCGCCAGACCCACGACGCTGGCGGCGCGGGTGTTCAGCCGCTCTGCGCGGCTGTTGCTTGCGGAGGCCGCGGGTGTATCGCCTGAGGGCATGGGGCCCTCAAGCTACCATCCGCGCCCGCGGCGCGCGAATCAGTGGCCGTGCCAGGTCAGCGTGAGCCCCATGGTACGCGGCCGGAACGTGTAGGCGTTCTGCTGCGGCGTGAAGTTGCCGTCGGTCTGACCGAGGGAATAGTTGTTGACGGTATGGGAGTCGAACAGGTTCTCGCAGAACGCCGACAACTGCAGGTCGCCGAAGTTCATGCCTGCGCGCACCGAGGTGAAGCTGGTGGAGGGCAGCGTGTAGGAGAAGCCAAAGTTGTACACCGCACCGGCGTTGGGGTCCTGCACCGCCGCCAGCCACGGGTTGCGGCTGGTATAGGTCCAGTCCGCGCGCACGAAGGCGTCGCGCTCCGCGAGCCGGAAGTTGTAGGCGGCGCCCAGGGCCACCGTCCAGGGCGGATTGGTGCCCGGGGCGTAGTTGATGCCTTCCTGACCGGTGATGGCATCACCATTGACCGCCAGACACGGCACGCCGACGCTCCCATCGCCGGGCGTGCAACCCGCAGGATCGTTCTTGGTGAAGCGCGCGCTGGTATAGCCCACCGCCAGGTCGATGTTGACGGGTCCGAACACCATCTCCGCCTGCACGTCAGCGCCCTTGGCCACTGCCGTGCCGAGGTTATCCGTGAACTGCAGGCCGCAGGCGCCGGCGACGTAGAGGTTCTGCTGGATGTCGTT
>DATIXW010000024.1:0-3802 GCA_035518135.1 Steroidobacteraceae bacterium
GCGTCCCCACGTGCCGCTGCGTCTCGCCCACCCAGCTGAACTCCGGGGGCTCGCTGCGCAGGTGCGCGGCCGGCAGGTGCCTGAGGGCAAGTCCGGGCGGCAGCGCCGGCGGCTCCCAGGCCGCTCTCAGGCGCGTGACCCGCCGCGGACCCACGCGCTCCGGCGGGGGCTCCCCCGCTTCGATGACGAAGCGCTCCGAGAGCGCCGGCCACAGTGCCCCGAGGAGGCTGTGCCGCGCGGGACGGATGCTGTCGCCGGCGCCGGCCCCCGGGGCTCCCGAGAGCCACAGCGTCGTGCGGGCGCGCGTGAGCGCGACGTACAGCAGGCGCTTGCGTTCCTCGCTCTCGCGCCGGCGCAGGAGCTCGGCGATGTAGGCCTCGAGCCCCCGCTCCTCCTTCGGGCCGACCGGCGTCGCCGGCGCGATCAGCAGCTCGTTCGTGCCCGCCTCCCCGGGCAGGTCGATCCAGCGCAGCAGCGGGCGCTCGGCGAGGCGCGTGAGGCGATCGAGCGCGGGCACGAACACGTGCTCGAACTCCAGCCCCTTGGCGCGATGGATGGTCATGACCTGCACCGCGTGTGCGCCGCTGGCGGCGCGCGTGCTGTAGAGGTTCTCAAGGAGCGCATCGAAGTCCGGCAGCGCCACCCACTCCCCGCTCGCCGCGCGCGCCGCAAGCGCGGCGAAGAACGCGCGCGCATCCTCGAGCTCCTCCGCGGCGTAGGCGTCGGGGGCTCCGAGGCGGATCCAGGTGGCCTCGAGCCATTCCGCGAGGCTCGCGCGCGAGTGCCCGAGCGCCTCTTCGAGCGTTGCGCGCACGCGCGCAAGCGCCGTGCGGTCCGCAGGCGCGCAACGCCGCAGCCGCTCGGGCTCGGCGAGCGCCTCGAGGACGAGCTGCGGGTCCTCCGGCCCCGAGAGGGCCGTGAGCGAGGCCAGGCGCGCACCGCACCAGGGCGCGCGCAGCACCGCAAGCCACGCGGCCCGGTCGCCGAGGTCAAGGAGCGCGCGCGTGAGAGCAACGAGGTCGCGCACCACCGGGCGCTCGCGCAGCGGCACCAGGTCCACGCCCAGGACCGCAAGCGCGCGCGCCTCAAGCGCGGCGATGACGGGCACCGCGTGCGCGTGCGCGGCGACCAGCACCGCCACCGACCCCTGCGGATCGCGCTCCCGCAGCGCGGCGATGCGCGCGGCGAGGGCGGCGGCTTCCGCCGCGGCACCGCCTGCGAAGAGCCGCAGCGTGACGGCGTCGATCCCCGCAGGCGGCGCCTGTGCGCTGCGCGCCGCCAGGCTCGGGGTATAGGCGACCGCGCCGGCGCGCAGGTCATCGCTCGCCGGAAAAATTGCCGCGAACAGCGCGTTGTTGAAATCGATGAGCTCGGGAACGGTGCGGAAGTTGCGCCGCAGGCGCAGCGGCGTGAGGGCCAACGCGCCGACGCCCCCGGCGCGCGCCCGCAGGAAGAGGCCGACCTCGGCGTCGCGGAAGCGATAGATCGACTGCATCGGGTCGCCGACCACGAACAGCGTGCGCCCATCGCCGGGCTCCCAGCCGGCGGTGAGCGTGGCGAGCAGCTCGAACTGCGCGAGCGAGGTATCCTGGAACTCATCCACCAGGATGTGCCGCAGCGCAAGCCCGGTGCGCAGCGCGAGCTCGGTCGGCTCGCCCTCCTCGGCCAGTGCCTGGCGCGCCGCTCCGGTGATGTAGGTGTAGTCGACCCGCTGCGCGAGCGCGAACTGCGCCTGCAGCTGCGCGGCGGCGTGCGCGAGCACGCGCGCGAGGGACTCAAGCGCAGCCGCCTCCTCAGCGGGCAGGCACGCCGCGGGGAGCCGGCGCAGCTCAAGGAGCGCCTCGCGCAGGTGCGGGACGTCCCTGAGCGCTGCGATGAGCGCGCGCAGCGCCTCGCGCCGGGTGGCGTCGGCGAAGGCCGCGCCGAGCAGGTGCGGGCCGAGCTGGCGCCGCCAGTCCTCCGTAGTCAGGGTCAGCTGCACGAGCTGCCGCCACGCCCCGAGCGCTCCCGCATCGGGCGCAAGCGCGCCCACCCCCGGCAGCGCCTCGGCCCGCTCGCGTAGCGGCGGGGGCAGGAGCGTGTGCAGCGCCCGCAGGTGCGCGGCAACGAGCGCCGCGAGGCTCGCATTCACGCGCGCCGTCAGCACGTGCGGCGCCTCGCCCGCCACGAAGCGCAGCCAGTGCGCGCGCTCGCGCAGCAACTGTGCGATGAGCCGCTCGAGGTTCATCCAGTGGTTGTCGCAGCGCTCGAACAGGCGCTGCAGGTCCGGCGCGAGCAGCGCATCGCCCTCGGCGTACAGGAGCGTGTGGCGTGCCGCGCGCGCGTAGAGCTCGCGCGGGGTCTCGGTCACGTTCAGCGTGCCGCCCACGCGCGAGGCGACCGGCAGCTGGCAGGCGAGCGCGTAGTTGAAGGCATCGATCGTCTGGATGCGCAGGTTCTGCGGGCAGCCGGCGAGGTCCCACCCGAGCGCCGCGCCGTGCGCGATCGCCGCGGCGGCGTGCGCCTGCAGCTGCCCGCTCGCCGCATCGGTCGGGGCGAGTTCCCCGCGCAGGGCGCGGATGACGCGCGCGCGCATCTCCGCCGCCGCCTTGCGCGTGAAGGTGATGGCGAGAATCTCCCCCGGGTCCTGGACGGTGCACAGCAGGCGCAGGAAGCGTTCGGTCAGCACCGCGGTCTTGCCCGAGCCCGCCGGGGCCTCGAGCAGCACCGAGGCCTGCGGTGCGCTCGCGGCGCGCCGCGCCGGCTCATCGGTGAGCGGCGCGCCCTCAGTCATCGGACTCCCCGCTGAGCACGGCGGTCTCGGCGGTGTCCGGGTGCGGGCCGATGCGGCACAACGCCCCGAGGTGACAGTATTCGCAGGCGAGCGGGGCCGGATCGACCTGGGCATCGCCTGCGAGAAAGGCGCTGATGAGGCGCGCGACCCGGTCGCGCCAGGCCTCGCGCTGCGCAGCCCAGGCCCGCGAGGCATCCCCCGGGGCGACGCCCGGGAGCAGTCCCACGCGCGGCAGCAGGCCCGGCGCGCCCGCTACACCGCAGAAGCGCACCTCGCGCACCGTGACGTTGACGGTGGCCAGGGCCACCACCGCATCCCCGAGCGCGCTCAGGTACGCCAGCAGCTGCGGGTGCGTGGGGCGCTCCCCGGTCCAGTCGGGAGTGCCGGGCCGTCCGCTCTTGTAGTCGAGGACGATGTGGCCGGCCGCGGTGGCGTCGATGCGGTCGAGCCGCATGCGCACGCGCCCGCCGCCGAGGGCGAGCTCGCGTACCGCCTCGGTGGCGAGCACGGTGAAGGGTGCGCGCGTGCGCTCAAGTTCGCACAGGCGCGCGATGAGCGCCTCGGCCCGCCGGCACTCGCGCACCAGCGCCGCGGGGAGCGCGGCGAAGAAGTCGAGCTGGGCTTCCTCGCCTGCGCGCGCGCGCCGCCGGGGCCGGTGCGACTGCGCGGTGAGCGCGTGCGCTGCACGCGCCACGCACTCCTGGATCAGCGTGCGCAGCGCCGCCGGCGCAAGCCCCGCGAGCTGCGTGGAATCGCGCAGCCGCTCCCACAGGCCCTGCAGCGCCGCGTGCAGCAGCACCCCGCGCTGGTCCATCGGCACGCCGGGCTCGGCGCTCTGCAGTTCGCGCGCCCCCAGGCGCAGCTCCGCGTAGGCCCGGAACGCGCACGCGTTCTGCAGCGTCAGCGCGCGCGTGCCGGCGGGGAGCGGCGTGAGTGCATTCCAGGGGACGCCGCGGGCGTCCTCGAACGTCTCGGTGAGCCCTGCGCGGCGCAGGCGCTGCGGCAGCCACAGCCCCGCAGCGGCGGGCG
>DATIXW010000025.1:0-8214 GCA_035518135.1 Steroidobacteraceae bacterium
CGTAATTTCGAGGGTCGCGTGCATCCGGAAGTACGCATGAACTTCCTCGCCTCACCGCCCCTCGTGGTGGCCTATGCGCTTGCCGGCACGCTCGATATCGATCTCACGCGCGATCCGCTCGGCACTGACCCAGATGGGAAACCCGTGTATCTCGCCGACATCTGGCCGAGCGATCAGGAAGTACAGGAACTGCTGAAGCGCTCGATCGACTCGCAGATGTTCCGCAACAGCTACGGTAGTGTTTTCAAGGGCGACGACAACTGGGCCAACATCCAGGTGCCCGCCGGCAACCTCTACCGCTGGGACGCGAAGTCCACGTACGTGAAGAACCCGCCCTACTTCGAGGGCATGACGATGACGCCGGCGCCGCTGACCGACATCACGGGTGCGCGCGCACTGGCACTCCTCGGGGACTCGGTGACGACCGATCACATCTCCCCCGCCGGCAATATCTCCAAGAGCAGTCCCGCGGCCCGCTACCTCATCGAGCAGGGCGTGGAGCCCAAGGATTTCAACTCCTACGGCGCCCGCCGGGGCAATCACGAGGTCATGATGCGTGGCACGTTTGCCAACATTCGCCTGCGTAACCTCCTGGTTCCCGGTGTCGAAGGGGGCGTGAGCGTGCATCTTCCCGACGGGGAGCAGGGCTCCATCTATGACGTAGCGATGCGCTACAAGAAGGAGCACACGCCGCTCATCGTGCTCGCGGGGCGCGAGTACGGTACCGGCTCCTCGCGCGACTGGGCGGCCAAGGGCACGCTGCTGCTCGGGGTCAGGGCCGTCATCGCCGAGAGCTTCGAGCGCATCCACCGCTCGAACCTGATCGGCATGGGCGTGGCGCCGCTGCAGTTCCAGACGGGACAGACCGCCAGCTCCCTGGGGCTCACCGGTCGGGAACTGTACTCGATCGAGGGGCTAAGCCGCGGCGATGCGCGCGAAGTGACGGTGACCGCCATCCCGGACACTGGCAAGCCGATCCGCTTCACCGCCCGGCTGCGCATCGACACGCCAAAGGAGCGCGAGTACTACCGCCACGGCGGCATCCTGCAGTACGTGCTGCGGCAGCTGGCCGCGGCGGGCAGCGCCGCCTGAGCGAATCCGCCGCGCCGGCGGGGGGCGCACCCATCGAGCGCGAGCCGCTGGTTGCGGTCTTCGACCTCGACGGCACGGTCACGCGCCGCGATACGCTGCTGCCCTACGTCATGGGCTACCTGCTGCGCCATCCCTGGCGCCTGCCGCGTCTGCTGGGCGCAGTGCCGGGCGTCGTGAGGTTTTTCCTGGGGCGGGCGGACCACGGGGCCGTCAAGGCAGCGTTCATCCACGCGACCCTCGGGGGCGTGCGCCGTGAAGAGCTGCAGGCCTGGACGACACCATATCTCGAACGGTTGGTGCGGAACGGCCTGTATGCGGACGCGCTCAGGCGCATCGAGCAGCACCGCGCGCGTGGCGACTACCTGGTGCTCCTGAGCGCGAGCCCGGACCTCTACGTGCCGCAGCTGGCCGCGGCGCTCGGGTTTGCCGAAGCGATCTGCACCGGGCTTCAGTGGCGTGATGACAGCCTCATCGGGTATCTCAGCACGCCCAACCGGCGCGGCGAAGAGAAGGTGCGCTGCCTCGAGCGCCTGCGCGCCCGGCATCCACAGCGGCTCGTGGCTGCCTACGGAAATGCGGGCAGTGACATCCCGCACCTGCGCATGGCGCAGCGGCCGGTGCTGGTCAATGGCCGCCGCGCGGCCCGCCTGGCCGCAAGGCGCTATGGCATTCCCCAAGAAACCTGGCGCTGACGGGCGCAAGGCGCACGAATCATGGGCGCTCGAACAGGCGCTCCCGATCGATGAGCGCCATCACGTTCGCGTACGGCAGGAAGCCCAGGCTGCGGTAAAAGGGCTGCACGTCGGCGTCCGCCACCAGCAGGATGCGCCAGACCGGCAGGCGCAAAAGGAGTTCGCGCAACAGTCGGCTCCCCACACCCTGTCGCTGGTAGTCCGGGTCAACCACGACGTCATAGATCGTCGCGTGATATTCACCGTCGCTTAAGGCGCGCGCGGCCGCCACCAGGCGCGGGCCGTCCATGCCCATGCAACAGACCGTGCTCTGCTCGAATGCCCGACGCAACTTGTCGCCTTCGCGGCCCTCCAGGGCGGCCCTTCTGAACAGCGCTTCCAGCTCCTGCCAGTCGACATTACGGCAGTGCAACTGGAACTGCACCGCGTGCGGGGAGCTCAAATCGCACTCTCCTGCGCGTAGAACTACATGGAGGTGCGGATCTGCCACAACTCCGGGAAGAACTTGAGCTCGAGCGCCTTCGCCAGGTACGACACGCCACTCGTGCCGCCGGTACCGGCCTTGTAGCCGATGATGCGCTCCACGGTCTTCATGTGATGGAAGCGCCAGAGCTGGAAGTTGTGATCGAGGTCGACGAGGCGCTCAGCCAGCTCATACAGATCCCAGCCGGTTCCGGCGTTGTGGTAGACACCGAGCCACGCGCCCGCGATCTGCTTGCTGGCGCGGTAGGGCTCACTGAAGTCCCGCGTGAGATAGGCCTCCGGGATCTCATAGCCGCGGCGGCTGAGCAGGCGCAGAACCTCATCGTAGAGCGACGGTGACCTGAGCGCGCGCTGCAGGATCTCGAACGAGCGCGCGTCGCGCTGGTGCACGCGCACCATGTCGGCATTCTTGTTGCCGAACAGGAACTCGATCAGCCGGTACTGGAAGGACTGGAAGCCCGATGAGCGGCCGAGCGCGTTGCGAAACGCCGAGTACTCGAACGGCGTCAGCGTCGAGAGCACTTCCCACACCGAGATCAGCTGCGTCTGGGTGCGCGAGATGCGCGCCAGCATCTTCAGCGCCGGGTCGAGGTCGTCCTGGCTGATGCAGCGCAGCGCTGCCGTGAGCTCG
The DNA here is from genome assembly GCA_035518135.1 of Steroidobacteraceae bacterium. GTDB lineage: Bacteria > Pseudomonadota > Gammaproteobacteria > Steroidobacterales > Steroidobacteraceae > 13-2-20CM-66-19. The sequence continues at coordinate 2,899 of DATIXW010000025.1, forward strand.
TGCAGTATGAGGCGCATCCACAGCTCCGACACCTGGTGCACGATGATGAACAGCATCTCGTTGTGCTCGCTCGACAGCGGCTGCTGCGCATCGAGCAGTTTCTCCAGATGCAGGTACTCACCGTACGAGAGCGAGCTGCCGAGGTCCCAGTGCACGGCCTCGTCGGCCAACTCGACCCGCTCGGACTTGTCGTACGGACCGGTGGTGCTCATGCCCGCGATGGTACACGTCGCACGCCGCCGGGCAACCGTCGTGCGCTAAAGGGCGAGGCGCGGACTGGGCGAATCCGCTAGGATCGCGCGCCGGTGTTTGTGAGGCAGCAAGGCACCCCGTGAGCCCGACGATCCTCGAGGTCCGCGACCTCGTGAAAGAGTACCCCGCCACGACTGCAGTCGCCGGCGTGTCCTTCAGCGTGCCCGAAGGCACCTGCTTCGGGCTCCTGGGTCCCAACGGCGCCGGCAAGACCACCACCATCGAGATCATGGAGGGGATCCTGCCGCCCACCGCCGGCGAGGTGCGCTACCGCGGGGAGCCCCTGGGCAGTCGCTTCCGCGAAGAGGCCGGCATCCTCTTCCAGAAGACCGCGCTGCAGGACTTCCTCACGGTGCGCCAGAGCATCACCCTCTTTCGCGGCCTGTATGCCCGCGGGCTCGAGGTCGAGGAGGTGATCCGCCTGTGCGCGCTGGAGAAGCTCGCCGAGCGTGACAGCCGCAAGCTCTCCGGCGGCCAGCAGCAGCGCCTGCTCCTCGCCATCGCCCTCGTTAACGATCCGGCGGTGCTGTTCCTGGATGAACCGACGACCGGGCTTGACCCGCAGGCCCGGCGCAGCTTCTGGGAGCTCGTCGAGTCCATCAAGGCGCGCCGCAAGACCATCATCCTCACGACGCACTACATGGAAGAAGCGGAACTGCTGTGCGATGAGATCGCCATCATGGACCGCGGCCGCATCGTGGCGAAGGGATCCCCGCGGCAGCTGTTGCAGGAGCATTTCGCGGAAGTGATGCTGGAGCTGCCCCGTCAGGACTTCCCGGCCGCCGCGCGCGAGCTCAGGCTCAACCTGATCGAGGGAGCGGAGCGCGTGGAGATCAGTACGCACGACCTGGAGGGCACGCTGCGGGTGCTGCTCGAGGCGCGCGTGCCGCTCGCGCACCTGCGCATCCGGCCGGCGAACCTCGAGGACCTGTTCCTTAAGCTCACCGGCACGGAGCTGCGCCAGTGATCCGCCGGCTGCTGTCGATCCTGCACGCCCGCAACCTCGAGTTCCTGCGTGACCGTGGCACGCTGCTGTTCACCACGCTCCTGCCCCTGATGGTGGTGGTGGGCATGGGCTTCGTCTTCGGCGGCCCGGAGCGGCCGCTGTTCAAGGTCGGCGTCGTCACGGCGCACCTCGACAAGCAGGCCGACAGCTTCCTGCGCGAGCGCTACGTGCAGTTTATCGCCGAGCCCGACAGCGCCTCCGGGCTGCAGAAACTCAGCCACCAGCAGATCGACCTGCTCGCGGACCTGCGCTCACCGATGCACTACTGGGTCAACACCGACTCGCCCAAGGGCTACATCGTCGAGAAGCTGCTGCGCGCCGAACATCCGGACGCCCGGCGTGAGGCCGTGACCGGCGCGGCCGTGCGCTACGTCGACTGGCTGTTCCCGGGCATCCTCGGGATGAACATGATGTTCAGCTGCCTCTTTGGCGTCGGCTACGTCGTGGTGCGCTACCGCAAGAGCGGCTTCCTCAAGCGCCTGCATGCGACGCCCCTCACGGCGTTTGAGTTCCTGAGCGCGCAGGTGCTCTCGCGGCTGCTCCTGATTCTGTTCGTGACCGTCGTCCTGTACGTCGGCATCAGCGTCATCATCGGCTTTCACAACGCGGGCAGCTTCGTGACGCTCTCGCTGGTAGCGATCCTGAGCGCGCTGTCGATGGTGGCGCTCGGCCTGACCATCGCCGCGCGCTTCTCCAGCGAGGAACTGGTCGGCGGGCTGCTCAACCTGCTCACCTGGCCGATGATGCTCCTGTCGGGCATCTGGTTCTCGCTCGAGGGTTCACCGCGGTGGATCCAGTGGATCGCGCATATCTTCCCGCTCACCCACGCGCTCGATGCCGCCCGCGCCGTCATGCTCGATGGGGCGGGGCTGCGCGCCATCGCGCCCAATCTGCTGTATCTTGCCGCCACTGCGCTCGCCTTCCTCGCCTTCGGTGCCTGGTCCTTCCGCTGGCGCATCGACTGAACGGTAACGCTTCGGAGAGCCACGCTTGCAGTTCCTCAGCGACAACACCTCGACCGCCTGCCCGCAGATCCTCGCCGCCCTCGAGGCGGTGAACCGCGGCCGCGTGCACAGCTACGGCGATGACGAATGGACCCAGCGCCTGGAGCGCTGCTTCGGTGACTTCTTCGGTACCACCGTGCGCGCCTTCGCCGTCGCCACCGGGACGGCGGCCAATTCCCTGAGCCTCGCTACCCTGAGCCCCCCTTATGGGGCGATCTTTGCGCACCGCGAGGCGCACATCGAGACCGACGAGTGCGGGGCACCGGCGTTCTTCTCCGGCGGTGCGCAGATTGCACTGCTGGACGGGGAGCACGCGCGCATCACCCCCGAAGCTTTCGCGCAGGCACTCGCGGACCACCCTTCCGTCAACGTGGGCCTCCACAGCGTGCAGCCCGCGGCGCTCTCGCTCACGCAGATGACCGAGCACGGCACGGTGTACCGTGCGGCCGACATCGCGCGCCTGAGCGAGCTGGCGCACGCGCGCGGGCTGAAGGTGCAGATGGACGGCGCGCGCTTTGCCAACGCGGTCGCCTTCCTCGGCTGTCATCCGGGCGACATCACCTGGCGCGCCGGCGTCGACGTGCTGTGCTTCGGGGCGACCAAGAACGGCGCCCTTGCCGCGGAAGCGGTGGTGTTCTTCGACACCGCCCTGGTGCGCGACTTCGAGCTGCGGCGCAAGCGCGCCGGACACCTGTTCTCCAAGTCGCGCTACATCGCCGCCCAATTGCTCGCCTACGTCGAGACCGGGCTGTGGCGAAGCAACGCCGAACGCACCAACGCACTCGCGCAGCAGGTGGCACAGGCGGCCGCGGCGTACCTGCTGCATCCGGTCGAGGGGAATGAGCTCTTCCTGAGACTCGGCGTGGAGCGGCGCCAGCGGCTGCGCGCGATGGGGTTCGAGTTCTACGACTGGGGCCCGCCGCAGCGCGGCGAGGCGCGCCTGGTGGTCTCCTGGGATCAGCCGGCGGGGGACGTCGAGGCGCTGTGCTCAGCGCTCGCGCGGCTCTAGAGCTCGCGCAGGCTGGTCGTGACCGGCAGCCGCGCTGCGCGGATGGCGGGCAGGAAGCCGCCGACCATGCCGATGAGCAGCGCGATCACGAGCCCGCGCAGGACGAGCTGCGGGGTGACCTTGAAGCTGAACACCACCTGGGTGAAGCTCTGGCCCAGCGTGGAGACGGACAGGTTGTTGAACAGCAGGTAGGCGATCAGCGCCCCGAGCAGGCCGCCCACGAGCGCCAGCAGCAGCGCCTCCATCATCACCGACACCACGACCGGCAGGCCGCCGAAACCGATCGCGCGCAGGGTTGCGATTTCCTTGCCGCGCGCCGCGACCGCGGCGTACATGCTGTTGAGGGCGGCAAAGACGGCGCCGAGCGCCATGATGATGGTGACGATTCCGGCCAGCAGGCCGATCGTCTTGCGGAACTGCCGGGTCTGGCCGTTGTAGTAGTCCTGCTCATGTACCACGTCGACCGTCAGGCGCGGATCGGCTGCGGCGGCAGCCTTGAGCTTGTCGAACCCGCCGGCGCCATCGAGCGCGGCGTGGATGGAACTCGAGCCGGTGCGGCCGAAGGTGCTGCGGGCGACGTTGATGTCGGTCCACAGCTCGCTCTCGTTCGCATCCCCGGAAGCGAACGTCCCGACCACGGTCCAGTCCGAGCCGCGCATGCGCACCACTTTGCCGATATCGGCGCCCTGGAACTGACGCAGCACGCCCGCACCGACGATGAGCTCGCGCAGCCCCGGGGTGAAGAGCCGGCCGGACACAATCTTCAGCTGCGGCCGCAGCGCAAACGCGGCCGGCTCCACCCCGCGCAGCGTGATGTTGGCGCCGTTCACCTTGTCATCGCGACGCACCAGCTCGGCGATCACCATCATCTCCGCGGAGGCCTCGGGATGGCCGTCCGCCCCGGCGCGGATCCCGGGCAGCTGCTTGATGAGATCGGTCTGGGTGCGGTCGAGACCGGAATTGAGCTCCGCGTCCGAGCCGCCGCGCATGATGATCGCGACGTCCTCGCGCCCGGTGGCCTTGAGCGTGCTCGTGAACCCGCCCGCCATGGCGAGCAGCGCCGTGAACACCGCCACGACGCCGGCGAGCCCGATGACGATGACGAGCGAGGAGGTCCAGCGCTCGGGGATGCTGCGGATGTTGATGCCGGTGATGGCGAGGGCCTGGCCGAACACGATGCTGATCTCCTAAGGCGCTAGCGTCCGGCGAGCGCGTCTACGATCTTCAGGCGCCGCGCGCGCAGCCCCGGCAGCAGCCCCACCGCGATGCTCATGAGGAGGATGGCGGCGATGCCGATCAGCCACACCTTGCCGTCGACGCTCAGCTGGAACCGATCCCCGGTCCCCTTGGCGATCCCGGCCCCGGCGAGGGTTGCCAGCGCGAGCCCGAGGAGCCCGCCAAAGAGGCACAGCGCCAGCGCCTCGGCGAACACGAAGCCGAGCACCGCCCCATCGGAAAAGCCGAGGGTCTTCAGCACCGCGAGCTCCGGAACGCGCTCGCGCACGCTCTGCGCCATGGTATTGCCCACCACCAGCAGCAGCGTGAAGAACACCGCGAACAGGATCCAGCGCACGATCAGGCCGATGTCACCGATCTGCTTGACGAACCCGAGGTTGAAGTCCTTCTCCGTCTGGGTCTTGGTCTCGTCGGGGGAATTCTCGAACATCGCATCCACGGTCCTGCTGACCGCCTCGGCCTGGCTGCCATCGGTCAGCTTCAGGATGAAGAAGTTCGTGCGCCCCTTGCCGAACTGGTTGGCCTCATCGAAGTAGTCGTGGTTGATGAAGGCCTGGTTGGTGAGCTTGCGGGTGGCCTCGTCCTTGCCGTCGTAGATCCCGACCAGGTCGAACGCCCAGGACTTGCTGCCGTTCTTTTGCGGGTAGATGTTGGAGGCGATCGGGATCTTCTGGCCGATCTTCCAGCCGTACTTATCGGCGAGCAGCTTGCCGGCAATCATCCCGGTGCGCGTCTTTGCGAACGCCTGCCACTGTTCCTGCGGCATCACGTACTCGGGATACACGTCATGTTGTCGCAGCGGGTCGACG
>DATIXW010000026.1:0-2355 GCA_035518135.1 Steroidobacteraceae bacterium
AGGCGCCTCTCATCAGCCGGCGATCGGCAGCCCAGCCGGTTAGCGCCGAGGCGCCGGCAGTCAGCACGTACATGCCGGCGCCGATCGGTGCCATCTGCGCCATCGAGAAACCGTGCGTCTTGACGAGATAAACGGGTAGCCAGCTCAACACCAGATACAGCGTGTATGTGCCACAGAACTGCGTCAGGCAAAATCCCCACAGCTCGCGTCGGCGCAGGATGAGAGCGGTGGTGGGAAGTCCGCCCATCGCGGCCGCCGCCGAGCCCGTTGCCCGCTGCGGTGGCGTGCGCGGCGTCGTCAACCACGGCCACAGCCACAGAACCGAGGCACAGCCGAACAAAACGAACACCATGCGCCAGCCCAACCACGCCATGAGCAGTCCGCCCGCGAGTGTGCCGACCGCCGGTCCGAGGAATTGTCCCGCTGCCAGAAAGCCATTGGTGCGTCCGCGCTGTTGTTCCGATGCCTCGACTGCAAGCAGCTTGAAGCTCGCCGGATACATGACGCTCTCGCCGAGACCCAGCACCAGGCGCAGCGCGAGCAGAACCGTGAAGCCCGTCGCGAGGCCGGTCAGCGCAGTCGCTGCGCCCCAGATAGCAAGACCGGCGGCGAGCACCCACCGCGGATCAAAGCGCTCAGCCAGCCAGCCAGCAGGCAGTTGTGCGGGTGCATAGCTCCAGAAGAACGCCGCCAACAGCACACCGAGCTCGGTATGCGAAAGGTTGAGCTGATCCTGGATCAGCGGGCCTGCGGTGGCGAGGTTACCGCGGTCGACGTAGTTGATGAATGCCGCCAGCGTCAGCAGCGCAACGATGCGCGTACTGACGCCGCCGCCTCCATCGGCTCCCTGTTCACCCAATCTCACGGCACTCGAGCGTGCGCGCGCCCTACAGCAGGGTCAACCCGGCGCGCTCTTGCCTTGCGGTCAGCTGCTCCGCGGCGTCACCGGGTCCTCTGGCGGGAGCTTGCGGTGCCCGCAGCGCCCCCGAACCTGCTCGCGCAGCCGCGCCCGCTCCTCGGGTGTCATGTTCTCCCAGCGCTCGCGCCACATGCGCTGCCGCCAGTGTCCGTGCCAGCCGCGACCGCGCAGGCCACCGAAGAGGATTCGACTCAGCAACAACAGCCCGAGTGCCTGCCAGAACTGCAACGGCGGTCCATGAAACAGCTGCGGCACGAGCGCGTTCCACAGCAGCATCACCGCAAGCGACAGCAACGCCACGACCGCGATCACGGCCGCGAGCACCGCAATCCCTTTCACCGACCAGCGAACTGCACCTCTCACATCAGTCTCCTCATCTCATGAGCCAGTCATCCCATACCGTGCGCAGACGCGCGCGCAGAAAGCGCACGGCGTAGCGCTTGCGTGACAGCAGGGTGTTGATACTCACGCCCAGACGCTCGGCGAGCTCCCGAAAGCTGATGCCCTCGAGCTCCTGGGCGATGAACACCTCGCGCTGCTCGGGCGGCAGCTGCGCCAGCGCCGTCTCGATCTCGGCGAGCAGCAGCGCACGCATCGCGGCGGCCTCCGGTCCCGCGTCCGCCGCCGGCAGCAGGTCCGCGAGCGCGCCATCGACGGCGTCGGCCTCCGCGGCACGCTGCTCCAGGCGGTGCTCCCGGGCACCGCGGCGCCGAAAGCGATCGATGATCCTGTTGCGGGCTACGCGTACGAGCCAGGCTCCGGCCTGCTCGACCGGCTGCATCATTCGATGCGCCAGCACCAGCTCGTACAGCGATTCCTGCAGAATGTCCTCGGCTTCCGCCGCATCGGCGATCCAACGGCGGATATAAGCGCGCAGCCGGGCGCGCTCGCTCCGCACCGTGGCGGAAATCTCGCGGTCCTGCTGCGACAGGGTCAGGGGCTCGCTGAGCGCGGCTTGCATCTGCCTGGTAAGACGCTCGAGCACGGGAAATATTGTGAGCGGCGCGCCAGGCGCCGCGGTGCTTCAGCGCGTCGCGACCGCGATGGCTGCCCCGGCCATGACGGCGCCCGTGCCCCGCTGCACCCAGCGCACGGTTCCGGGACGGGAAAGGCGCGCACGCGCCCGAGCTGCGAACAGCGTGTACGCGCCGAGCACCGCCGGCAGCACGCAGGCGATCACCAGCGCCATGGCGAGAAAACCAGCGGGCGTCAGGCGGTTGAGCTCGACGACGGTCGGCAGCACGGCCAGAAAGAACACCATGGTCTTGGGATTGCCGAGGGTGAGTGCCAGCGATCCCAACAGGAGCTGCAGTCGTCGCTCGCGTGGTGGGGCTTGCGCAGACTCAAGTGCCGCTGGCGGTGCGCGCCACAGACGCCAGGCGAGGTACAGCAGGTAAGCCGCCCCGAGATAACGGATGACGAGAAACACGGTGTGA
>DATIXW010000027.1:0-6585 GCA_035518135.1 Steroidobacteraceae bacterium
ACCTCACCGCCATCAAGCAGAACGACAAGAAGCTCAAGTTCGAAGGCATCGCGCAGTCAAGCACGCGCGTCTCCTCGTTCATGCGCAACATCGACGGCTCGCAGTGGCTGCGCAGCCCCGAGCTCGAGGTGGTGCAGACCACCAAGGGCTCCGGTCCCGGCTCGAGCTTCACGCTCACGGCGCAGCAGGTCACCGCCAGCACTCCCGACAACGGCGCGCGGGCGGCCAAGGGCAAGATCCGCAAGGCCAGTATCGGCGGCACCGGAGCGCAGCAATGAACATACTCGAGGAGCTGCGGTCACTTGATCCGCGCGATCCCGGCCGCTGGCCCCTGCCGGTGCTGGCCGGCGCCGTGGCGGTCGCCTTCCTCGTGCTCAGCGGCCTGGGAATCTACCTGCTCGTGTGGAACGAGCAGCGTCCGCGCCTGCAGCAGTTCGCCGCGGAAGAGCAGACGCTCAGGCAGGAATTCCACGACAAGCACGCCAAGGCGGTGAATCTCGAAGTCTACAAGCAGCAGCTGAAGGACATCGAACGCTCCTTCGGCGCGCTGCTGCGCCAGCTCCCGGGCAAGACCGAGGTCCCGAGCCTGCTGGTAGACATCTCGCAGACCGGCCTGGCGGCGGGCCTGCAGGAGAAGCTGTTCCAGCCGCAGCCGGAAGTGAAGAAGGACTTCTATGCGGAGCTGCCGATCAAGATCCGCCTGACGGGCAGCTACCACCAGTTCGGCGAGTTCGTGAGCGGGATCGCGGCGCTGCCGCGCATCGTCACGCTGCACGACATCGACATCAAATCCGACAGCAAGGACGCCTACGACCAGCTGTCGCTCGAGCTCACGGCGAAGACCTACCGCTACATGGACGAGGATGAGATCGCCGCCGGCGAGGCCGAGAAGAAAAAGGACGCCGCCCATCATCCCAAGCCGTCGGGTGGCTGATTCAAATGAATGGCGTGACCGCGGTACTTACTTATGCATAAGAGCTCATACCGAACCGGACTTCGCCTCGCGTGCCTGACACTCGCCTGTGCCGCGTACGCTGCGCTGGTGGCGTGCTCAAGCGCCGACGACGAACTCACGCGCTTCATCGAGGACACCAAGAGGGAGCCCGGTGGGCGCGTCGAGCCGCTGCCGGAGATCAAGCCGTACGAGACCTTCGTGTACGCGGCCTCCGACCTGCGCTCCCCCTTCCTGCCCAGCAGCCCCGGTTCGGGCGCGGGACTCGCCGGGGTGCGCCCGGACCAGAAGCGCAACCGCGAATTCCTCGAGCAGTATTCGCTCGACACCTTGAAGATGGTCGGCACGCTGCGCCTGGGCGGGTCGATCTACGGCCTCGTGCAAACCAAGGACGGCTTGGTCCACCGGGTCACGACCGGCAACCACATCGGCCAGGCCGAGGGCAAGATCACCGAGATCAGCCCCTCGAAAATCAGCGTCATCGAAATCGTTCCGGACAGTCTCGGCGGGTATATGGAACGCCCGGCCGCGCTGGCTCTGAACGAGTAAAAGGTCCAGCAGGGAGTTCTCCAGAATGCAACGTCATCGCCTGAAGAATCGTCTCCTCGGCACGGCCCTCGTGCTTGCAGGAGCACTTGGCATGCTCCCGGGCGCAGCGGCGCTGGCCGCGGATCAACCCGCGCTGCAAGCCATCGACGTGCAGCCTCTTACTGGGCAGCAGCTGCAGCTCACCATGCGTCTGTCGGCGCCACCGCAGCAGCCGATGTCGTTCACCATCGACAATCCGGCGCGCATCTCCTTCGACCTGCCGAGCACTACGCTGGCGCTGCCCTCGCGCCGCATCGACGTGCACGCGGCCGGTCTCGAGAACATCCTCGCGGCGGAGACCAAGGACCGCACGCGCGTGGTGCTGAACCTCGACAAGCTGGTTCCCTACGACACGAAGGTCTCCGGTAACAACATCGTCGTGACGCTGGGCGTTTCCGGCGACCTCGCCCCTGCTGCCGGCGCGGGTGCCTCGCCCCTGAGTCCCAGCCCCGCGGCCGGTAGCGGCGCGCGCGAGCTGCGTTCGATCGATTTCCGGCGCAGCGCCGACGGTGCGGGCCGCGTGATCGTGAAGCTCTCCGACCCCCACACGCACATCAACCTGCACCAGGTGGGGAGCGAGATCGTCGTGGACTTCAGCGACGCGGCCGTGCCGATGAACCTCGTGCGCCGCTTCGATGCGACCGATTTCGGCACGCCGGTGACCTCGTTCGACGTGACGCGCGTCGGCGGTGGCGCCCGCATCGCCATCACCGCCGGCGGCGACTACGAGCAGCTCGCCTACCAGTCCGATGACCAGTACGTGATCGAGGTGGCACCGCGCCACAAGGCCGCCGCCGCGGCGCTCGACAAGCCGGTGTACACCGGCGAGCGCCTCACGCTGAACTTCCAGGACATCGAGACGCGCGCCGTGCTGCAGCTGCTGGCCGATGCCAGCGGCCAGAACATCGTGGTGAGCGACTCGGTGAACGGCAGCGTCACGCTGCGCCTGCAGAACGTGCCCTGGGATCAGGCGCTCGACATCGTGCTGCGCACCAAGGGACTGGACAAGCGCCGCCAGGACAACGTGATCATCGTCGCCCCGCAGGCCGAACTCGCCGCGCGCGAGAAGGCTGAGCTCGCCGCGCGCAAGGACGTGCAGGAACTCGAGCCGCTGCGCTCCGAGTACCTGCAGGTCAACTACGCCAAGGCCGCGGAGCTGGCGAACCTGGTGAAGACGAACACCAACTCGCTGCTCTCGCCGCGTGGCAGCGTCTCCGTTGACGAGCGCACCAACACGCTGCTGCTGATGGACACCTCGGACCGGCTTGCCGACATCCGCCGCCTCGTGGCGACGCTCGACATCCCCGTGCGTCAGGTGCAGATCGAGGCCCGCATCGTCATCGTGAACGATGACTTCCAGCGTCAGCTCGGCGCGCGCTTCGGCTTCACCAACGTGCAGCAGAACGGCAACACCGGGCTGGTGACGACCACCGGTACCGCCGCGGGCACCGACCAGATCATCGGCTCGGCGATCGGCAATGTGCAGAGCAACACCCCGCCGTCGATCTACCCGATCTCGGTGCCCACGGGCGCCACCGCCCCGGCGCGCTACAACGTCAACCTGCCGGTGTCCTCGCCGGCCGGCACGTTCGCCCTCGGGATCCTCGGCAACAACTTCATCGTCGACCTGGAGCTGTCGGCGGCCCAGGCGGAGACGGAGGCGAACATCATCTCCAGTCCGCGCGTGATCACGGCCAACCAGAAGGAGGCGTCGATCGAGCAGGGCGTGGAAATTCCCTACCAGCAGTCCGCCTCGAGCGGCGCCACGACGATTCAGTTCAAGAAGGCGGTGCTTTCCCTGAAGGTGACCCCGCAGATCACCCCGGACAACCGCATCATCCTCGACCTCGACGTGCGTGACGACAACGTCGGCCAGGTGATCGTGGCCTCCGGCGGCGTGAACGTGCCTTCGATCAACACGCGTGAGATCACGACTCAGGTGCTGGTCAACGACGGTCAGACCGTCGTGCTCGGCGGCATCCTGCAGACGACGCAGCGTGAAGATGACAACAAGGTGCCTTACCTCGGCGACATCCCGATCCTCGGGCACCTGTTCAAGCAGACCTCGCACCAGGACAACAAGGACGAACTCATGATCTTCATCACCCCGAAGATCGTGCGCGAGGGCGTGAACGTTCTGAACTGACCGCGTCGGTGCCTGCTGACGAGCGTCGCGGCCGCCCCTGAGGCGGCCGCGGCGTTTAGGTATCCTGTCGGTGGCTATGCGCGGCACCACGAACGTATTCCTCATCGGGCCGATGGGCTCCGGCAAGACCGCCGTCGGCCGGTACGTGGCGCGCGCGCTGGGGTTCCCCTTCTATGACAGCGACACGGAGATCGAGCGGCGCACGGGCGTCGACATTCCCTTCATCTTCGAGAAGGAGGGGGAAGCGGGCTTCCGGCAGCGCGAGCGCGAGGCGATCGAGGCACTGACGGCGCTGGATCACATCGTGCTCGCCACCGGTGGGGGCGCCGTGCTGCTGCCGGAGAATCGCCACCACCTGGCGACGCGCGGGCAGGTCATCTACCTGCAGACCTCCGTGACACAGCAAGTGCACCGTGTGCGCCATGGGCGGCACCGGCCGCTGATCGCCCAGGGCGACCCGGCGGTGCGGCTCGGGGAACTGATGGACGTGCGGGCGCCGCTGTACGAGCAGATCGCGGACGTCGTGGTCGCCACCGACGGGCGGCGCGTGCAACATGTCGCGGAAGCGGTGCTGCGCGCCCTCGGGGAGTCCCCGTCGCCCTGAGCCGGCGGTCGCTGCCGTCCGCGGCCGCTCACGTATACTCACCGCGCGGCATCCGGGCCCGCTGCCCGGTGCCGTCCGACCCAGGTGGACACTCTGTACGTCGAACTTGCTTCCCGCCGCTACCCGATCCTGATCGATGCCGGGATCCTCGAGCATCCCGCATCTTTTGCAGCCCTCGCGGCCCGTGACGTCCTCATCGTCAGCAACACCACCGTAGCCCCCCTTTACCTGCGGGCGCTGCGCGCAGGCCTGGACGCGCGGCGCTGTCTTGAGGTCATCCTGCCCGATGGGGAGGCCCACAAGACACTCGCCAATGCGGCGCGGGTGCTCGATGTGCTCATCGCCAACCGCTTCGCCCGGGATTGCGCCGTGCTCGCCCTGGGCGGTGGCGTCGTGGGCGACTTGGCCGGATTTGTCGCCGCGTGCTACCAGCGCGGCGTGGCGTTCGTGCAGGTGCCCACCACGCTGCTGGCCCAGGTGGACTCCGCGGTCGGGGGCAAGACGGCGGTCAATCATCCCGGGGGCAAGAACCTCATCGGCGCGTTCCACCAGCCGCAGCTGGTGGTCAGCGACACCCGCACCCTGAGCACGCTCCCCGCCCGGGAGCTGCGCGCCGGTCTCGCCGAGGTGATTAAGTACGGGCTCATCTGCGATCCGGAGCTGTTCGCGTGGCTCGAGCTGCACCTTGGAAGCCTGCTCGCGAAGGACCCGCAGGCCCTGGCGCACGTGATCCGCCGCTCCTGTGAAATCAAGGCGGCGATCGTGGGACGCGATGAGCGGGAGCAGGGGGAACGCGCCCTGCTCAATCTGGGCCATACTTTCGGGCATGCGGCGGAGTCAGCGACCGGCTACCGGCGCTGGCTGCACGGCGAGGCCGTGGGAGCAGGACTCGTCATGGCCGCGACGATGTCACGGGAGTGTGGCCTGCTCGATGCGCAGGATGCCGAGCGCGTGCGACGGCTGGTGGAGCTTGCCGGGTTGCCCACCATCATCGCCGGCGTGACACCGGCGGTGATGCTCGAGCACATGCGCATCGACAAGAAGGTGCTCGCCGGAGAACTGCGCCTCGTGTTGCTGCGCCGCATCGGCTCCGCCTTCGTGACGGCGGAGTACCCGTTGCCGGCGCTGGAACAAACGCTCGCGCTGCACACCGGGGGGGCCCGGTGAACGACGCAAGCCCGGGGTCGGCGTTGCTGGCGCCCTACGCGGCCCACGATGCGCAGTCGCGCGGGCGACAGTTTCCCGAGAACCCTCCGCAGTTCCGCGGCGAGTTCCAGCGTGATCGTGACCGCATCATTCACTCCAACGCTTTCCGCCGCCTGGTCTACAAAACGCAGGTGTTCGTCAACCATGAGGGAGACCTCTACCGTACGCGCATCACCCATTCCATCGAGGTGGCGCAGATCGCGCGTTCGGTGGCGCTGGCATTGCGCCTGAATGAAGCGCTCACGGAGGCGATCAGTCTCGCGCACGATCTTGGCCATACGCCCTTCGGCCACGCCGGTCAGGATGCGCTGAACGAGTGCATGCGCGAATACGGGGGGTTTGAGCACAACCTGCAGTCATTGCGGGTCGTCGATGAGCTCGAAGAACGCTATGCGGAGTTTCGCGGCCTCAATCTAACGTTCGAGTGTCGTGAGGGGATCCTCAAGCACTGCTCACTGCGTCACGCTCGCGAGCTGGGGGCCCTCGGGGAGCGCTTCATCCACCGTCGGCAGCCCGGGCTTGAGGCTCAGATTGCCAATCTCGCCGACGAAATCGCCTATAACAATCATGACGTGGACGATGGCATCCGCGCGCAGCTGATCGATCTTGGGTCGCTGCGCGAGGTACGCATGTTTCGCCGGCACTATGACGCGGTCGTCGCACAGTATTCCGGTTTGGGCGAGCGGCGGCTGATTCACGAAACGATCCGCCGCATGATCAACTACCTGGTGAGTGACTTCATCCTGACTACGCAGGCTCAACTTGAGCGGCTGCAGCCGCGGTCCATCGACGAGGTGCGCGCACAGGGCGCCGCACTCGCCTCCCTCAGCGCCGAATGCCAGGGGGAACATCTCGAGTTGAAATCGTTCCTACGCGAGCACGTGTACCGGCACTACAAGGTGGTGCGCATGACTTCCAAGGCGCGCCGCGTGCTACAGCAACTCTTCGAGGCTTTTTTCAAGGACGTAAGTCTTATGCCGACGGAATATCGGGACCATGCCCTGCGTGCCGAGGGCAGCCATGGACCTGGTGGACGGGCTCGTGCCGTTGCGGATTACATCGCTGGAATGACCGATCGCTACGCAATTC
>DATIXW010000028.1:0-2905 GCA_035518135.1 Steroidobacteraceae bacterium
CCGCCGCGACCGAGCGCCTGCTCGAGGCGCTCGAGCGGCCAGACGACGTGCGCCTGGCCGTGGCCGTACTCGAGCGCACGGCCCAGGAGCTCGCGAAGCCGGCCCTCGTTCTGCGGCCCGATGACGAGGTCGCCGATCGGCATCTCGATCGTGTGCTCGCGAAAGCGGTCCAGGCGCGGCCACGGTGCGGTCGGCACGAACTCCGCGTCGACCCGCAGGTGGCTGCAGCCGCGGTTCGCCGCCCACTTCGCGAGGTCGCTGTAGAGGCCCTTGCGGCTCACGATCAGCGGCGCGAGCAGCCCGACGTGCTGGCCGCGGAAATCGCGCAGCACCTGCGCCGCGATCGCCTCGAACGACTGCGGCGTGACCGCGGCGCCGCAGGCCGGGCAGTGCTGGGTGCCGAGGCGGACGAACAGCAGGCGCAGGAAATGGTAGACCTCGGTCATCGTCGCGACCGTGCTCTTTCGCCCGCCGCGGCTGGTCCGCTGCTCGATCGCGACCGTCGGCGGGATGCCGTGGATCGCGTCGACGTCGGGCCGCCCCGCCGGCTGCACCAGCGACCGTGCGTAGGCATTCAGCGACTCGAGGTAGCGGCGCTGGCCCTCGTTGAACAGGATGTCGAAGGCGAGGGTGGACTTGCCCGACCCGGACACCCCGGTGATGACGGTGAAGCGATCGCGCGGGATGCGCACGTCCACGTCCTTGAGATTGTGCTCGCGCGCGTTGTGGATGACGATCTGGTCGGCCGCCTCGTTCGCGGCGCGCTCCCAGGGTCCGGGCGCCTCGGCCACCTGCGCCGCAGGGGCCGCGAAGGCGGTGGCGAGGGAGTGCTCGTAGTCCACCAGCGCGCGGCCGGTGTGCGATTCCTTATGGGCGCGCAGCGCCGTGGGGGTGCCCGCGAACACGATGTTGCCGCCCGCATCCCCGCCCTCGGGGCCCAGGTCGATGATCCAGTCGCAGGCGCGCATCACGTCCAGGTTGTGTTCGATGACCAGCAGCGAATGCCCGGCGGCGCGCAGTTTGGCGAAAGCCCGCAGCAGCTTCGCCACATCCTCGAAATGCAGTCCCGTGGTCGGCTCATCGAACAGGAACAGCTTGCCGTTGGCGCTCGCGGTGGTCGCCTTGGCGGCGGCCTCGGCCAGATGCCCGGCGAGCTTCAGCCGCTGCGCCTCCCCGCCGGAGAGAGTCGGCACGGGCTGTCCGAGCTTCACGTACTCCAGGCCCACATCCGCCAGCGGCTTGAGCCGCGTGGCCAGCTCGCGCGACTCGCCGAAGAAGGCCAGCGCCTCGGTGACCGTCATGTCCAGCACTTCGGCGATGTGGGCGCGGCGGCCGTCGCTGCCCTCGCGGCGCACCTCCAGCACCTCATCGCGATAGCGGCTGCCGTTGCAGTCCGGGCAGCGCAGATACACGTCCGAGAGGAACTGCATCTCCACGTGCTCGAAGCCGTTGCCGCTGCAGGTGGGACAGCGGCCGTTGCCGGAATTGAAGCTGAAGGTGCCGGCGGTGTAGCGGCGCTCCACGGCGGTCGGCTCCAGCGAGTACAGTTCGCGGATGACATCGAAGGCGCCGACGTAGCTGGCGGGGTTGGAACGGGTGGTGCGCCCGATCGGGGTCTGATCCACCATCACCACATCGTCGATGAGCTCCGCGCCGCGCAGCGAGTCGAACTCACCGGGCGCCTCGCTCGGGCGTCCCTTGTACTTCAGCAGCGCCGGATACAGCACATCCTCCACCACGGTGGACTTGCCCGAGCCGGAGACCCCGGTGATGCACACCAGACGCTTGAGCGGAATGCGGACATCGATGCCCTTGACGTTGTGGTGGCGGATGCCGCGGATCTCGAGCCAGCGGTTGGTGCGCGCCTCGGCCACCACCTCCCCGGGCGCCTGGGCGGCGCTGCGGCGCGGCGCATCCGTGAAGACCGGCAGGGTGCGCCGGCCGCTCAGGTAATCGGCGGTGAGGGAGGCGCGGTTCTGGCGCAGCTTGGCCGGCGTGCCATTGAAGACGATCTGCCCGCCGCGCTCCCCGGCCCCGGGTCCCATGTCGATGATGCGATCCGCCTCGAGCATGATCTGCGGATCATGCTCCACCACCAGCAGCGAATTGCCCGCATCGCGCAGCCGCTTCATGACCGCGATCACGCGCTGCATGTCCCGCGGATGCAGTCCGATCGAGGGCTCATCGAGCACGAACAGGGTGTTCACCAAGGAGGTGCCCAGCGCGGTGGTCAGATTGATGCGCTGGACCTCCCCGCCGGAGAGCGTGCGCGACTGCCGGTCCAGCGTGAGATAGGCCAGCCCCACATCCGAGAGAAAGCCGGTACGGCTGCGCAGCTCAGCCAGCAGCAGGTCGGTGGCCTTGTCCAGCGGCGCCGGCAGCTGCAGAGCACGGAAGAAGGCCACCACGCGCTCCACCGGCAGCAGCATCAGATCGTGCAGGCACAGGCCCGGCATCGCCTCCAGCGTCTGCGCGCTCCAGGAGACCCCCTGCGGACGAAAGCGCGGCCGGCCGGCCAGGGTCTGCGTGGCCAGCTCCTCACTGCCGACGCGCCACAGCAGCCCGTAGGTGCGCAGCCGCGCGCCGCCGCAGGCATCGCAGGGCGTGTAGGCGCGATAGCGTGACAGCAGTACCCGCACGTGCATCTTGTAGGCGCGTGTTTCGAGCCAGTCGAAGAAGCGGCGGATGCCGTACCAGTGGCCCTTGTCCCACGGGCCCTCGCCCTCGATCACCCAGTGGCGCTCCTCGCGGGTGAGCTCGCGCCAGGGCCGGTCCAGACTCACGCCGCGCTTCTTGGCGTGCTTCTCCAGATCCTCCTGGCACTCCTTGTACGACTCGCTCTGCCACGGGCGCACCGCCCCTTCGCGCAGCGTCTTGTTCTCATCCGGGATCACCAGACCGTAGT
>DATIXW010000029.1:0-3700 GCA_035518135.1 Steroidobacteraceae bacterium
GGTTGACACCGCGCTGTGGGACCTGAAGGCCAAGGTCGCCGGGCTGCCGCTCTACCAGCTGCTCGGTGGACGTTCGCGCCGCGAGGTGCTGGTGTACGGGCACGCCAACGGGCGCGACATCGCCGAGACCTGCGACGAGGTGGCGCGCTACCGGGCGCTCGGCTACCGCGCCATCCGCGCCCAGAGCGGCGTCCCGGGGCTCGTCTCGACCTACGGGGTGTCCGCCGACAAGATGTTCTACGAGCCGGCCGATGCGGCGCTGCCGAGCGAGAACCACTGGTCGACGCCGCAGTACCTGGCACATACGCCGAAACTGTTCGAGGCGTTGCGCGCGCGCTTCGGCTTCGATCTGCACCTGCTGCACGACGTGCACCACCGCCTGACGCCCATCGAGGCGGCGCGCCTCGGCAAGGCGCTCGAACCCTACGCGCTGTTCTGGCTGGAGGATGCGACGCCGGCGGAGAACCAGGCGGCGTTTCGACTCATCCGCCAGCACACGGTCACCCCGCTCGCAGTGGGGGAGGTGTTCAACAGCATCTGGGACTGCAAGGAGCTGATCGAAGAACAGCTGATTGACTACATCCGCACGACCGTGGTGCACGCCGGCGGCATCACGCACCTGAAGCGCATCGCCGACTTCGCGAGCCTCAGCCAGGTGCGCACCGGCTGCCACGGCGCCACCGACCTGTCCCCGGTGTGCATGGGGGCGTCGCTGCACCTGAACACCGCGCTACCCAACTTCGGCATCCAGGAGTACATGCGCCACACCCCGGAGACCGACGCGGTCTTCCCGCACGCCTATTTCTTCAAGGACGGGGCCCTCAACACGGGGGAGAGCGTCGGCCATGGCGTGGACATCGACGAGAAGCTCGCGGCGCAGTACCCGTACCGGCGCGCTTACCTGCCCGTCAACCGCCTGGAAGACGGCACCATGTGGAACTGGTGAGCGAAGTCCTAGCGCTGCACCCGCAGCGGCGAGACGCCGCCGACGACTGCCTCGACCTCCTCGCGACTCACGAGGTTGATGTCGCCGGGAATCGTGTGCTTGAGCGCCTGCGCGGCGAGTGCGAAATCGAGCCAGCGCTGCTCGGGCCAGCCGGCGAGCAGGCCATAGAGGCATCCCGCCACCAGCGCATCTCCCGCGCCAATGCGCTCGATGGCCGCAGCCACGACGATCTCGCGACCGCTGATGATGGCGGCGCCACGACGCTGCGCGCTGGCGAAGAGCGTGAAGTCGGTAGCGCTCGCGCCGCGCTTGCCCGCGCTCACCAGCAGCTCGAGCCTGGGGCAGTGCGCGAATATGGCGGCGGCAAAGCCCGCGGCGCTCTCGCTGCCCGCGCGCTGCGCCGCGGGCAGGCACACCGGCGCATCTGCAGGGGTCGCAAAGACCACGCGCGCGTGCGCCAGGAGTGGCGCCAGCGTTGCCAGCGGATCACGCCCGGAAAGCGCCCACAGCTGCGCACGCATATTGATGTCAAGTGACAGCGGCACGTTCGCGGCCTGCGCGGCGCGCGCCGCCGCCACGGCGGTTGCCGCGGCCGTCTCGCTCACCGCCGGCGTGATACCGCTCAGGTGCAGCCAGTGGGCGCCCGCAAGAATCGCCTCCCAGTCAAAGGTAGCCGGCGCACTGAGCGCAAAGACGCTGCCGGCGCGGTCGTACAGCACCCGCGGGGCGCGCACGCCGCTGCCGGACTCGAGGAAGTAGAGCCCGAGGCGCCCTTCCGCGCGCTGCACGAAGCGCGTACCCACGCCATGCGCGTGCAGCGTCGCGAGCGCTGCGTTCCCAAGTCCCGCCTGCGGCAGAGCGCTCACGTAGTCGGTACTCATCCCCCAGCGGCTGAGGCAGGCCAGCACGTTGAATTCCGAGCCGCCGAAGCCGGCCTCCAGGTGCGGAGCCTGCAGGAGGCGCTCGGCCCCCGGCGCCCTCAGGCGCAGCAGCAGTTCACCCAAGGCGACGATGCGCATGCGGTGCTAGAGCCAGGGGTTGTTCACGTCGTCGTGCCAGGCCTCGCCCGGGAGCGGCGCGGGCGTGACGGGCTGGCGGCGGAAGGGCGCGGTCAGCACCAGCGCGAGCGCGCGCGGGCTGCGCAGCAGCGCCTTCAGTCCTGCGACGATGTCCTGGGGGCTGACGTAGACCACCGTTGGCACGCCCGCGCCGCGCGCGGCGTCGCGCACGACGAGATGCGAGTCCTCGCGCGAGATCGAGTCCACGGTGAAGTCCACATCCGCAAGTCCGCTGGTCACTTTCACGTCCGTCGAGCTCCGTGGTTGCAAGTCTAAGTCAGCTCTTGCGCAGTGTGCCGGTGCGCTGCGCCTCGTGTACGCGTTCCTCGTGCAGCTGCGGCATGTCCGCGACGCTCAGCCCCGCCGGCGGGGTGAACTGGCCGCGGCCGTAGAGGTCGGCGAACACCTGTTTCACCGGGCCCATCTTGTCCGCGAGCGTGCGCGGCGGGCGCCCGGAGGGGAACTGGTTGGGCGGGTAGATGGGCTTCTCGTAGATCTGCCGGAATCCCTCCGTGCGCAGGTCAACCCAGCAGTTATGGTTGCAGCGGGAGCGGTGCTCGCGCAGCGATTCGATGTCGATGGTCGCGGCGATTACCTGCTCCTGGGGATAGGGGGCCTCGCGCAGGATCATGCCGGTGTAGTCGATGATGAACGAGCCGCCCGGGCAGAACGCGCGCGGGTAGTAGCCATACTCGACCGTACCCCAGTTCGAGCCCAGCAGGTACGCCATGTTGTCGTGCGCGCGCGTGCGGCGCGTGAAGCGCCAGAAATCCCACGGCGCGCTCACGCCCTCGACCTCCTGCAGTGCAACCGGGTGACAGATCACCTCGCAGCCGTTGTAGCCGAGCGCGCGCGAGACCTCCGGCGTGCAGCCGTCGTGGCAGGTCATGGTGCCGAGCTTGCCGATCTCGGTATCAACGACCGGGAAGAGGTTCCTGATGTCGGCGCCGAAGGCGGCGCGGTACTCATCGAGCATGTCATGTGGGCTCGTGCCGAGGCCGATCGAGGCTGGAATGTGCCACTTGTGGTAGCGCAGGATCACCTCCCCGGAGGGACCGATGATGAAGGCGGTGTTGAACCAGCGGTCCGGGAACTGCTTGACCTTCTCGACGACACCGCCGCCGGCGATGTAGAGGTTGTACTCGCGCGCCTTCTCGCCCAGACGCTTCAGTTCCGGCCCGTCCAGCTCGATGGCTTTCTTCATGAAGCTGTCGATGCCGTGCTCGCCCTTACCCGGGGTGGTCACGCCCTGCAGGAAGTACTCCGGCAGTACCACCAGGCGCGCCGGCAGCTCCCAGAAGTAGCCGGCGCCGAAGTCGATGAGATTGCAGACGCGCTCGAGGTTGCCCCTGATGTCCTCGCGGTTCTCGGCGACGTGGACGTGCGGCTGGATGACGAGCGCGGTGTACTTGGGGATGCGTTTCACGAATGAGCTCCTGCGGCAATAGTGTGGCGGCGCGCTGCTTCAGGACGCGCGGATGCCCTGGTCCTGTAGCAGCACGCGGGCGGTGATGGAGCCGGCGCCCGAGATGCCGCCACCGGGGTGGCAGTGCGGACCGGTCATGTAGAGCTGGCGGATCGGGGCGCGGTAGTGGGCGTAGCCGGGGAAGGGGCGGAAGTAGCCGAGCTGTGCCTGGATGCGCTCCCCGCCGTTGGTGGTGCCGTCGACGAAGGAGGGATTGGCGGCTTCCAGGCT
>DATIXW010000030.1:0-9961 GCA_035518135.1 Steroidobacteraceae bacterium
AGCGTGGCAGGGATCTCGCTCAAAAAGCGCGACGGCCGGGGAAAGGTCTCGCTGCCATGCAGGCGCCGGCTCTCGGCATAGGTAAGGTACAGCTCGCGCGCGGCGCGGGTGATACCGACATAGCACAAGCGCCGCTCCTCCTCCAGCCGCCCCTCCTCCGCGATGGACATCTGATGGGGAAACAGGCCCTCCTCCATGCCGCAGATGAACACCACCGGGAACTCGAGGCCCTTGGCGGTGTGCAGCGTCATCATCTGCACGCAGTCCTCCCACTCATCCGCCTGGCCCTCGCCGGACTCGAGCGCCGCGTGCGCCAGGAACGCCTCGAGGGGGGGGAGCTCGCTCGTCTCGGGGGCAAAGCCGCGGGCCGCGCTCACCAGCTCGTCCAGGTTCTCCGCGCGCGCCTCGCCGCGCTCGGCCTTCTCGCGGCGGTAATGCTCGATCAGGCCGCTCGCCTTCAGCATCTGGTCCACCTGCTCGTGCAGTGCAAGCCCCGCGCCCTCGCGCGCCAGGCGCTCGATCAGGCCCATGAAGCCGTGCACCGCGGCGGCCGCCTTGGCCCCGAGGGCGGCGCTGCCGAGCGCCGCCCCTGCGGCCTCCCACAGCGATATGCCTGCGCCGCGCGCCTGCTCGCGCAGCACGTCCATGCTCTTCGCGCCCACCCCACGGGTCGGCAGGTTCACGACGCGCTCGAAGGAGGCGTCGTCGCGGCGGTTCGCGATCAGGCGCAGGTAGGCGAGCGCGTCCTTGATCTCGGCGCGCTCGAAGAAGCGCAGGCCGCCGTACACGCGGTACGGCACACGCGCGGACAGGAACGCCTCCTCCAGCACGCGCGACTGCGCGTTCGAGCGATACAGGATCGCGATCTCGCGCCGCAGGCCGCCGTTGGCGACGTGCTCGCGGATGCGATGGGTGACGAATTCCGCCTCGTCGCGCTCGTTGAAGGCGGTATACAGCCGGATCGGCTCGCCCTTGGCGCCGCTGGTCCAGAGCTTCTTGCCGAGCCTGCCGGCGTTGTGGGCGATCAGGCCGTTGGCGGCCTCGAGAATGTTGGCGCTCGAGCGGTAGTTCTGCTCGAGGCGAAACAGCTGCGCGCCCGGATAATCGCGGCGGAAGTCCTGCAGGTTCTCCGGACGTGCTCCCCGCCACCCGTAGACGGCCTGGTCATCGTCCCCCACCACGAACGGATAGCTCGCCTGGCCGTGCGCATCCGGGATCCCCGGCGCGAGCAGCCGCAGCCACGCGTACTGGATGGCGTTCGTGTCCTGGAACTCATCGACCAGCACGTGACGGAAGCGGCGGCGGTAGTGCTCGAGCAGCTGCGGGTTGTCGCGGCACAGCTCGAAGGCACGCAGCAGGAGCTCGGCAAAGTCGACCACGCCGTTGCGCGCGCACGCGGCCTCGTAGGCGGCATACAGCTTGATGAACTGGCCGCGGGTCGGGTCGGCTTCGTCCTTCAGGTGTTGCGGGCGGCGACCCTCGTCCTTGTTCGAGTTGATGAACCACTGCACCTCGCGCGGAATCCAGCGCGTCTCATCGAGCTCGAGCGAGCGGATGAGCTTCTTGATCAGGCGCTGCTGGTCCTCGGAGTCCATGATCTGGAAGCCCTGCACGAGGTTCGCCTCGCGCCAGTGGATGCGCAGCAGGCGGTGCGCGATGCCGTGGAAGGTGCCGATCCACAGTGAGCTCCCCGGGATGCCGAGCAACTGTTCGACGCGACCGCGCATCTCGCCCGCGGCCTTGTTGGTGAAGGTCACCGCCAGGATGTTGTGCGGGGAGGCTCCTTCCGCCTGGATCACCCAGGCGATGCGATGCGTGAGCACGCGCGTCTTGCCGCTGCCCGCGCCGGCCAGCACGAGCACCGCGCCCAGCGGGGCGGTGACCGCCGCGCGCTGCGCGTCGTTCAGGGGATTGAGGATCGGGGACAGATCCATAGGGGGGCGCATTTTACGGGAAACGCCCCCGCTTCAGGTGCTGGTGAGCGGATTCTCCCGGGCGAAGCGCAGCAGGGCCACGATGAAGCTCAACAGCACCGGCCCGATGATGAGCCCGAGGATCCCGTAGGCGGCAACCCCGCCGATGGCGCCGATGAAGATCGCAAGCGTCGAGACCTGGGCGTGCCGCGCGGTGAGCAGCGGCCGCATGAACGTCTCGAGCAGCCACATGACGCCGGTCCAGATGGCCAGGAAGGTGGCGGCCCCGAGATGCCCCGAAAACCCCAGATACAGCACCGCCGGGACCAGCACGATGCCGGCGCCGACCGGCAGGAAGGCGGCGATGGTGGCGATGACGCCGAACACCACCGGCGAGGGCAGTCCGACGAAGGCGAACCCGAAGCCGACGAACAGGCCCTGTACCACCGCGGTTGCGGTGGAACCGAACACGACGGCGCGCGTGACCTCGCCGAGGTATTTCAGCAACTCGCTGCGGCGGGTGCGCTCCACGGGCACGAGCTGCACCAGGTTCTCGACCATCGTGCGCCCGTCGCGCAGCAGGAAGAAGAGCGCGAAGATCATGATGAAGAAGCCGATGAGGGTGCCGAAGACGTTCAGCGCCACGCTCCCGCCCATCGAGGCGGCGCTCTTGAGGATCACCTGCAGTCCGTCGGTGATCCAACCCTGCACCTGCTCGGCGCTGACCGCGGTGTTCTCCTGCACCCATTCCACGGAGCGCCCGATGAGGGGGTAGCTGGAGAGCCGGTGCACGAGCTCAGGGTAGGAGAGGTCCATCGGGCCACTGAGGTAGGCGATGATGCGCGCCACCTGGCCGGCGAACACGGCACCGAGGACCGAGAGGGGCACGAACACCACGAAGGGCGTCACGCCCGCGATGAGGCCGGCGGAGAGGGAATTGCGGCCCTTGAACTTGCGCGTCAGCCGCTCGTGCAGCGGGTAGAGCGAGAACGCCAGGACGATTCCCCAGCCGAGGATGCCCAGGAGCGGCGCCACGATGCGATAGGCGAGGTACCCGAGGACGACCGCCGTGACGATGAGGAAGCAGCGGCGGTAGAAGTCTGAATGCATGGCGCGCCTAGGGTAGCGGTTAGGCGGCCGCAACGCGATCTTTGCGGCCGCCTGAGGCATCCCCGGACACGCGCCGGCCTTATTCGGTGTTCACTTCCTTGCCGAAGCGGTAGTTGACCCGCAGCCCGTACACGCGCGGCTCGTTGGTGGTTAGTCGCAGGTCGTAGTTGCCGGTGTTGCTGTAGATGATCGCGTTCTTGTCGGTGAGGTTGGTGACGTAGAGCTCCGCCAGCCAGTGTCCGCCTGCGGGGTTCAGTCCGAAGCGCACGTTCATGAGGGTATAGCCGGGCTGCAGGACGCGGGGCAGTCCGGTGAAGGTACTGTCGGGACTTAGGTCGTTCCACATATCGCCCTTGTGAGTCATGTCGAACTGCGCGTAGCCCTTGAGGTTCGCCTTGAGCGGAGCCTCGTAGCGCACGTTCCAGCTCCAGCTGAAGTAGGGCGAGAAGGGCAATCGCTCGTTGACCTCCTGCTGGAACACCGCATAGGGGCTCGAGATGATGCGCGCGTCGTCGTAGGTTGCTGCGGCCTGTACTGACCAGTTGTCGTTGATCTTGTAGTCGGCGTTGGTTTCGCCGCCGTAGATGCGCGCATCGCCCACATTGACGTAATAGCTGCTGGGTGCGCACACCAGCGGGTCGTAGATGATCGTCTGGAATTGCTTCCACTCCATGTCGTAGAGCGCGCCGTTCCAGATCAAGCGACCCTGGAGGCTGGTGCTCTTCCAGCCGAGTTCGTAGTTATCGATCGTATCGGGCGTGTAGCTGTGAGGGACACCACTGTCGTAGCAGCTCTGCGGATAGCCGGAATTGGCGCCGCCGTCGCGGAAGCCCTGCGAGAAGAGCGCGTAACCGAGCACCTTGTCGGTGAACTTGTAATTGACCCCGAAGCGGCTGTCCCACTTGTGCGAGGTGTTCTGGCTCAGGGCGGGTGTGGTCGGGGCGTAGGTGAATTGACCGTAGGGACTGTAGTACGTGGCATCGGAGTGAAAGTGCACCGTGCCGGCTTCCACATTGAGCTTGTCCGTCAGGTCGAAGTTGATGTTGATGAACTCAGTCGTCTGCAGGTAGTCCGAGCGGGTCGTGTAGGCGTACCACGTCCCGGCAGGCAGTGATGTCGTCGGGTTCGTGTACGCGTACGCGTTGTAGTAGTAGTTGAAGTGCTCGTAAGCCTTACCGTTCGTGCGCAGCCCCGGTATGTAATAGGTGCTGCCGGAATTCTTGTCACGGGTCTTCTCCCAATAGGCGCCGACGAGCCAGTGCAGGCGACCGCCGGTCTTGGAGAGCAGCCGCAGTTCATCGGACCAGCGCTCCGGGTTGGTGTGGTACTCGTAGGACTGGGTCGGGACATTGCAGCCGCTATACGGACCGCCACCGAAATAGGGGTCGTTAAGGCAGGTGAGGCCCTCTTGGGTACCCGGGAACCCGGCGTCCGGGGCGCCCCAATTGAAGTTCTGCATGTACTGCGAGTATTCATTCTGCTGGCGCGTGGGGATCGACCAGTAGGTGCTGGCAAAGACAAGGTCGGCAATGCCAATGTCGCCGTCGACGTGCAGATTCACGATTTTGGACTGGAAATCATGCGACTCAGGTCCGAAGCGCTCGACCGTGCGCGGTTGCAGCGTCGGATCCTCATCCCACGCGCCCAGTGTGGAAAGGCGCTGGTAATCGTAGATGAGCGTCCCGCTCCACTTGTCATTGAGTACGTATTTCAGGGCCGCACGACCACCTTCGTTGTGGCTGCGGTTGTAATCGTTGCGCGCCCAGGGGGCGTTGTTGGAGACCGTGCCGTTCACCCAGGTGCGCGTGGTGAGCTGGTTGTCGATGAAGCCACCGTGCGAGTCACTGAAACCGGAAGCGCGAAAGCCCAGGACTCCCTCGATGATCGGGACGTTGAAGAACCCCTCGTAGGTCCAATTCTGCTGCCCGTTCTGGATCTGTCCGGCGTTGAAATCGACCCCGGCGCTCACCGAGTTCACGTCCGGCTTGTTGGTAATGTAGCGAACCGCCCCCGTCATCGAGCCGGCCCCGAACGTGGTCCCCTGGGGGCCGCTCAGCACCTCGATGCGTTCCATGTCGTAAAGGTGCAGGTCCGGCTGCACGCTCCCCCAGCTGAGGGAGCTGTCTTCGAAGAAGAATCCCACGGCGGAGGTATTCGAATAGTTGGGGCTGCTGCCGTCCGAGGCGCCGCGCATCACCACGACCTGGGTTCCCGGACCTACGCTCACGAAGGAGAGGCTGGGATCTTTCTGAACGTAGTCATCGAGGCTCGTGATCCCGAGATTCTGCATGTCCTTGGAAGTGAAGACGTCCATGCTGATCGGAACGTCCTGCAGGTTCTCCTCGCGCTTGCGCGCGGTGACCACGACCTCCTGCAGGCCCCCCGGTGTCGCGGCGGCATCGGCGGCGGCCGCTGCGCGCGCCAGGGTGCAGGGCAGCGCGGCGCCTGCGAGCGCCGTGGCAACGGCGATGCTGACCTGGGTCCGACGGGGGAGCGCCTGGGAGCCCTGCGCCGAACTGCGGGCCATGCGGCTTTGCCTACGTGCATGCATCGGTCAACTCCCTAAACACTTGTTGCTAGAAAGTAACAACCCCGGCGCTGCGACCGGGTGCGCTGAGCGGATCATCCTTTGAGGCAAGCCAGTTAGTCAACGATCGTTCAACAAGGATCTGCCGAGGCAGAGCTGTCACCCCGCTCAGTCGAAGCGGGCGAGCGCATCGCCCAGGGCGGCTCGCAGCGGCTCGAGTTCGCGCTCGAAGTGCCTCCAATGGGCGACCCCGGAGGTATAAATCGGCTGGCGCACCTGCTCGGCGCTGGCAGTGCGCACCGCGCGGCGCGTGCGATGGAAATCCAGGCAGGCAGGCTCGAAGTCGAGCCCACAGTGCTCGAGCAGTCGTCGGATCTGCGTTTCGGGTTCGCGGACCACGTCCTCGTACTGCACGTGCAGCACCTTGCCCGGCAGTACGGCATCCCAGTGGTCCATAAGCGACAGATAGCAGCGGTAATAGCGCCCGAGCTCCCCGAGGTCGTAGCTGAAGGTCTGACCGGAAGCGAAATGCTGCTTATAGTTACTGAAGCAGGCATCCATCGGGTGGCGCCGGGCATCGATGACGGCCGCCCCCGGGAGGATGGTGTGGATGAAACCGACGTGGCTGAAGTTGTTGGGCAGCTTGTCGGTAAAGTGCTCACGCGTCGCCGCTCGCAGCGGCGCGGTGTCTTCCAGGTAGCGACTCCCGAGAAGGGTCAGCTGTGTGGGCGGGATGCTGCTCAGTATTTGCGGGTAGCCGTCGCGACCCGGCGCCATGTCATCAAGCTGGTGCACGAACGTGATGATGTTCGGCAGCTCCATCGTACCTTCAACGCGGGAGTGGCTGGCAAGGATCTGCTCGAGCAGCGTGGATCCGGAGCGCGGCAGGCCGACGATGAAAATCGGGGCGCGGCTCGGGTGTCCGCTACCCGCGTGCTTCGCAAAGTACGGCGCATTGAAGAACTCGCGTATGCGCGCGCTGCGGCGCTCAAAACCCTCGATGTCAAAGGGCGCATCGAGGCGGCGCAGCGCATTGCCCTGCGCGTAGTGGCTGAAGGCCTGCGGGTAATCCCGGCGCTGCTCGAACGCTTTTCCCAGTGCAAAATGCAGCTGTGCCGTCTCCTTGCGGGGGCACTCATCGCTCGCCAGTAAGCCCTGCATGGCGGAGATTTCCGCGTCGCTGAATGCGTAGTTCTTGAGATCCGCGAGGGACCAGTACGCCTCGCCCTGAGCCGGACACATCTGCAGGGCCGCCTTATAGGAGGCCTCGCTGTCGCTGCGCCGCCCGAGGGTCTTCTGTACGTGCCCCATCGAGAGCCGGATGCGCATCTCCTTCGG
The DNA here is from genome assembly GCA_035518135.1 of Steroidobacteraceae bacterium. Classification (GTDB taxonomy): domain Bacteria; phylum Pseudomonadota; class Gammaproteobacteria; order Steroidobacterales; family Steroidobacteraceae; genus 13-2-20CM-66-19. The sequence goes on from DATIXW010000030.1 coordinate 6,889, forward strand.
CTGGAGGACCGCCGCCTTCTCATAAGCCTCGAGGGCCTCCTCCTGCCGCAGCAGCCGCGTCGCAACCGTCGCCACCGTGGTCCAGGACTGTGGGTTCTCGGGCTCGATCTTCAGTACGCGGCGTGCGGCCTCCTCGGCTGCCTGCACGCGCCCGAGCGCGAGCAGCGCCGGACCCAGTCCGCGCCAGATGAGCGGGAGGTGCTCGGACTGCTTCAGTGCATGACGCAGCAGGCGCTCGGCATCGGCTAGCCGTTCGGCCGCGAGTGAGACAGCGGCGAGGCCGACCAGCGCTGCGACATGGCTCGGATCAGTCTGCAGGATGGCTCTGAAGAGCTCTTCCGCTTTTTTTCGATCATCGGCCACCAGTGCGGCGGTCGCGGCCTCCACGCGCTGGCGCTCCGGATCCGTGAGTCGTGCCCGCTCGAAGGCGATGCGCGCATCGTCGTATTGCTGCAGGTCGGCCAGAGCATCCCCGTACGCGAGCCACGCACGGTGGTGGTGCGGATGGGACTCGAGTACGCGGCGCACCTCTTCGCGCGCCTGCCCGGGGCAGCCGGCGGCCCGATAGGCGCGCGCGAGATCGACACGCGCGTGGGCGAAGTCCGGCGCATGCGCGAGTGCGCGCTGCAGAGTTGCGAGGCTCTCCTCGGTGCGATTCTGATCGAGGAGCGCCACGCCCAGGAGCCACAGGCAGTTCACCTCCTCCGGGACCTGCGCGAGGAGTGCGCGCAGCCCTCGCTCCGCGGTGGCGGCGCGCCCGGCCCGCAGCGCCGCATGCGCCTGCCGGCGTGCCTCCTCGAATGTAGCTGGCGGTTGCGGTGCGTTCACGTCGCAGGCAAGCCTAGCACGGGGGTCGCAGCCCTCGGCGGCGCTGCCAAGCGCGGGCGCCTCAGGGTAAACTTGCGCGCCGTTCGTGGCGCCTACCGCATCGGTGTGCCGCCGCTGCATTCACCTCAAGAACCGCGGCCATGCCGTGGTGGGGATCTATCGTGCGTCTAAAACTCCTGTCGCCCCTGCTGTTGCTGATCGTGTGCCTCGGACCGCCCGCCGCCCTCGCCGGCCGTGCGATCGAGCCCGAGGACTGGTATCGCTTCCAGGCGCTCTCGGACCTGCAGATCGCGCCCGACGGCGCGAGCGTGGCCTATCTGGTCACGAGCTACGACAAGGAGGCGGACGAGAGTCGCAGCGCGCTGTGGAGCGCGGAGTGGGCGCATGGCGAGGGCCGACCCCTGACCCACGGCGAGAGCGTGTGGGAACCGCGCTTCAGTCCCGACGGACGCTACCTGAGCTTTCTCGCGGCGCGCCCCGAGGACAGCGGCACGCAGCTGTGGCTGCTCGACCGCCGCGGTGGCGAGGCGCGCGCCGTGAGCCACGTGAGTGGTGAGATCAGCAGCTACGAATGGTCACCCGATGGCGCGCACGTGGTCCTGGTGATGAGCGCCGAGGCCGAGGGCGGGGGCAAGGCCAAGGGCGCGGCGAAGACGGTGAAGCCGCTGGTGATCGATGCCTTCCAGTTCAAGCAGGACAAGCGCGGCTACCTCACCGCCGGCATGCGCACGCACCTGTATCTGCTCGACGTGCGCTCGGGCGAGTGCGCGGCGCTCACGGCCGAGAGCATGCGCGAGGACAGCGCGCCGGCCTTCTCCCCCGATGGCCGCCAGATCGCCTTCGTCGGCACCGCCATCGGCACGGCGCGCGACGTCGGGCGCGATGACATCTACATCGTGGCTGCGAGCGCCGGGGCCCCGGCGGTCAAGCTCCTGAGCACGTTCTCGCCCAACCACCAGAAGCTCGCGTGGAGTCCGGACGGCAGGCAGCTCGCGTTCCTGCAGGGCGATGCGCCGAAGTTCAACGCCTACATCACCGACGTGCTGGCCGTGGCCGATGTCGGCACCGGCAAGGTGCGAGCGCTCACCGCGGGGCTCGATCGCGCGGTGCTCGCCACGAGCTTCTCCGCCGACGGCCGCTCGCTCCTGTTCGCGGTCGAGGATGACGGCTACCAGTACCCGGCCGCGGTCGAGCTCGCCTCAGGCGTCGTGACGCCGCTCGCGCGCGAGGTGGTCGTGCACGAGCTGGTCGCCGCCCAGGGTCACACCGCCGTACTCGTCTCGAGCGATCACGCGCCGCCTGAGGTGTACGCGCTCGAGCAGGGAAAACTGCGTCCCCTGAGCGCGCATAACCAGGCGCTGTTTGCCGAGCTGAGCCTCGGCTCGGTGACGGACATTCGCTTCACCAGCCGCGGGGGCACCGAGGTCCACGGGCAGATCGTGAAGCCGCCCGACTACGTGCCGGCGCGCCGTTACCCGACGATCCTGTGGATCCACGGCGGCCCGAACGGCCAGGACGATCATTCGCTCGAGCTGTGGGGCTACGGGCCGCCGCTCGAGCGGCAGCTGTTTGCCACCCACGGCTACGTGGTGCTGGCGGTCAACTACCGCGGCGGCACCGGGCGCGGGGCCGCCTATGCGCGCACGATCGGCGCGGACTGGGGGCACAAGGAGGTCGAGGACCTGCTGGCCGGTGTGGATTACGCCGTATCCCAGGGGATCGCCGACCCGCAGCGGCTCGGGATCGGCGGCTGGAGCTACGGCGGCATCCTCACCGACTACACCATCGCGAGCGATACGCGCTTCAAGGCGGCGATCAGCGGCGCGGGCAGCGGCAACCAGACGGGCATGTACGGCGCGGACGAGTACGTCGTGCAGTACAACGCCGAGCTCGGACCGCCCTGGCAGGACACGGCGCTGTGGCTGAAAGTCTCCTACCCCTTCTTTCACGCCGACCGTATCCGCACGCCGACCCTGTTCCTCGGTGGCACGCAGGACTTCAACGTCCCACTCGCCGGCGGTGAGCAGATGTATCAGGCGCTGCGCACGCTCGGCGTGCCCGCGCAGCTGATCGTCTACCCCGGGCAGTTCCACTCGCTGACGCGCCCGAGCTTCCTCGTGGACCGCTCGCAGCGCTACCTCGAGTGGATGGACCGCTACCTGAAGGCGGCTCGCTAGGCGCGCCGCCTAAGGCGCTACCACTTGTTACGCAGCTCGCGCAGCTTCACGAACACGGTCTTCGGGTC
>DATIXW010000031.1:0-2963 GCA_035518135.1 Steroidobacteraceae bacterium
GATGATCTCCGCGGCGCGTTGCGCGGCGGCCTGCGGGTCTGAATCCAGTAGCCTGGACGCGCGCATCAGCGCAAGATCGATCGAGGCCGTAGCGGTCAAGAGCAACTCCCGTCGGATGAGCCGTTGCCGCCTCATCGCGGCCGCCCCCGCGGCGGCGGCAAGGGGGCGGTATCTAAACGGACCCGCCCCGATGAGTCAACGCTGACCCGGATGCGTGGGCTGGCGCTACAATTGTGGCCCGCAAGGCGAAGCGTGCAAGGATGGTAGCGTGAATACGGTAAATCCGGCTGCGGTCGAGGACGCAGCGATTCTGCGAGCGGTCCAGGCCTCCAAGGCGGCCGCGGCGGCCGGACGGGCGAGCGAGTCCGATCAGTTGCTGATCGGCGCCGCGCAGCGGGCACCGAACCATCCGGCGGTACTGAATGAGCTCGGCGTGCGCATGATGGGGCGCGGCTCGGCCGCCGAGGCGCACGCCCTGTTCGTACGCGCCACGACCGCTGACCCCCGCCATCCCTCGCTCTGGGCCAACCTCGCGAGCAGCCTGAAAGCACTCGGCCGGCGCACCGAGGAGCTCGATGCGCTCGACAAGGCGCTGCAGCTTGAGCCGCGGCACCTGTCGGCACTGCTGCAAAAAGGGGCTTACTTGGAAGAAACCGGCGATGTGCGCAATGCGGCGCGCATGTACCAAAATGCGCTTGCCTGTGTTGCGCCGAACGCCGAAGTTCCGGCTGCGGTGCGCGAGGCGCTCGCGCATGCCAGGTCCCTCGTGCAGGGCGATCAGGAGCAATTCCTGGCGCAGCTCCAACAGCCGCTCGCGGCTGTACGCGCGCGCTATGGCGGCGCCAGCCAGCGGCGCGTCGATGCGTGTCTTGAGATCCTGGTGGGCAAGCGCAGCGCTTACCATGCGCAGCCGACCTGGATGTATTTTCCCGAACTGCCGGCCGTCGAGTTTTTCGAGCGCGCCGACTTTCCCTGGCTCGATGCGATCGAGGCGGCGAGCGATGAGATCCGCGCCGAGCTGCTGCGGGTGCTGGTGTCGGACCGCGAGGGCCTGCAGCCCTATATCGACTTTCCGGCCAGCATGCCGCTGGATCAGTGGCGGGACCTGAACCGTTCGCGTGCCTGGAGCGCCTATTTCCTCTGGAACCAGAGTGCACCCAATCCCGGGCACCTCGCCCGCTGCCCGACGACAGCGCGAGTGCTCGAGGCAGCTGTTGTGCCACGTCCGCGGATCAGCGCGAGGGCGCCGACAGCCTTCTTCTCGCTCTTGGATGCCAATACCAAGATCCCGCCGCACACCGGCGTCACCAACACCCGTCTCACGGTGCATCTGCCGCTCATCGTGCCGCCCGGCTGCGGCTTTCGCGTCGGGGGCACTTCCCGCGAATGGGTGCCGGGCAAGGCCTGGGTGTTTGACGACACGATCGAGCACGACGCGTGGAATCTGTCCGACACGCCACGGGCGATCCTGATATTCGACATCTGGAATCCGCTCCTGACCGCTGCCGAGCGCGAATTGATCAAAGTCATCACCGAGACGTACGTGGAGTACTACGCCGTCGCCGCCGGCGAGGGGCTTTGAAAGCCCGTTTCCCGGCCGCCGGCGCTGGGCTCGTGTTAGGCGTGCTCCAGTGGGTGGTCCCCGTGAGCGCAGCCGGGTCCAGTTTGGCTTCCGATCTGGCCCGCTGTGCCACGATCGTGGGCGCCGATCAGCGGCTCGCCTGCTACGACACGCTGGCCCGCCGCACGCCGCCGCCCCCGGCTGTGGCAGCGGCGTCGCCCGCGCGGTCAGCGACAGGGGCCTCAGCGGCAGCCCCGGCTGCAGCTGCCGCTGCCGCCCAGGATGCACCCGCGACTGCGGCGCCGCAGAACTTCGGACTGAGCAAGCACGAACAGAGTGCCCCGAGTGAGCCTGAGTATGTCCAGGCGGTCGTAATGCAGATCACGACGGATCGCCTGGATAACATCTATGTGACGCTCGATAACGGCCAGGTCTGGACCTTCAATGCGTCGGACTCACGGCTGCGCCCGGATGACAAGGTGCGCGTTAAACGCGGGGCCCTCGGCTCGTACCTGCTGATCGCGGCCGATCATCACAGCTACCACGTGCGGCGCGTGCAGTAGTCTGCCGCAGGCGTGCTCGTATCACAGCGGCGGGCTGCAACCAGCAGCCCGGTAGCCTCGCTGGTTACCGCCCTGACTTAAATTTCGCACCGCAAAAAAACGGCGGGCCCCGTGGCCCGCCGCCGATTACTCACGATCAAGATTCGAGGTTGCGCTTAGAACTTGATTGTAATGTGGCCGTAGATGTACCGGCCCAAGGCGTCGTAGGTGCCCACCCAAGTGTTGTCGTTGCAAGTAATGGTCAGACAGCTGTCCGACGGAACGAGCGGCGGATTCTTGTCTGCGATGTTGTTGACACCCACGCGCAAATCGACGTTGCTGCCAATCGGCATGGCGGCGGAGAAGTCGAGATAGTTGTACCCCGGGATGTGGTCTGCGCCCACGTAGTAGGGGCCCGTCATCTGTGGATTCTGGCTCGTGCCATCGACCGAGGACGGCCCGATGAAGCGCCACCGGAAAGTGAGATCAAGACCCGCCCAAGGCGTCTGCCAGGTCGAATTTAACACGTGGCGCCAGGCTGGTAGCGGTGCGCCGCAGATTTGGCCGTAGAAGCCCACGCAGTCGTACATCGGTCCGCCCTCGATGTTCTGCGTCAGGAAGGACATGGTGTACGTGCCGTCCAGTTGAAACGCCAGCTTGTTGCCCTTCGGGAGGTCGAGGCGGTAGGACGCCAGGACGTCAATGCCCTTCGTGGAGAGCTTGCCGATGTTCTGGTAGTTCGCCGACACATAGTCCTGGGGAGTCTCGGTCCACAGCGACCCGGTGGGGCCGCGGTGGATCAGGTCACACGTTGACCCGCTGCCCCTCGCGCACTCGTCGATGATCACGCCCGAAGGCAG